>CAUVDV010000035.1:0-17277 GCA_963550755.1 uncultured Lachnospiraceae bacterium
CTTTGCTGTCTTATACGAACTTGGAATAATACTCGACGATCAGGTGATCGGCAATCTCAATCGGAATCTCTTCTCTTTCCGGATTGCGAATCAGCGTCGTTGCATAATTTTCCTCATCCTTAGATAAGTACGGATATGATCCGGCCGTTCCTAAGAAATTATCCTTAAACAACTGGATGCTCTGCGATTTTTCCGTCAAAGCAATCACATCCCCCGGTAGTACCGCATAAGACGGAATAGTGATTCTTTTGCCGTTAACCAGAATATGACCATGTCCGACCATTTGTCTGGCCTGACGAATACTGGTTGCGTAACCGCTCCGGTATACCAAGTTATCCAGGCGCGTTTCCAACATCCGAACGAGTGCGGTACCGGTAATTTGTTCATCCTTCGTTGCCTTTAAAAAGTAACGGCGGAACTGCTTTTCCATGACCTCGTAATAGCCGCGAAGTCTTTGCTTTTCCAACAATTGAATACCGTATTCGGAGAGCTTCTTGCGATCTCTCGCCTGACCGGCTTTTTCTGCACGCTTCATCGCTTTTGGATGACCACATACATTTAAGTTCAGTCTACGACATTTCTTAAATCTTGGTTCTCTCATTCTTGCCATCTTTATTTTCTCCTCACATAAATTGTAGACATTTCGGCGTATCTATCGAAACAAAAAGACAGTGCCGAAACGCTCTTCTATGCCGCGATAATTTATGCCTAATAGTCCTTAGCAGGCTAAGCTGCTAAATCCGGTTTCAATTACTTTAAAGTTACCTTTGCGCCGACTGCTTCCAGCTTCGTCTTAATTTCTTCTGCTTCTTCCTTGTTTGCGCCTTCCTTAACCATCTTCGGAGCGCCGTCAACTAATTCTTTGGCTTCCTTCAGACCCAAACCGGTGATGCCGCGAACTTCTTTAATAACCTTAATCTTTTCTGCGCCGGCATCGGTCAGCTCAACGTCAAACTCAGTCTTTTCCTCAGCGGCCGGAGCAGCTGCACCTGCACCAGCGGCTACTACTACGCCGGCAGCGGCTGATACGCCGAATTCTTTCTCTGCTGCTTCTACTAATTCATTCAATTCCAATACGGACAATTCCTTTACTGCCTCTAAAATCTCTGCTACTGTTAATTTAGCCATTCTTATTTCCTCCACAATTAAACTTTTTGATTTCTTTGGTTTCTGTACTTTTGTTCTTATTCTGCGCTGGATTCTTCAGCCGCTGCCTCTAATTCGCCGGCCTTGGCCACGCCCTGCTCTGCCGCCTTGTCGGCGACCGCTTTGACCACCCGGGCAAAGGTTGCCATCGGCGACTGGAAGCTCCCCAAGAGTTTGGACAACAGTTCATTCCTGCCCGGAATCGATGCGATCTTAACTATTCCAGCCGCATCATAATAGGTTCCGTCAACAACGCCTGCTTTAAATTCCAGGTTCGGCATCGTCTTAGCCGCTTCTTTCAAAATACGCGCTCCCGCAGTTGCATCCTCATAGCTGATGGCCACGGCGCTCGGACCTTCCAAATGGGAGTCAAGCTGAGCGAAATCGGTTCCTTCAAAGGCAAAACGCATCATGGTGTTTTTAAATACCCGGTACGTTACATTTGCTTCTCTGAGGTTTTTCCGAAGCTGCGTATCCTGTGCAACGGTCAAGCCGCGATAATCAACCAACACGACCGAAGAAGCGCCCTGCAGATGCTCTTTAATGCCATTGATCACTGCTTGCTTTTGTTCTACTTTTGGCACAGTACTACCTCCTTATAATAAAAAAACTCTTTGCCAAAAACAAAGAGATTACATGTCGTACCAAGAGCGGGCTTGCCCCTCTCGCTTTTCTATGTAGCCTCGGCAGGTTGATCTACGTTGCGCTTACGCACCTGCTGTCTTTGGTCAATTTTTCCACGCTTGTTATCATAGCAAAGGATCGGCGGTTTGTCAAGCGCTTTTTTCATTAAAAAAGTACTGGTAAAAAAGCACTCAGCTTTCCAGTAAAAAATCGATAATATTCCGCTGCCGAATGCCTCCCCGATTGACAGGCAGCAGGGTATCCGCCGACAAAACCAATTTTTCATAGTTATCCGCAATCGCCTCCAGCGGTGCAAACTCCCGATCGGCATTTTCCGGGGTCAGCATATAGCAAACCTGAATATAAAGGCGCTCGTCCGATCGGTCAGCTACAAAATCCACTTCCGCCCCGTTTTGCTTCCCGATTTTAACTGAAAACCCCCGACGCAGAAGCTCCATAAAAACAACATTTTCCAGCACACCCGCTATATCATTATCCCGATACCCCATAACGGCATGGCGCAGCCCAATGTCAGCCAGATAATATTTTTCCTGCGTTTCCAATATCCGCTTGCCCTTAATGTCAAAGCGCGCCGCCTTATGAATCAAAAAAGCGTTTTCCAAAGCCTTTAAATAATTATAAATCGTTTCCGTGCTTAGCTTACGTCCTTGATTTTTCAAAAAATCCGAAATTGCCTTAGCCGAAAAAAGATTGCCGATATTATCCATTAAATAAAGGACAATTCTTTCCAAAAGCTCCGTATCCCGGATCTTGCTGCGGGCGATCACGTCCTTTAGCAGCACGGAATAATAAATATCGTACAAATACTGCATGATTCGGCTTTCCTCCCATTTCATCTGATGAATTCCGGGCAGCCCGCCAAAGTGCACGAAATGAGAAAATTGCTCCTGTCGTGTCAGTTTGGCCTCGACCTCGTTCCCAGCGGCAAAATCCAAATATTCTTTAAAGTCCAGCGGATAGACTCGAATTTCCACATAGCGCCCCGCCAGCAAAGTAGCCAGCTCCCCGGAAAGCAGCCGGGCATTGGAACCAGTCACATAAATATCACAGTCAAAATCAACGCGCAAGGAATTGACCACCCGTTCCCATGCGTCCACTTCTTGGATTTCATCCAGCAGAATATAAAGCCGCCCCTCCGCCTGCACGGCTCTGGCCGTAATCTCCGCATACAGCGCCTTATAATCTCTCAGCATTTCATAGCGCAAGGATTCAAAATTGATAAAAATGATGTTCCGGCCATTAACACCGCGGGCGACAAGTTCCTGCCGTGTCAGCTCCAGCAGGCCGCTTTTGCCGCTGCGCCGCATTCCGGTGATGATTTTTACCACCGGCTTATCCATAAAATCCCGAATTTGCCGCATATAGCGTTCCCTTGCAATCATTACCAATCCCCCTTTTTCCGTTATCCATTAAAAAACGGCCCGCCTTATATTCTTAGTCAAATAATAGTATAGCACAGACCGTTAAAACTGTAAATAGTTTCTCTTATAGAAGAAACTTTTCTTGTATTTTAATCTTGTTTCTCTTACAAAAGAAACTTATTGAATTTTGGTCATTTGTTTCTCTTACAAAAGAAATTTTTTTATTTTTTCTTCTTTTCCTGCCAAAACCTTATCAGCCTCTCTCTTTCCTATATTCCAACAAACTTTAGCGCCTTTTTCGGCCAATCCGTCCAAGTGCAGAAACTGAGCAAACTCCTCCTGTTTAGGGAACCGTCTTTCTTCCTTGTTTTCAACCGGCGCAATCAGTAAAAAACAACGAATCTGCTGCCGGTACTTTAAAAAGGCGGCGTTTACACGCCGCCTGCCTGTTTTTCGCCAGTCCTGCCGCTAAAACAAGCTGATTTGATTGGTTTCCGATAAGCCATCTAATATGCCGTTGGTCCTTAATATTTCCACCAGCGTCTTGGACAGCTTGGTCCGGCTGATTAAGTCCTCAATTGACAGAAACGGCGCATCCTTGCGGGCTTCGACAATTGATAGCGCCGCCTTTTCGCCCATGCCGTTAATGCTGCAAAAGCTGGGCATAATCTTGCCGTCAATAATCTTAAACCGCGTCGCCTCCGCCTGATACAGGTCAATCCGGTGAAAACCGAAGCCGCGGGCATACATCTCCCGCACGGTCTGCATTTCCTTTTCCATGTCCTGCTCTTTTTTGGTCAGTTTATCCGCCCGGTTTTTTAAATCCAAGGCCGCTTCCTCCAACGCTTCCCGGCCCTTGCTCATGACCACATAATCAAAGGTGCTGGCCCGCACGCTGAAATAAGCCGCATAATACTCCAAAGGATAATAAACCTTAAAATAAGCAATCCGAAAGGCCATCATCACATAAGCCGCCGCATGTGCCTTGGGAAACATGTACTTGATCCGACGGCAGGACTCAATATACCAATCCGGCACGTCCGAAGCGGTCATTGCTGTAACCCACTCGTCCTTTAAGCCCTTGCCCTTCCGCACCGACTCCATGATGGTAAACGCCAGGCCCTTTTCCATGCCCTTGTTGATCAAATACGACATAATGCCGTCGCGGGTGGAAATAACGGTCGTGATCGTGGCCAGGCCGTTACGGATCATTTCTTGTCCGTTATTGATCCACACGTCCGTACCGTGCGACAGTCCGGAAATGCGGATCAGGTCGGAAAAAGCCTTGGGCTTGGTGTCTTTCAGCATTTGGATAACAAAGTCCGTACCGAACTCCGGAATCCCGAGCGAACCCATTTCTACCCCGCCGATATCAGCCGGCTGAATCCCCAGCGCTTCGGTTGACTGAAACAGCGACATCACCTTGGGATCATCCAGCGGGATCTTTTGGGCGTTAACTCCGGTTAAGTCCTCCAAGAAGCGAATCATAGTCGGATCATCATGCCCCAAAATATCAAGCTTGAGCAGATTGTGGTCAATGCTGTGATAATCAAAATGAGTGGTGATAATGTTGCTTTCCCGGTCATTGGCCGGCCGCTGAATCGGCGTAAACTTATAAATCTCCTGATCTCTGGGCACAACCACGATGCCGCCCGGGTGCTGGCCGGTAGTTCGGCGCACGCCAACGCAGCCCTGCACATAGCGGTTGATATCGCCCTCGGACATGGCGATTTCCCTTTCCTCAAAATAATTTTTCACAAAGCCGTAGGCCGTTTTATCAGCCAGCGTGCCAATCGTTCCCGCCCGGAAAACATGCCCCTTGCCGAAGATTTCCTCGGTGTATTCATGCGCCCGGCTTTGGTATTCGCCGGAAAAGTTCAGGTCAATATCCGGCTCCTTATCGCCGTAAAAGCCAAGAAAGGTTTCAAACGGAATATCATGTCCGTCCTTACTCATGGCCGCGCCGCACTTGGGACAATTCCGATCCGGCAGGTCGGCGCCAGACATTTCCGGGTCGTCCTTTAACTCCGGCGGGGCAAAATCCGAATATTGGCAATTCGGGCAAACATAGTGCGCCGACAGCGGATTCACCTCGGTAATGCCGGACATGGTAGCCACAAAGGACGAACCGACCGACCCCCGCGAGCCGACCAGATAGCCGTCCTCATTCGATTTTTTAACCAGTTTTTGGGCAATCATATACATCACGGCAAAGCCGTTGCTGATAATGGAATGCAGCTCTCTTTCCAGCCGCTCGAACACAACCGGCGGCAGCGGATCGCCATAAATTTGCCGCGCCCGGCCATAGCACAGGCTTTTTAATTCTTCGTCCGAATTGGGGATTTCCGGCGGGTACTTATCCCGCTCGACCGGCTCAATCTCATCGAGTGAATCGGCAATCTCGCGCGGCGCGCTGATCACCATTTCTCTGGCTTCGGCCTGGCCGAAATAAGCAAAGTCGCGCAGCATTTCAGTGGTCGTCCGAAAATAACAATAATCCGGCACATCGGCATTGCGCACCGTTTTCTTGCCGACCAGCAAAATCCGGCGCAAAATCTCATCCTCCGGATTTAAAATTTTCACATTGGCGCTGGCGATTACTTTTTTGCCAATGCTTTTCACAAACCGGTACAGCTCGACCTGCAAAGCGCCCAGCGCCTGATCCTCGGCAATCATATCCGCCCCGACATAGGTTCGGGCCACCGGAATCGGGTACAGTTCAAAATAATCATAAAACTCCGCCGTCCGGTCAATCAACTCCTGACAGCGCCCCTCGATAAAGGCCTGATAAAAATCATTATCGCCGCCGGTCGCGCCGTACAGCAGCCCCTCCCGCATTTGGCGCAGATACGATTTTTTTAGCCGCGGCACACCGGCAAAGGTATTAATATGCGACTCCGACACCATTTTATACAGGTTTAAAAGTCCGGCTCTGGTTTTGGTTAAAATCATAATCTGACTCGGCCTTTGCTTCTCCCAGTTAATCGGGTTTTGCTCCGCCCAGGTTAAAACTTCGTTCAAATCATGAACGCCGATTTCTTCCAGGCGCTGAAACATTTTCAGCAGCACGCCGGCCGTCGCCTCGGCGTCGTAAACCGCCCGGTGATGCTGACTAAGCGATACTTCCAGCTCCTTGCTTAAATAATCCAGTCCGTAGCGCTTAAAGTCAGGAAATAAATGGCGCGCCAGCTCCAAAGTGTCCATATAGGTAAAATCCGTCGGCAAATCCAGCTTTTGACATTCCTTCTTAATAAAGCTGATATCAAAATCCGAGTTATGCGCCACCAGCACCGCTCCGGCGCAAAACTCCATAAAGCGCGGCAGCACTTCGCCGATTTGCGGCGCATCCCGCACAATATCATCGGTGATATGCGTCAGTTCCTGGATTTTTCGGGGAATCGGCCGACCGGGGTTGATAAACTCGCTGAACCGCTCCGTAATCTTGCCGTCCCGGATTTTCACCGCCCCGATTTCAGTTAAGCTGTCGCAGCTGGTAACTAACCCCGTAGTTTCAATATCAAAGACCACATAGGCATCGCGCAGACTTTGCCCGCGGCCGAACCAAAGCACCGGCCGCTCATCGTCCACCATAAAAGCGGTCATGCCGTAAATCAGTTTCAAGCTGTCTTTAAAAGCCTTACCGGCGGAAAAAGCGTCCGGAAAGGCCTGCACCACGGCGGTATCGGTAATGGCCAGCGCCGGATGTCCCCATTTGGCGGCTTGCTTAACCACCGTTTTGACCGGAATAATCCCGTCCATATCGCTCATTTGCGTATGACAGTGCAGCTCAATCCGTTTTTCCTCGGCTTCGTCCGTTCGCTCCTGCTTAATGCTCTCAGACAGCGGCTGAATCGTTTGAATCATAAAAGCCGGCTGCATATCAAAGCTGTCAAAGCTATATTTGCCGCTGACCCTGAGGGCCTTGGCTTCTTTCAGCCCTTTCACCAGTTCTTCGGCCGTTTCCTTATCATCCACAAACAGCTTGCCGCTGACGGTTTTTTGATAGTCGGTCAGGAACATCTTCACCATCCGCTTGCCGGAGCGAAGCTCGCGCACATCAACTTCACCGACGATTTCCACGTCAATATTATAAAAGGAGCGGCTTTCTTCCAAATCAGCCACCGGCGTAATCTCGCCCTTAATTTCCTTTTTACCGTACAGAATGCCCGCCGGCTTTTCCACTATCTTTTTAATGGGCGCGGCGGCTTCCTGCCCATAGCCGGCCGGAACCGTTGCTAACATCCGGCTTTCCATATCGCGGTTTTGAATAAATTCCTGCAAAACCTGACTTTTCTCATCTTTTTTATAAAAAGAAACCGCCACTTCCCGTTGAAGCTTGTCCGCCAGCAGGCGCTCCAGCTTTTTCCCCGGCTCTAAGGGCATGATATACTCATAACCGACCGCCGGCACTTGATACTGAATTTGCCAATCGCTGATTTTGGCCGACGACAGGCGCAGGGTATTGGCTAAAAAGGGATCGCTTTTTTCCAAATAATAAAATAAATACTCAGCTAACTGCGGATAAATCCGGCTCAAATCCTCCCCCAGCCGGTATGTTTCCGACAGCCGCACCGGATAGCCCAAATGCGCCGTCAGGCTTTTGGCTAACTGCTCCAGATACGCCGGCCGAACCACTCGGCTTAACTCTAAATAAATATCCAGCGTCAATTTCTGCCGGTCAAAAACAATGCGAGAAACCTCTGCTTCCGCAAAAATTTCTCGCAAATCAGCCGGAAAAGTAAATTGGACAAATGTTTCCGTCAATTTCTTAGTCATACCGACTTCCTTTCTCTCTTATTTTCCGCTCAGGCAGTCATGCCGACCGCCTGTTTCTCCTGTTTTTCGCATTTCGTCCGGCGGCTCTTTCCGTCCGGCCAAGCCTTTGCCTAAGCCGGAAGTTCCGCCGCCGCAGCCGCTCTATTACTCCGCCGGCAAAAGCTTTAGGCCGGAGCATGCGTCAATAACTTAACAATATCCGAATAAAAAATCAATGCCATTAACGCCATCAGCAACACAAAGCCGGCCATATGGATATAGCCTTCTTTTTTCTGGTCAATCGGCTTGCCGCGCAGCCCTTCCAAGAACAAAAAGACCAGCCGGCCGCCGTCCAGCGCCGGAATCGGCAAAAGATTCATCACCCCGAGATTGGCGCTGAGCAGCACCACCTGGCTGCTGAAAATCGCAATATACTGGCGAATTGCCATGCCGCCGTCATAGCTTTTGCTTAAAGAATTAACAATCCCAACCGGCCCTGACAGCATACTTAATGATACCTTGCCGGTAATTAAAGCAAATAAGCTGAACGCCGTAATCTTAATCATGCTCAGAAGCTTAAGCAGGGCATAATAAAACACCTGCAAAAAATTGGGCTGAATATAAGCGTAGCCGATACCAATCATATACACCGTCTGCTCGCCCCGACTGACCGGCCTAGGGGTAATGGTAAACTTTAATTTTTCCGTGCCGCGCAAAACCTCGACTTCAACCGGCTGACCGCCCTCCACCAAAAGATAGGTCGATGCTTCCATCGGGTCTAAAATCCGGTGGCCGTTAACCGCCAGCAGCTTATCGCCGACTTGAATACCAGCCTGATAAGCCGGGTATTCCGGATCCACCACATTAATTTCCGTCGTTGTCACTGCTCCGGATGCGATCAGCAAAATAACGGCAAAGACAAAGGCCAAGATAAAATTAAAGACTGGACCGGCTAAAACCGCCAAAATTCTGGCCTTTAGCGGCCGGTTGTTAAACGCCCTCGGGTCGCTGGCCGCATCTTCCGTTTTCGCCGCCGCTTCGCTGCTCATGCCGCCGCCGGCTGAATCCTCGCCCAGCATTGCGCAAAATCCGCCAATCGGCAGCAGCCGGATGCTATAAAGCGTATCGCCCTTCTTTTTGCTCCACAGCTTCGGCCCCATGCCGATGGCAAACTCCTCCACGCCGATCCCGCCCCGGCGCGCCAGGAGAAAATGTCCCCATTCATGAAAAAATACAATAAAACTAAATACCAAAAAGGCAATCACGATGCCCACTGCCTGATTCATACCAATTCCTTCTTTCTTTTTTTAGCTCTAACTTGTGTCTTTATCTTTTCTTAAAGCTTTTTAAGCTCTCTCAGAAAATGCTTTTGCGTCAAGCCCGGCCATTGTCTTTTTTTTACATCATAGTTTAACTAAGCCGCAAAGATTTTCTGTTTTTTAGGTAAAGTAAGTACGGCATTCCGCGCCATGCCTTACCATAAAAAATTTATAGTTCCTTTCCGCAATACGGACAATACATGCTTTTCACTATGCTCATTTTAGGGTCTAAGGCTTTCCCGTTTTCCCTTATGAATTGCTTTTCATAAAAACTCTTTAATTCCAGCGGTGCAACAGCAGCATAAAATAATAAACAAACGGCGCCACGAATAAAATACTGTCCAGCCTGTCCAAAATCCCGCCATGCCCGGGAATCAGCCGGCCAAAGTCCTTAATCCCGGTTTCCCGCTTAATCGCCGAGCCGACCAAATCGCCAATCTGCGAAAAAAGCGAACCCAAAATACCCAGCAAAGCCAGACTGGCATAGGCCATGGCCGGCAGAGTAAAATAACCCCGCCATTCCAGGAACAGGCCATAGCCCAGGCAAATCAGCATACTGCCTAAAATACCGCCAATCGCTCCCTCTATCGTTTTTTTCGGGCTTAAAATCGGCGCCAGTTTGTGCCGGCCCAGCGTCACCCCGGTAAAATATGCAAAGCTGTCGCTCCCAAAGGCAATCAAAATAACCAGCCACACCAAAACCTTGCCATGCACCAAATTTTGACGAATCAGCAGCACATGCGTCAGCATATAGGGAACGTATAAAAAGCCGACAATATTAATAAACACCTGCCGCAGCTGCAGCTTCGGGTACAAGAGAACATAGGCCGCCAGCTCCGTCATCAGCACAAAACCAAATACCGTATAGGCCATGCTGATTTTATTGATATAAAACAAAACCACATATATGCCTGCCGCCAGTATCGTCATGCTGAGCAACAGCTTCTTGTCCTGATAGCCAAAGGCCCGGTTAAACTCAAAAATACCGACCGCCACCGCCAGACCCAGCAATAAAAATAAAAACAGTCCCCCAAAATAAATGGCCGCCACCACAATCGGCAGCGCCACCACAGACGACAGCACCCTTTGCTTCATTTTATTCCCCTCCGAACCGGCGGTTTCTGGTCTGATAAAAGTCAATGGCCCGGTTTAGCTCCTCGGCCCCAAAATCCGGCCAAAAAACATCGGTTACATAAATTTCACTATACGCCGCCTGCCACAGCAAATAATTACTGAGCCGACTTTCCCCGCCGGTCCGAATCAGCAGCTCCGGATCCGGGATCCCGGCGGTATCTAAGTAATCAGCAAAGATTTCTTCCGTCAGTTCCTCTTTTGTTCCCGCCGTCTGAAAAAATCTCTCAGCGGCCCGCACAATTTCATCCCGGCCGCCGTAGTTTAAAGCAATCTGTAAGTTCAAACCGGTAAAGCCGGCGCTCGCCTGCTCCAATTCCTCGATCTGCGCCTGAATATCTTCCGCTAGGCCTTTCTTATTGCCAATCACCCGCACCCGCATATTATTTTGGGCCGCGTCGCGGATACTGGTTTTTAAAAAATTCCGCGCCAAGTCCATGATATACTCAACTTCCTTGGCCGAACGCTTCCAGTTTTCGGTGGAAAAGGCATACACCGTCAAATAGCGAATGCCCTTCTCCCAAACCAAGCGGCTGACTTTTTCTAAGGTTTCCGCTCCCTTTTGATGACCAACCGTCTGCGGCATTAGTCTTTTTTTCGCCCAGCGCCGGTTCCCATCCATAATAATCGCAATATGCTGCAGGTCTCCCATTTTTATATCCTTCGTTTGCTGAATCATTTCATCTTATAAACCACATGCGGCCGGCTTTCGGCCAATTACCCGTCTGCCAATTCCGCCGGCCGCAGTCTTTGCCGCTAAGCGAAAAACAGTCCTTTCGCTTAAACCGTCATAATCTCCTTGGTTTTTTCTTCCACCACTTTATCAATTTCTTTAACAAACTTATCGGTCAGTTCCTGCACCTCGGTTTCCAAATCCTTCAAGTCGTCTTCCGTCAAGAGCTTCTCCTGCTCCTGTTTTTTAAAATCCTGAACCGCGTCCCGGCGAATATTGCGGACAGCCACTTTAGCCTCCTCGCCTAAATGCTTGACCTTTTTGGTCAGTTCCTTTCTCTTTTCCTCTGTCAGCTCCGGAAATACCAGGCGAATCACCTTGCCGTCGCTGGACGGAGTAATGCCGATATCAGACATATTCAGCGCCTTTTCAATCGCCTTAATCACACTGGCATCCCACGGCTGGATCTGAATCATTCTCGCTTCCGGCACGGTAATATTGCCGACCTGCTGCAGCGGAGTCGCCTGTCCGTAATAATCAACCGTGATTTTATCCAAAATATGCGGATTGGCCCGACCGGCCCGAACGGAGTTAAACTCTTCTTTTAAAACATGAACTGTTTTGGTCATCTTTTCCTGATAAGCTTTTACTGAATTATCCATTTTCTCCTCCATTTTTGCTTTTTATTTAACTTTCTCCCTAACTTTCTCCGGTTAGAACTCTATGCTTTTGCCGATATAGCCTGCCAATTTTTGGGGGGCTTTGTTTTGCGCCGATCGTTTGCTCTAAATCATCCTAAGTTTTCCTTAAATTTTCCGCCGCCGCCAGACAAAAAAAACATATGGCATTGGCAGCCGGAAAACAGCGATTTTTCATTTTGCTGTCTGCCGCCGGTAAAAGCCAGTCGCGCCCGTATATTAAAATTATTCAGCCGCAATAAAAGTACCGTCGCCGCTGCCCTCGGCCGCTTTTAAGATGGCGTTTTCCCCGCCGAAGAAAAAGACTGACATCGGCATCTTATTTTCCAGACATAGCTGGGCCGCCGTCATATCCATGACCTTTAAGCCTTTTTTTACTACCTCTGAAACCGTCAGCCGGTCGTAGCGAACGGCGTCTGGGTATTGATTAGGATCTTTGTCATACACACCATCAATATTTTTGGCCAGCAAAATCATATCCGCATTCATTTGGATCGCCCGCAGTGCCGCCGCCGTATCGGTTGAAAAATACGAATGCCCGGTGCCGCCGGCAAAGAAAACGATTTTACCCGCCTTTAAATAATCCATCATCGCGTCCTTGGAGTAAACCTCAGTAAAGGTGCCGACCGGAAACGGCGTCATCACAACGCTGCTTAGCCCGACCATTTCAAAGACCGCCGCCGCGTACAGGCAATTCATCACCGTGGCCATCATCCCGATGGCGTCGGCCTTGCACCGATCCATATTTTCACTGCTGCGTCCCCGCCAAAAATTGCCGCCGCCGATGACAATACCCAGCTGCAGTCCTTCGTCCGCCGCTTTTTTTACCTGCTCGGCTACTTTTAAGGCCGCCGCTTCGTCAAACTTGCCGGTATTTCCGCCGGACAGTGTTTCGCCGCTCAGCTTAAGCAGCACTCTTTTATATTTTAACATAAGTCCTCCTTGCGATGCTGTTTTTTCTTTTTTCCTATGATACCAGATTTTAACCGATTTATCAACTTAAAGAATTCCTCAAGTTTCCCTATTTTTTATTTAAAACGGCAAGTTTCCTGATTTTTATTTTTGGTAATTTTATTAATTTTTATTTGCTTATTCTCGGTTATTATTGGAAAGGCAGGTTCTTTTTTATGCCATATCCTGCCGAAACGCTCTTCTATGCCGCAGCGAAAAAGCAACGCTTTTCGATAGGAGTAAATATTAAACTTACATAAAAGACTTGCTTTTTCTTTCGACCTCGGTATATTATAATCTCAACTTTCCCTGCCGGTCAGCACGTCTTTTTCCTTGTGCGGCTCGCCAAAAGACTATGTTTTTTCGCTTGAGCACCCGCTCTCTGAGCGGGATAGAACCAAAAAAGACTATGGGCAAGTTGAGTTATAAAAAAAGAAAGGAAAACACATCATGAAAAAAAATATTTTACTGCTGATGGCCGTGCTGCTCTTTAGCGCCTGCCAATCAGCTCAAGACAAATCCGCCGGTCAGGATGCGGCGGCTAATGGGACATCATCGACTAACGAAGCGTCAGCGGTCAAAACCGCCGAATATCACAAAATCTCAGCCGAGGAAGCCAAAAAAATGATGGACGAGCAAGAAGTCGTCATTGTTGACGTCCGAACGGAAGCGGAATACGCGGAAGGCCATATCGCCGGCGCCGTTTTGGTTCCCAATGAAACCATCGGCGAAGAAGCGCCGGCCGAACTGCCGGACAAAGACGCCGTTTTGCTGGTTTACTGCCGGAGTGGCAACCGGAGCAAAACCGCCGCCAATAAGCTGCTGAAGCTTGGCTATCAAAACGTTTATGATTTCGGCGGCGTCAATACCTGGCCTTATGATCTGGTTAAATAATTACCAATTTTGTTCACCTGTATACGGCACGCCAATTTCCGCGCGATAAGTCCGCAAATAATTCTACCCCGGCGCCAGACCTTAACCGCGCCGGGGTTTGCTTTAACCAATCGTAATCCGCCGATAATCCTCGCCCTGCTGATAGTCCTTTTCGATTCGAATCCATACCGTCCCCGGCGGCAAAAGTTCGGGGAAGCGATCCGCCCATTCAATCAAAGTCACGCCCTGACCGTAAACATACTCGTCAAAACCGATCGCTTCCAGCTCATCAGCTTCTTCCAGCCGGTAAACATCAAAATGATAAAGCGGCAGCCGCCCCTGATGATACTCATTGACCAGCGTAAAAGTCGGTGAGGAAACCGGCTCCTCAATCCCCAGACCCGCCGCGAAGCCTTGACTAAATGCCGTCTTGCCTGCACCCAAACCACCGGACAGCGCAAACACCGTTCCTTTTTCGGCATCGGCAGCCAATTTTCGTCCTAATTCCCATGTTTCCTTACTTGTTCTTGTTTCGATCGTTTGCATTTTTCTTTTTCAGCTCACTTTTCTTTTTGCCGCTAACCTCCCGGCTTACGTCCTTGCGAGTTTCCGGCGGCAAGGTTTCGGTTTTCAGCGTTTCCTCCGGCGCTGCGTCTTCCGCTTCACTGTCTGCGTTTTGGCCGGTTCGGATTAAGATTTCTTTTATCTCCGGCAGTCCCCGGTTTGGAACTTGCTCTACTTGCGTTTGTTTTTCCGCCGCTTGGTTTTTCGACCGGCGTTTTTTGACCTTATCAGTCGGATCAGGAGTTTTCTGCTCGCTGTCAGCCGTTTCCTCCGGCTGACGGTTGGCTGTTTCCGCCTGTTTTTCTTTTAATAATTTTTCTACCTCGGCCGCATCCGCCGCCGCAATAAAACGCTTCGGCAAGATAAAGGCCTGCTTATTATTGACGTACAGCAAATAGGATTTGCCCGCTAAATCAATCCCCTCCAGCTGATGCCAAAACAGCTTGGCTTCACCGGTATATTGCTTGATTTGCAGCATTTCCTCATCCAGCGTAAAGATAATTTTGTTCTTAAACACCGAATTGGAAATCATCTGCCGCTTGGCATTGGTATACAGCGACAGCGGTGATATCACCAGATAAATGAGCGCTACCATCAAAAAAATCATGGCCGTAAAAGCATCCTTCCAGACCGCCGCCACTACCGGCGCACCGATCAGCGCCGCTACCCCCAGCCCCCAGGTCAGCTTGCCCTGCCAGGTAGAAAAACTGTGCCGCAGTAAAAAAAAGAAAATATCTTCGACTGTCAGCTTCACTTCTATTTTCCATTCTTTATTCATCTCTAATCGCCTTTCTGCGAAAGGCGCGAACGCGTCGATCTTCGCGCCTGCCGCTTTTCTTATCCGCTCCCTCTTTGGTTTTGTCCTCTTTCTATGCCCCGAAAAGAACATCCTTTTTCGGTCACTGCCGCGCGCTTTTTTCTCAATCCGCCGCCCATATCCGCCAAAAACGCTCGTCGGCGCAGCAGACAACCGACTTTTCCGCCGCCCCGGTCATCCGCCGGTTACAGCCTTAAATCAGCATACTCAGCCCAATTCGCTTCGTTTTCGGGTCAACCGATAAAACCTTGACCTCAACGATATCGCCAACCGCTACCACTTCTAAAGGATGTTTAATAAACTTTTTCGACATCTGCGAAATATGCACCAACCCGTCCTGATGCACGCCGATATCAACAAACGCCCCAAAGTCAATGACATTACGAACCGTGCCCTTTAAAACCATGCCTTCCTGCAGATCTGAAATTTCCAGGACATCCTGCCTCAAAACCGGCGCCGGCATATCCTCGCGCGGGTCGCGTCCCGGCTTTTCCAACTCCTTGCAAATGTCCTCCAGCGTCATCTCGCCGATTCCCAATTCGCCGGCTAAAGCTTTCATATCCTTAATTTTTTTGCGTTTTTCCCGAAAAGCCTGAAATTCCTGGCGAATATCGCCAATCTGCAAATGCTCCAGCAAACGGCGGGCGGCCTGATAGCTTTCCGGATGAACGCCGGTGTTATCCAGCGCTTCCGTTCCGTCCGGCACCCGCAGAAAACCAGCTGCCTGCTCAAAGCTCTTATTGCCCAGACCGCTGACCTTTAAGAGCTCCCGGCGGTTTTGATATTTGCCGTTTTCCTCGCGGTAGGCCACAATATTTTTGGCCACCTTGCCGGAAATGCCGGCAATATAGGAAAGAAGCGGAGCGGAGGCGGTATTGACATTGACCCCTACCCGGTTGACAGTGTCTTCCACCACGCCAAACAAGGCTTCGCCCAAGGTTTTTTGATTCATATCATGCTGATATTGGCCAACCCCAATGGCCTTTGGCTCAATCTTCACCAGCTCGGCCAGCGGGTCTTGCAGCCGGCGGCCAATCGACACCGCGCTGCGCAGCGCCACATCATATTCCGGGAACTCTTCGCTCCCCAGTTTCGAGGCGGAATAAACCGAAGCGCCGGCTTCGTTGACAATCACATACTGCAACTTTTGCGGCATTTCACTGATCAGCTCGACCACGAAGCTTTCCGTTTCCCGTGAGGCCGTGCCGTTGCCAATGGCGATTAAATCCGCGCCATGCTTTGCAATCAGCTTTTTCAGCGCCGCCTTGGCCTCTTTGACCTTTGACTGCGGCGGCGTCGGATAAATCACCGCCGTATCTAATACTTTGCCAAACTCATCAATCACCGCTGTTTTTACGCCGGTCCGAAAGGCCGGATCAAGCGCAACTACCGCGTGTCCGGCAATCGGCGCCTGCATCAAGAGCTGCTGCAGGTTTTTGGCAAAAACCTTGATCGCGCCTTCCTCCGCCTTTTCGGTAAAGCTCGTTCGGATCTCCCGCTCGATTGACGGGAAGAGCAGCCGCTTATAACTGTCCTCAATTGCCGTTTGCAGCTCGGCCGCACAGCTTGGTTCTTCCGTTTTTATCCACAGCTTAGCCAAATATTTAATCATTTGCTCATGCTCGCCGTCGATTTTAACGCTCAGTATTTTTTCCTTTTCCCCGCGGTTAATCGCTAAAATCCGGTGACCGGCCACGCCTGACAAATATTCGCTGTAATCGGCATAATTTTGATAAACGCCGGCGTCCTCGGCTTTGGCTTTGGACACAATCTTGCCGAAGCGGGTAAAATAACCCCGAATATATTTGCGCGCCGCCGAATCCTCCGACACCATTTCAGCAATGATATCCCTTGCCCCCTGCAAAGCGTCTTCCGCTGTTTCTACTCCCGCTTCGGCATTAATATAAGCCTCAGCCATGACTCCGGCCTTGCCGGCACCTGCCATAATCGCCTGGGCCAGCGGCTCTAAGCCTTTTTCCTTGGCAATGGTCGCCTTGGTCCGACGCTTTTGCTTATAGGGCAGATACAGATCCTCTACTTCGACCAAAGTTTCCGCTTTTAAAATCTCCGCTTTTAATTCCTCGGTCAGCTTGCCCTGCTCCTCAATCAAGCCCAGCACCTGCTCTTTTCTTTCTTCCAGACCCTGCAAATAGGTCAGCCGCTGATGCAAATCGCGCAGCACGTCATCAGACAGCGCTCCCGTCAATTCCTTCCGGTAACGGGCAATAAACGGAATCGTATTGCCTTCTTCAATCAATTTCAGGGTATTTTCTACCTGCCAATCCTTTAATTGAAATTCGGCAACTAATTTTTGCTGGATATTCATATCTTCCTCTTTCTTCCT
>CAUVDV010000036.1:0-17057 GCA_963550755.1 uncultured Lachnospiraceae bacterium
ATACATTTTTAATTTAACATACGTTAATTCCTTTTCCCGATTAAGCTCCATTGTCAAGTTGCTGAAATGGTTCAAAATCCGGTTGCTGGTAGACACAATCGCAAAAATGAACTTAGACAGCGTCGCTGGGGAAAGCTGTTTTTTCTCAAAATTATGCTCAAAAATACTGTTTAAAATACTATGAACCTCCGCCTCCCTCCCTTGAAGCACATAATCAATCAAGTCTTTTTCAATGTCCAAAGGATAATAATAGGCTTCATTTTTTAGCGCCCGAATGGTCTGTTCGGTTACGACCGTATAATTATCCCATAAAAACTCATATTCCATGATGTTGAGCAAACTTTGAAAAGACTGCGGAACTTCTGCTAAAGCGTTAACCGGTTCACCGACAATCGCCCACATTCGGATTTTAAAGATTTCCTCCGCTTTGCGAATCATCTCCACCATTTGCCGAATAACCTCTGTCTGCGGTTTATTGGGAATCAAAAGCACCGAACGCCGACCGCTATATTCAAACATCTCAAAGCGCAGGTCTTTGACTAGTTCGTCCTGAACCCAGCGCAGGATTTGCTTCTTTAGCTGAAAGCTACCATCGGCGGTCAGCGTCCGCCGCATTTCGGCGGTTAAATGATGCTGCAAAACCACTAATATTGCCGGTGTATTCGGGTCGCCCAAAATTCGGGAGTGGAGCTGATGAACCAGTTCTTCCTGCGGAATCAGCCCCAAGCTCAGTTCCCGTAAAAACTGGATTTTTAATTTTTCCTGATTGGCACGGATTGTTTGCGCAAAGCACTTGGCGGATTCCTGCATTTCTTTGGTTCGATTTAAAATATACTCCCACTCGTTGACAATCGGCGCTTCCTCTGTTCCCTGTTCCAATGTCTGCACCACTTCATGAACCGGCCGGTAAATATTGCGGCTCAGCAAAAAAGCCAGTCCCAGCCCGCCGGCGAGCAGCGGCAGTGCCAACCACAGTGCCCCCTGCAAAAGTTTTTCCAGTCTGGCGGCATCTTTCGCCCGATCGGTTAAATAAACATACACCCAGTCTGTTTCCGGTGCCTGACTTTTTTGACTGCACAGCAAATAATTCCCTGACGACTCCCCGCTGGTTTGCAGTAATTTTTCTAAAAAATCATATTCCTTTTTTTCCCCGCTAAAAAGTAAAATTTTCCCTTTTTCCAAAATATAAAAGCCTTGCCCCCGCATTTCTTCAAACTGCGGCAGCATGTTATTGCCGGCAAACCAAAGATAAAAAAACAGCTGATTCGAGCGTCTGCCCACTACTTCTCCTCCTGCATAAAGCAAACTCCCGCTGCCCTCCCGCGCCGGCAAGGCAATTACCTGCCGCCCCGTTTGCCCCAGCTGCTTTGGCAAGTCTTTCCACTTCTCCGCCGCCTGCCCGCCGCCGGTATATTGCTGCAAATAGCGTTCCCATTCCACTGTCCCCTGCGGCGTAATCATCAGCATACTATCCGGCTTACTGACGCTGATCATATAGCCAAATTTGGAAAAAGCGTCCAAATGTCCCGATAACTCCTTATGCACCTTTAGGACATTATAATAATTTATTTTTCCATAATCCGCCAAGGCGATTACTTCTTCATTCCGTTTTAACTGCTCCTTTAAATTAAAGGCAATCTCCAGTTGATTATCTATTCTGGCGGCTGCTTCGCTCAAAAATGACTTGGCCTGCCGCTTGGTTTCCGTTTGATTTAATTGGCTTTGCATATACACATAAAAAAAGGCAATCAGTGCCGCATAAAGAATAACAATCACCGAAAATGCCAAAATAATTTTTTGAAAATATTT
This sequence comes from uncultured Lachnospiraceae bacterium, assembly GCA_963550755.1. Taxonomy (GTDB): domain Bacteria; phylum Bacillota; class Clostridia; order Lachnospirales; family Vallitaleaceae; genus W11650. Next base: position 1,810 of record CAUVDV010000036.1, read on the forward strand.
TGATTTCATAGCTCAACTTTCCCATAGTTTTTTTGTATTTTTATCCAATTCTGTCCGGCAGCTGGCACTCTCACCATCCGCCGTTTCTCCTACGAACCGAGTAAATAAATTCCTTAATTCTTGAAGTGTTAGCGGACGGCTACTGTGGAAGCTTTGCCGAAAAGAATCCTCACCAAGATTTAATAATTCAAGTGCCGCTAATTCCGTCTGATACCAAGCATTATCTGGAATACTGGCGTAGTCCGCAAGCAGCATTGACGATAAACTTTTTAAGGCTGCCTTGCTTAACTGCGCAGCCGCCGCTTTCCTCTCAGGCAAAGTTCGGGCAGACAGTGCCGTTGCAAGTAATTCCACTTCTCCTGTCGGCAGTTTTTGACGAGCCGCTTGCAAAATCTTGGCTTGCTCCTCTGGGCGTTTCAGCTGCCCCAAGATTTCCGGTTTTGGTTTGGGCTTTTCCTTGTTCCGCTTCCGCCAAAGCCTTATCCAGTGCGGCTTGCTTTTCTTTTGTACTTTTCTCATACTCTAACTGCAAGCGAATGGCAGAAGAACTGGCAACCAATACCTCTAATGCCGATTTACTGGCTGTACTGGGCGCTCGAAATGATTTCCCCCAAACTTCTACCTCACTATACGTATTCCATTGATTTTGTGAATTGCCTTTCCCTTGAATGCGTACATATTTAGCGGGCAGGGGCTGGAGACTAAAATATTCCAATTCCATGCTTAGTCCGCTGTTGCTTCCTTTATAAAAAGTTTGCCAATGGCTGCCATCGGTTGAAGTTTCAATCTCAAATTGAAAAATACGATTGTTGCCCCGCACAAAAGCAATCGCCACACTTTCAATCGTCGCCACTTGAGATAGTTCAAAGCAAATCCATTGATTCCCCTCCGCCGCCCAGCGGGTCAAAGTATTTCCATCAATAGCATGTTCAGGCGGATTGACCTGCGATTTTGCTGGCTGATTTTGATACGTACTAGCAGATACTTGCTGGATACTCAATTTTTGACTGTTTAGCGGCTGGCTATGCCCTGGCAAAACATGAAAGCGCAGCACATAGCGGCTAAAGTTCTGCGGATACTTCGGGTCTTTCACCGTAATCACAACTGGCTCTAAAAAGCTTTTGGCGGGCGTTATTTCTACCAGCATATTACTTTCCGCCGTAACAACTGGAAGCTTTTGCGTGCCAAAAGATCACTTTGCACTTCGCCCGATATAAAAATCCTCTTATATTTGCTGTTGTCGGCTTGATCTGCCATTAGCGGCTCTCCTGGCAGAGAAGAAGCCGGTCCAACCTGAAAGCGCAAGTTCTCTTGATGGGGCGAAATCATTTCCAGCCAAAGCTTTTTCCCATTTTTTTCTAAAAGAACCGATTTGCCGTCCGGCTGAACGGATATATCCGCTGTGGAGTGTATAAACCAATTCCCGATATTTTTCTTCCCCACTAAGAAGATACAGCAATGCCGTCGTTTCATACTGTTGAAGACCCGCAAAATATCTTACTTTCTCTCGAACAGTTCCATAAACTCATCGGCCGACAGCTTTTTTAGTGCCTGGCCGTCGCCGTCAATAAACCGCTCGGCCAAACTCCATTTTTTGTTTTGCAGCTCAAAAATCCGCTCCTCAATCGAGTCGGCCACAATCATGGAATACACGCTGACTGCCTGCTGCTGGCCAATCCGATAAGCCCGGTCAGTTGCCTGATTCATCGCCGCTTTGTTCCACCACGGATCAAAATGAATGACCGCCTGCGCTTCCGTCAGGTTAAGACCGGTGCCGCCGGCCTTAAGCGAGATTAAAAACACGCCGAACCGCCCGGCCTGAAAATCCTGCACCGCTTGATGCCGTTCTTCCTTGGGCGTTGCCCCCTGCAAAATCCGGTAGGAAAGACGCAGCCGGTCAAGCTCCGCCGCCAAAAGGTCTAACACCTTAGTAAAGGAAGAAAAAATCAGGATTTGCTGCTTTTGGGCAATCAGTTCCAGCACCAGCCGGATACAAGCTTTAATCTTACTGCCCGGCGGATAAACGCCCGCTTCCACTAAGCTGCGGTCGCAGCATAGGAGCCGGAGCCTGGTTAAAAGCGCCAAAATCTCCACTCCCACCTCGCCGCCGTTTTCTCCCAGCAGCGCCCGCACCGTCCGGGAAACCGAAGCTTCCTGGGCGGTATAAACCCGCCGTTCCTCAGCCGTCAGCTCAACGGTAAAGACCTTTTCCACCTTCTCCGGCAAATCAGTCAGCACATCCTTTTTCAGCCGCCGCAAAATAAAGGGCGCGGTTAAAGCTTTTAGCCGTTCAGCCGCCTCGCTCCGCTCTCCCCGAACAATCGGCAGCTCTAATTTTTTGCGGAAACGGGCATAGGAATAAAGATAGCCCGGCATTAAAAAATCAAAGATCGACCACAGTTCCGCCAGATTATTTTCAATCGGCGTACCGGATAAAGCCAGCCGATGCTCGCTGGTCAGAAGTTTGGCCGCCTTGGCCGATTTAGTCTGCATATTCTTGATCCGCTGCGACTCGTCTAAAACCACATAATAAAAGCTCATTTCCCGCAGCTCCGGCAAGTCCCGCAGCAAATAATCATAGCCCGTTACCAACAGCTGATATTCTCCGGCTGTCTGCCACAGCTGACGGCGTTCCTCTTTCACGCCCAGCACGCAGGCTACTTTCATTTTCGGGAAAAAGCGGGCCGCTTCATCGCGCCAATTATAAATCAAAGAAGCCGGGCAAATCACCAGCGACGGCTTATCCCGCCGCTCCGCCAAAACCGTCAGGGTTTGCAGGGTTTTTCCCAGACCCATATCATCGGCTAAAATTCCGTTTACATTCAGGCTTTCCAGTAGCTTTAAAAATTGAACGCCTTCCATTTGATAAGGTTTTAACAATTTCTGCGCCGCTTCGGGCACAGCAAACTCCGCCGTCCGGTGGTCTTGAAACTTTTGGCGAATCACCTGCAAATCGCCATCAAAATCAACCGGCAGCTTTTCCGCCGCCAGCGAAAAAAGCTGCTGCATCGGCAGGATGACCTCGCCCTTGGCCAGCTCCTCCGGCAAAATATTTTGATTTTCCGCAAAATCCGATAATTCCTGCCAAGACTGCAGATCCAGCTTAATCGTTTCGCCGCTTTTTAACCTATAATATTCTTTTTTCCGGCGAAAGCTTTTTAAAATAGCCGCGATTTCTTTGACCTCAATCTCGTTAAATTCAATTTCCAGCTTTAAGACGCTTCCCTTTTGCCGAACATGCAGCGCCGGCGCAACCCGGCAGACCTTGTGATAGGCTTTTAACTCCTCGGACACCCAAACCTCGCCGTAACGCTCCAGCTCTCTGGTCAGCTCATTTAACCACTGCTGATCAACCCCCGAGAAATAATAAGCGCCGTTTTTTAAAAAGCAGCCGCTTAGCTCCAAAGCCTCCGCCAATTGAGTCGCCAGCTGGGACTGAACATCACCATCCAGTTCAATCCGCACATTGTCCTTTTCCAAATCCAGCTTAAATGCCAAGGGTTCGGTCTCTATCTCCCGCTCGCCGTTCGCCCTTTCCACTAAAGCCTGAACTGTCGGCAGGAACGCTTCATCGAAAATAACATACGGCTGGGCGTTACGAATCAAATCCATCAGCGTCTGCAGCGCCGGCAGATCCGGAAAAGCAATCCGTTCCCAGACCTGACCGCTGATCTGGTACGCGTACCGCTCCGTCAAAAGCAAAAATGAAGGCAGCCCGCTATAATCCAACTGATAAAAACCATACTCCAGCGGTAAAATCCGCAGTTCCGGGGTCTGCTCACTTTCCGCCAAAGCTGCGTCCTCTAAAAAATAAGGATTTTCACTAAAAAAATCAAACAGCTCATCCAGCGGCGCTTCCGCCAAAGGCAAAAAGCTGGCAGTGTACGAAAACAAATGCTTGCTTTGCCTTAAAATACCAATTAGCCGCCAGGCTTCGTCCGTAAAAGCACCGCGCTTATGGGCAAAAGCCAATTTTTGCCCATAGCGGTAAAACTCCTCATTTTCCACCCGGTTTAAAAAATGAAGCATATTTTTTATTTTATAGGTAAAATCCTTTCCCACCTTAAAATACAGCCCCGGCTGCCGCTCGCCGAACGTGTCCTTTTCATAGGTAAAATAGGCTTGCAGCTCTATCCCCTCCATCTCCGGCGGCTCAATGTGAAACAGCGGCGGACGATCATACTCTACCGCTAAATCCTCTCCGAAAAAAGCCGTTCGATTGGCATAATACTGATGTTTTTGCCGAGTCAGACGAATTTCTTTTTCTTCGGCTGTTTCTTCTGTGGGTACCGGCAAAAGGTAAGGATCGTTCAGGTCAAAACTACTTTCTTCGCAGTCAGAAATCCTGGTTAGCAGCAGATTTTTGGCATTAACGGCGGCCAGCGCCGTATTTAAATGGGTGCAAAACTTTTGGGCGGCAAACATTTGCTCCTGGCTGCAGGTGCAGGCAAAATTATTGATACTAAAGTCATCGCTTAGCAAAATCTCCTGATGCTCCTGCCCATATCCCCATTCGCCTTGAATTTGGTACATTCCGTTTGCCAGACGACATACTTCAAAGTGCTGGCTATACGTAAATTCCCGCGCCCGCTGATAAGCGGTTTTGGTGGTAAAACGCAAAATCTCTTTTTCCGGGATTTTAAGAATCGCCAAAACAGGCGTTTCGGTTTCCTCTCTCTCCGGCTCAAGTGCATACAGCACCGCCGCTATATGCTTGCAGTACATGCCCGATGCCGCGTAAGGACAAGTGCATTTGGCCTGCGTCAGCTTATTTTGTGCAAAGCGAACGCTGACCCGATAGGTGCTGCCATTTCCATCAACATAGGCCGAATAGGTTTTACCGTTTTTAGACAGGCCAATCACCCGGCCTTCTTTAAAATACCGCTCGCCCCGCTTTAAAATATGTGTTAAAAATAAGTTTTCCCAATCCATGCCGCTCTCCTATTGTGTTCTCTTTGCTTGTACCGTTTTTAAAGTGATTTTTTTACATTTTTCCGTTCCCCACTAAATTCGACTAAGTCCTTCCTTATTTGCCATAATCCTTTAGTGCAGGAAAAAAAGCATATCTTTTATCCAATTAATCTATTCGCTGCTATAAAACAGGAAAGTTTTTGCCGCTCAATAGCTGAAACTTTTTCCAAAACGCACACCATATTGCCGTTTTTCCCCGCTTTTCGCTGGTTACGGCAATAACCGGCCATTTCTCATACCAAGCCAAATCATTCCCCGAAGGAAAGCGCCCGGCTTGGGTGACAGGTAAAATAGAGAATTTGATACTCCCTGCTGATTTCCCGTAAAAATTGCAGCCCTTTTTCAATACTGTCCTGATCCCAGTTGGCAAAAGGATCATCCAGCAGGATAAACGGCTTTTCCTGTCCGTACATTACCTTGATCAGCGCCAGCCGCATACAAAAGCCAATCAAATCCTGCCGGCCGGCGCTGAAAAAAGCAATTTCCCGCTGCAAACCGGCTTCCCGCAACGTCAAATGCAAATCGGCATCCAAAAAATATTCTGCCGCCGTCTGTCCGGTCAGCTTTTGGTAATACTGCTGAAAGACCGCCAGCAGCGGAGCCCTGTACTTTTGCGTAAATAAACTCCGCGCCTGTTCTAAAAAATACTTGGTTTTTTGCAGCATTTCCTGCTTTTTCTGACCAGCCTCATAGCTCTCCCGCGCCGCCTGCAGCCTTTCTTCGGCGGAAAGCACCGCTTCTCTTTGCGCCTGAAGCTCCAGCAGCCGGCGCTCGCCCTCGGCCAAAGCCAAGTCCACCGCTTCTATTTCGGCGGCGCAGCAGCGAATTTTTTCCTCCAAGCCCTGAATTTGCTTATCCAGCGATATATTAGCTGTTTGCGCCGAAATATCGGTTATTTCTCCTCTTTCCGCCGCCATATCCGGCGTTTTTTCCGCTTCAAGGTTTCCCGGCTCCGGCCTGCGCTCCGCCGCTTCTTCGGCTTGCCGGCTTTTTTGCCGCAGTCGGTCATACTCCTCGCATTCCGTCAACAGCTGAAGCAAGGCTTTTTCTCCGCCTTCGCCGGCTTTTTCTTCTATTTGATAAGCTGCCAAAAAGGCAGCCCGCCGCTCCAACTTTTCTTGCAGCTTATCCCGCAGCGACACATTTTCCATTTCCTGCTTTTTGGCAGTCAGCGCCTCATATTCTCGGCGGTACTGCGCCCATTCATATAAAAGTGTCGGCATTTTGGCCGCCTGATAGGGCAGGCCGTAGCAGGTAAAAAATTCCGCCGCTGCTGCTTCGGCCAAAGCAATTGCCTTTTTCTCATTTTCTATCTGCCGCTTGATCAGAAAATACTCCTGTTCTTGGTCTTTGAGTAAGTCATGCTTTCTTTGGCTAAAACAAAACAGTATGACTGCCGCGCTGACAACGGCGCCGATCCCGGCCGGCAAAGGCTGCCAAAAAGCCAAGCCAATCATTGCTAAGAAAACAGTTGCCGCCAAAAACAGGAAAATATCCGCTGTCCGCTTGCGCCGCCGCCCCCGTTCGATTTGCCGCCTTAGTTCTTCTTCATTTCGTTGATTTATCGGCAATTCTTGCTCTTTTTCTGCTTTTTGCCGCCAGCTTTCGATTTGCTGCGCCAATTCCGGCTCGCTCGGCCAGCCTTTCTTAAAAATCTTCTCATATTTTTCCAGCCGCGTCTGCTCGGCGGCGGTCATTTGCCGCTGGCTAAGTTCCTTTTGCAGCAAGGCAATTTCTTTTTCCTCGGCCCAAGCCCGCTCAATGGCGGCTCGCTCCGGCCGGCCACCGGCAAAGCGCTGCCGCAGTTCTGCCAGCCGCGCCGCTTCCTCGGCCGTCAGCTGATAGGCCGCCTGCCGGGTCTTTTTTTCCGCCGCTTGAATTAATAATTTTTCTCTTTGCCGGCGGCTTTCTGCCATATCCTGCCGCAGCCGGGCCCGGCGTTTTTTTTGTTCCGCCCGCGTCTGCGCCAACGCTTTTGCCTGCTGCTCAAGCAACGCTCCGCGCTTAACTTCCGCCGTCAACGCGGTCATTTCATTTTTTAGCGCCGGCAAAAGCGCCGCCGGACTGCGGCCGTTTAATTCGGCTATCTTTTTAGTCAGCAGCTCCAGCGCATTGTCATAGCCGCCGAGGTCAACGGCGCTTTCCGCTATTTTTCCTAATTTTGCCTGAATCAGCGGCGTTGTTTCCATACTTTTGGCGTCATTTTGCGCAATAAAAAGCGTGCGGGCAAAGGACTGACTGTCAATCTGAAACAGCTCCTCGCCAATCCGGTCGCTGAAGTCCTGACTGATCTGATTGGTAACCCCATCCCGCAGCTCAAACACATCTTTACCGGAAGCCGCGCCAAAGCTGCGGCTAATCCGATAGCTTTTCCCCCGCGCCTGAAAGCTGAGCTCGCCGCCGTAGCCGCCGCCCTGCCAAGGCGCGTAACGCCGGCGCTCATTGGCCAGTTCATCCTGCCGCCGCTCCCCGGCAAAGCCGTAAAACATAATCCGAATAAAGGCCGCCAAGGTGCTTTTTCCCCAGCCGTTGGCCGCGCAGTATTGCCCACCGGCGGCAAAGGAAAAGCTCTGCCGGCTGAGCTTCCCAAAGCCCTCAATATAGCAGTCAATCAGCTTCATGCCATCACCTCGCCGTTTAATGCGCTCAGACCGCACTGAATAATCTCGGCTTTGTCCGCTTCACTCAGATCCTCCTGCCGCTGCAAAAGTCGGACGAATTCGCCTTTTAAAGACGCTTCCGCCTGATAGTGCTGGTAATCCACCTGCCAGGCAGCCTGATCATAAATTTTAAAAAAATAAAAACAATCCCGAAACTGCTGCGTCAGCATATCTATATCTTTTTCCGCCCCTATCTCCTGCCGGCCGGTTAAAATCAGCTTCATCATATCGCCGCCGGCAAAACTTTCACCTTGCAAAAGCCGCTTAATTTCGTCGGCAATTTCACCGCTGCTGCGGCAGCCGCTGATGTCAACCAACAGCTGATGAAAACAGCGCGCCGCTGCCGGTACAAAACTCTGCTGATACTGCCCCGTCCGCTCATCAATTTCCAGCAGCACAAAGCCATGCTGCCCGCACTCATCAAAACCTCTGGCTTCTAAGCAGCCGCTGTAGCAATAGCTGGCTCTGGCGTCCAGCTTCCCGATTTGATAGGAATGAATATGCCCCAGCGCCAGATAATCAATGCCCTTATGCTGTAATTCCTTTAGATTAATCGTTTCGGCTTGGCTGCCGCTCCCGATTTGACCGTGCAGCACCACAATATTAAAACACCGGCTGTCTAAAGTGAGATCCTCATACCGCCGGCGCAAGTTTTGCTCGGTTAATTCCAGCCCGCTGATCACAATATTGCCCGCGCCGCCGGCATTAGCCGTATAATAGGTCCATTCCTGACCAAATAATTTTAAATTTGCCGGAATATGGGGCAGTTCGTTTAAAAAAGAGGACGCGTCGTGATTGCCCCGCAAATAGTAAAAATCAATATCCGGATAACTGGTAATGCCCTCATATACCGTATTTTTAGCCAGCGCCGACACCGAATCGCCGTCAAACAAGTCACCGGCAATGATGATTGCCGCTACTTCATTTTGCCCGGCAAACCCCAGCATGCGGCGAAAGGTATGAAGCAGTTCACGCCGCCGTTTTCCGGCCTCTTCCGGCGGCAAATGCGCCGTCATTTTCGAATCCAAATGCACATCAGCGCAATGAATGATCTTCATATCTCCCTCCTGCATCGTTTTCTTAAATCAAGTCCCATTCCGCTCTGCCCAAATACCTCTGCCCATCAAAGTGCAGGCAGACAACCCACGGCATTTTCGGCAAAATCCGCTGATAATCCGTCCAGCCAAACTCCGGCTGATAATAGCAGAGTATCGTACTCAGCGCCGTTCCGTGCGTGCCGATGGCGATGTTTTGCCCCGCGTAAAGCGTCAGCGCTTCTTCCACCGCGCGGATATTGCGCACCTGCACCTGGCGCAGGCTTTCCCCATCCGGCAGTTTATAATCAAAGTCCTGCCACTGTTTAGCCGAAAAAGCGGCAAAATCCTCAATCCACTCTTTGTCAATTTTTCTTTCCCGCAAATCTTCCCGCAGCTGAAAGTCCAAGCCGTTTTCCTCGGCAAAAGGCCGGAGCGTTTCCATGCTCCGCCGGTACGGGCTGGACAGCAGAACAGAAATATTTTTATCCCGCAAAAAGCCGGTAACCAATTCCCGGTCTTTTAAGCCTTTTTCACTTAGCGGGCGCCCCCGTTCATCCTGATTGCTGTAATCCGACTGAGCGTGCCGAACAAAATAAAGTCTGGTCATCTTACAGTTCCTCCCATTCGTTTAACAACTTCACTTAACGGCCACCGCGTTCATCCTGATTGCTGTAATCCGGCTGGTGTGCCGAACAAAATAAAGTCTGGTCATCTTACAGTTCCAATTCGTTTAGCAGCTCGCGCAACCGCTTTAACTCGTCGGCCGAAAAGGTTACGCCCTTACCCATTTTTTCATGCGCCGGATCCCATTCCCTAATATCGTATCTGGCCGGTTTGCCGTTCCAGCTGACTAAGCTTAGTTCCTTGGTCCAGCCCTTGGCCGACTCGGCCAGCACACCGATTGTTTTCTGAATTTCAAATGTAATGTCTGCCATTTGCTTGCTCCTTTTTTAATCAAATCAATTTTAATTTAATCTTCCTATATTAATTTTCCTATGTTCATTTTCCTATTGTTCCAAAACCGTCTTTTTTCGATTGGCCGCTTAGAACGTGAAACTTCCGGTAAAAATCATTCCCGTCAAAATCACTCCGCCAAAAAGGCCTCCTCTTTCGGCAGCGGGCGAAATTTGGCTTTCCCCGCCGAAAAGAAACTTCCTATTAGCGTTCATTAATTATACACCATGCCGCAAAAAAGCGGATTTAAGCTTGATTTTTTAGCCCAAAGCGTTCCCATTGACCCTGCGGTGCTTCCCATGCCGTCAAATGTTCCTTTAACCGGCGCTCCAGATTTTGCCGAATATCTTCCGCCTCGATCGGCGCAAGCTGCTCCGGGTCAGCCGCCAAATCAAACAGCCGGTCATGCCGCAGGCACTCCGGCAACCCCACCTTGGCCGGCAGCTTCATCAACTGGATTCCGTCCGTGAAAGCAAACTCGCTGGTAATTTGAATATTGCTCAGTTCCTCTTTTTTAAAACGATAATTCATATGATTGGGGATTAAAGTATAGTTAAATAAGGGCTGATTTTCCGAACTTACCGGCGCTTTCATATAAACATAGCGGCCGTCGGTAATATTCAGCATCCCGCCAAACACGCCAAAGACAGCTGATTTTCTGGCGGCTTTGCCCGTTTTGACCATTAGGCTCAAATCCTCTCCGACCGCGTATTTGGGCGGCTTTATGCCAAAGTAGTCTGCCAAAGTAACCGGTATATCCACCGTCTGCGCCAAAGCGCCGCAGCGCTCACCCTGCCGCCCATTTCTGGGGTCATACATAAAAAACGGCAAATGCACCAGTTCCTCATACAGCGGCATAATGTTTTTGCCGATATAGCCATGCTCGCCCAATAAAAAGCCATGGTCGGTATTGACAATCAGCATCGTGTCCCGCCACAGGTCATACTGATCCATCATATCTAAGAGCCTGCCCAAATAAGCATCACACATGCTGAGCAGCGCCGCATACTCATAGCGGATATGCCTGATTTTTTCCTTATCCTCAATCCAGCCGTAATCCGGCCAGTCAAAATGCTTGCCCGTATAGTCATGCGGGTACATCTCCTTAAAAACAGGCTGCGCGAAAAACGGCTCATGCGGGTCAAAGCATTCAATCTGCAAAAACCAGTTATCCTGCGCATAGGAGCGGCGGATAAAATCAAGCCCTCTTTCCATGGTTAAAGACTGCGGCATTTTTTCTTCCTGATCTAAGTACCCGCGGTTGACCCAATCCTGCCGCCAGCGCGGGCTGTGAATTCTTTTGGAATCATTGTCCGGAATCACCGGATCAGCCACCTGACCAATCCACGGATCGCCCTGCTGCCCGCGAATCATTTCAAAGCTGCTGTATCTTTGCAGATAGGAGTTGCCGCCGTCTTCCCAATAGTGGAAATGGTCGGTTACAATATGGCTGTATATCCCATTTTGGGTCATTTCCTCAAACAGGGAAAAATCCTGGGGCTGAAGGCAGCTCCAATCCGAATGTAAAAAATGCGGCCGGCCGGTATGAAGTTCGCGCCGCGCCGGCATACAGGGCAGGCTCCCCGCGTAAAAGGTGTCAAAAGTCACCGTTTTTTGCGCCAAGCGCTCAAAATTGGGAAGTTTTGTCCAGTCACAGCCGTAGTTCGGCAAATAGTGCCGGTTTAACGAGTCAAACATCAGCATAATCGCTTTCATTTTTTCTCTTCCTTTATTTATTCTTTGTTTATTGTATGTCATTTTTTAGCTATTTGCTTATTGGCAAATCGGCTCTTTATATTTTATTTTAAGAATTTTTACCGGCTTTGTCAATTGAGATTTTTATTTAAAACTCTTCCAACAAAGGTTCGAAACTTCCGCCAAACAATGACATACGTACCAGTGAACAGTATAACATGGCCAGTCTGAAAAGTCACCCGACATCTTTAAAAAAGTAAGAGCTGAAATTTTAACTATTTTCACATATATATTTTTTTAAAGAAAGCTATTAAGATTTTTAAAATTAATCCGATATTATAGATGTAGAGCAATATGTTTGATTTCGCTTTATTGTCTTTTTTTGCTTGATTCCTAACTCAAATATATTTCTTTTATTTACTGTTCAGAGTTCTGCTCTGGATCCACCTGTTTATTTAAGAAAGGAATCATGCCATGTGTCAAACCTACGATCCTCCCGGTGTGCCGCCGGAAAAAAACCATCCTTTTTCTTCTTTTACTTTTTTGTCGATGCGTGAGTCCGATCAGGATATTCCTGCTACCGAAAAGAAAAAATTTATCTTTTTGATTTTGGATTTTGAATTTTGCCTGCCGTTTGACATATCTTTTTCCTCTTCTATGTTGGCAAATATTCCCATTTCCGTTAATTCTGTTGATTATATCCCTTTTTATTTCACCTGCGATAAAACGTCCGGCCATCGCTCATTTTGGCAAAATAAATTTGGGGGATCTTTATGGTACAAAGTGCCCCGCAGCTGGGAAGATGTTCATCTGGCGGTTCCGCTGGCGCAGGCATAACAATTTTCGCAAATAAAAATAGCCTGGCCGGAAAAAACAGCAAAATTCCTTATTTTCCATCGGATTCTCCTGTCTTATTCGGCTGTTATGTGCTATAATGAAATTACTGTAATCACTGCAGCCCGCTCGGCTAAATTATGTTTTCAGCGCAAAATATCTTGCTCAAAATCAGCGTCCGATCAAGCCGTCGGCAAACTGCCTTCGCCCACCGTTAAAATCACGGCGGACAGCATGAATATTAAATTTAGCAGCTGCTTAGGCCAGCCATTTGCAGCCTGGCGAAGTGCAAGGTACTGAGCAGCCAACAATGTTCGATGAAAAGGAGGACTTACTATGTATCAGGCAAATGAAAAGCGTTATGACCAAATGCCCTATCAACGCTGCGGCAGCAGCGGTTTAAAGCTATCGGCGCTGGCCCTCGGCTTATGGCAGAACTTCGGTCACGAAAGCAATATTGCTCAAATGGAACAAATCTGCCGGACTGCCTTTGACCACGGCATTACTTATTTTGATCTGGCCAATAATTACGGTTATCCTTATAATGGTACGGCTGAGTTAAACTTTGGCGCCATTTTGAAAAAAGGTTTGGGCCAGTACCGGAACGAACTTTGCATCGCCACCAAAGCCGGCTATGATATGTGGCCCGGCCCTTACGGCACCAAAAACGGCTGCCGCAAATATTTGATTACTTCTCTGGAGGACAGCTTAAAACGAATGGATCTGGATTATGTTGATATTTTTTATCATCATGTTTACGACCCGGAAACGCCGCTGGAGGAAACGGCCCTGGCGCTGGATCAGGTCGTCCGGCAAGGCAAAGCTCTTTATGTTGGAATTTCCAATTATAATCAGGAGCAAACCAAAAAAATCACTAAGATTTTTAAGGAGCTGCGCACGCCGTTTATTGTCAATCAGCCTTCTTACTCCATCTTAAATCGCTGGATTGAAGATGACGGCCTAAAAACCTACGCCGAGCAAAACGGCATTGGTCTGGCTGTTTACTCGCCGCTGTCGCAGGGACTTTTGACCAGCCGCTACTTAGACGGCGTACCGGAGGATTCGCGCTACTATAAAGCCAATACGGGCCTCAAGCAAAAACTGACGCAGGAAATGAAAGTCCGGCTGATCGAACTGAACTTCTTAGCCCAAAAGCGGGGACAAACGCTGTCGCAAATGGCCATTGCCTGGCTGCTGCGGGATAAAGCGATTACTTCGGTTATTATCGGCGCCAGCCGGCCGGAGCAGGTGGAGGAAAATGTAAAAGCTCTGGAAAACCTGCAGTTTACTGCGCAGGAATTAAAAGAAATTTATATGCTGGCCACGCAAAAGATTTAACGTATCTGAGCGACCAAAACGATAAAAATCCACTTTGCTTTCTGGCTCTCTTTTATATAGACTGCCGCCAAACAAAAAAGACAAGACTTGGCCAGAGAAACCATCAATTAAAGAACAAACTGCTGACAGTATCGCAGCGTCACTGTCGGCAGTTTGTTTGTTCTATATGCAAGACGATTTTAATATCATTTTGTCTTGTTCATAAGACAATAATTATTTATTTTTGTCTTGTTGATAAGACAAAATTCTATGATTTTTGTTCTGCTGATAAGACAATATATTTATCTTACTTTCTAAAATCCAAAAAACGGATTTTAGCCCAACAAAATGCAAGCAAAGCCACATCGCTTAAAAAATTGATTTAAAAGATATGGCTTTTTTGTCGTACTCAAAATCAAAAAACAAACCACTTTAAAATGAGCACACCTATTTAGTTTAAAGGTAGCAAAAAGGGGCGTTGCTAAAACGTTTTTTACTATCGGTTTGCAACAGCCCCTTGATTTTTCACTGCTGTTATGCGCCTGTCTTTTTCCCGCTTATGTACTGCTGGATGGCGTCGCATACATACTGAGCGGTTCCCTCGCCAAATTGATCAATATTATTTTTAAATTCGGCATTTTGAACGTATCCATAACCAATGCTGGAAAATACCTGATCGGAACAGTCAAAAGCATATTTGCACAAATGTTCCTGCAATTTCTTAGCTAACTCCATATTTTCTTTCGATGCTGCTTTTAAACCGCCGGTCATATTCTCAGCAAAAGCAAAGAAAATTTTATTAAATCCGTCCGCAACTTCCTGCTCTTTTCCTTTTTGCTTTTCCAAAGCCGCCTCTATGACCTCCTGGCCATACTTGCTAATCGCCGCTTGCTTGTATTTTTGATTATCCTGATAGGTAAAACCGTTAAATTTTTCTTGTACCGTCATCGCTGTTCTCCTTTCCTGAGATTCAATCGTCCTTTCCAGTGTGTCTATCAGGGTTAGAAGTCTTTGCTTTTCCTTTTGCATTAGTGTTAATTGGTTCTTTAAATGAAGCAATTGTTCCTTATCTCCTTCTTGCCGCAGTTCTTTTATCTGCTTCAGCGAAAATCCCAAATATTTATAGAATAATATCACCTGCAAAACGGACATATCCTCTTCCGAATAATAACGATACCCATTTTCCTGTTTTTGCGGAGATAATAACCCAATCTCATCATAATGGTGTAAAGTGCGCACCGATACACCGCTGATTTCACTAACCTTTTTAATTAAGTACATCGACTCACCTCCTGACAATTTTCAGTATAAGCTATGACGTTATGTTATAGTCAATCTTTTTTTTAAAATTTTTCCAAAAAAAATCATTTTTCTTTTGCATCCTTGGCGGCGCTTTCTTTTTTATATTTTTCGGTTTTACCGGCGGCATACACAAAAGGGCTGCTGCAAACGTTCTTATCAAGATATTGTGTGAATACCAATATTTTTTCAATATCCTGATAATGAGCGCCAAATGCAGCAGCCCCAAAATTTATTTTTTTATCACACCTTTAAAGTAACCCGCTCAGCAAAAGCCCAAACTATTGCCTTCTCAAGTTTGGCGTATTTCCTGCCTATTTTCCCATATCTGCGCCATTGCCGACGTAAGCCTGCCCTAAAAGCTTAGCCCAAAAATCCGGCAACAACTGATAATAGCGGCAGCAGCACTTTCGCCTTGCCTTTAAAACTGGCTGTACTTAAACACAATCGTTGCCAGCGGCGAAACCTTCAGGCCAATCGA
>CAUVDV010000037.1:0-16783 GCA_963550755.1 uncultured Lachnospiraceae bacterium
AAAGTTTAAAAAATTAAAATTCCCTCTTGACAAAGGTCACTTCATAACAGAAAAGGAGAATAAAACGATGCAAAATCCAATTGTAACGATTTTAATGGAAAACGGGGCGCAGATTAAGGTTGAGCTTTATCCGGAGGTTGCCCCCAATACGGTGAAAAACTTTATCTCTCTGGCGGAGAAGGGCTTTTTTAATGGATTGACCTTTCACCGGGTGATTCCGGGTTTTGTAATTCAGGGCGGCGATCCGGACGGTACCGGCATGGGCGGGCCAGGCTACTGCATTCGCGGGGAATTTGCGGCCAATGGCTTTACCAATGATTTGAAGCATGAGGATGGCGTAATTTCCATGGCCAGAACCCAGGTGCATGATTCGGCCGGCAGTCAGTTTTTTATTATGGATGCACCGTCAGCGCGGCTGGATGGGAATTATGCCGCTTTTGGCAAGGTGACGGAAGGAATGGACGAGGTGCGCCGGATTGCCCGGGTGCCGAGAGATCAGCGGGATAAACCGGAGCGGCCCGAAAGAATGAAGACCGTGACGGTTGAAACTTTTGGCGTCAATTATGACGAGCCTGAGAAATTGCCGGAAGTGGAATAGGTCTTTTTTACCGCTTTTTATCTGGGGTAAAAAGCACAGATGCAGTTGACTGCTGTTTGAATTTATGGTAAAATAATATGATGTAATTTGAAAAAAAGGGTGGGAAGGCTGTTGCATTTTAAGATTTTTGCGCAAGATGTAGGATTGCATTTTCCTGAAATGCCACTACATATTGTGCGCAGTTTCTATTTTGCAACAGCCCCTACCGGGTAGGAGCGGATATGATAAGAAGCATGACCGGATTTGGTTCAGAAACAGTGGTTCAAAACGGGAAAAGTCTAACTGTGGAAATCCGTTCTGTCAATCACCGTTATTGTGAAATTAGTATTAAACTACCGAAAAAACTTTATTTTTTGGAAAATGCCGTTCGCAATCAGCTGAAAACACAGTTGCTGCGGGGGAAGATTGAAGTTTTTGTCCAATATCAGCGGACGGATGGTTTGGATGCGAATATCAGCTATAATAAGCCTTTGGCGCAAAAATACCTGGCTGAGCTTTTGAAAATGTCGCAGGATCTTCTGCTGGAAAATGACTTGTCGGTTTCTAATTTTTTGGTGCTGCCGGATCTTTTTGTGGCCGAAGAAGAAACGGAAGCGGAGGAATCTTTGCGGGAACTGGTGCAGACGGCGGCTAAATCGGCGGCGGCTAAGGTAGTGGCGGCCAGAGAGCTGGAAGGCGGTCTTTTGCAGGCTGATATTTTGCAAAAAACCAAGGAGATCAGACAGCAGGTCGCGCTTTTGCCGGAACTGGAAAAGCGGTCGGTTGAGCTTTACCGGCAAAGATTAAAGGAACGTCTGGCCGATCTTTTGCGGGCGGAAAATATTGATGAAAGCCGGATCATAATGGAAACGGCGTTAATGGCGGATAAGCTTTCGGTTGATGAGGAAATTGTCCGTTTACAGGGACATTTGGTTCATTTTCAGGAGGCGCTGCAAGAGGAAACCGGGATTGGCAAAAAATTAGATTTTATCGTTCAGGAGATGAACAGAGAGGCTAACACCATTGCTTCTAAATCGGTGGATATGGAAATGAAGACAATTGCCATTAATCTGAAAAACAGCATTGAAAAAATCAGAGAGCAAGTGCAGAATATCGAGTGACGGGAATGAATAAGATATTTGTAAACATTGGATATGGAAATGTGGCGGTTATAGCCAAGATTATTGCATTGGTTAAGCCGGATGCGGCTCCAATCAAAAGGATCATCACTAAGGCCAAAGAAGAGTCGGCGTTTATTGACGCAACGGCCGGCCGCAAAACCAGATGTCTGGTGGTGATGTCGGACGGATATTTGATCGCCAGCGCTTTGCAGGTGGAAACGATTGTTGGCCGGATTGAAGGAAGGGAGCTGGCGGAAAAAGGTGAGTAAAGGCAAATTGTATGTTATTTCCGGTTTTTCGGGAGCCGGTAAGGGGACAGTGGTCAAGGCGCTGATTGATCGGCGGCCGGAAATCGCGTTGTCCGTTTCGGCGACGACCAGGACGCCGCGCCAGGGCGAGGTTTATGGCAAACATTATTATTTTTTAGAAAAAAAAGTATTTGAGGATATGATTGCCAGAGACGAACTGTATGAATATGCCAGTTACTTGGGCAATTATTACGGCACCCCGCAAAAATTTGTGCAGGAAAAACTGGACGCAGGGATTGACGTGATTTTGGAAATTGAGATGCAGGGAGCGCTGCAAGTTAAGAAAAAGGTGCCGGAAGCAGTACTGATTTTTATTGTTCCGCCGCGGGTGGAAATTTTAAAAACCCGGCTGTTAAACCGCAATACCGAATCGATGGATATTATTACTCGCCGGCTGGAAAAATCCTGCACGGAAGTCGGTCAAATGATTTATTATGACTATATTGTGGAAAACAATCAGCTGGAGGTCTGCGTCGAGGATGTGATTGCCATTATGCGGGCGGAAAGGATCCGGCAAGTCGATAAACATCAGCTGATGGAGCGCCTGCATCAGGAATTTAACGTGATATTGAAAGGAGAAAACTAAATGCTGCACCCTTCCTATTCTGATTTAATGACTGTGATCAATGCCAGAAACGACGATATCAATTTAAAAAGCCGTTATTCTATTATTATCGCTACGGCTAAGCGCGCTCGGCAGTTGGTTGAGGAAAAGGGATTGCTGGACAAAAAAGCAATTTCTGTTTCGGTCGAGGAACTTTATCAGGGAAAAATCGATATTAAAAAATAAAGAGTTCTTTTTTTAGAAAAAAAGAATAAAAAAGGTGAGGAGAAACAATAAGACAATGGAAAAAGGGAAAACACAAAACCAATTGCTCAGCAGAAGCTATTTTTTTATAACTACTCTTTTTTTGTCTGTTTTTTTATTGCTTTTTTATGTAGAATATCAAAGCTTTCTGCGCTCGGAAATGGAAAGGAACCTGAATCAAACGGTTTTAAAGGCGGAACTGGCCCGGCACTGGGTGGCGGATCGCTATGAACAGTTCAATGTGTTGGCCAGCATTTTTTCAGTGGCCGACTCGCCGGCTCAAAAAATGAAGCTGTTACGGGAGTTTGAGGCGTTTAATAATCAAACCTATAAGAATCTTTATTATGTAGATGAAAATTATAATACGTTGGACTCGCAGGGGCGCGGCAGCGTTTCCCAAGACGACTTCCGTAAAATTTTTGACCAGGTTGGTCAAAGCGAAACTTCACTTTTAACTAAAACGGAGTTTTTGTGGGATACGAAGGAGCCCGTTTTTTCGGTAATTGCGCCGATTCGCTCGGAGAAAGGCGTTTTGCGCGGGATATTAGTCGGTGTTGTTTCCCTGCAGGATCTGCAGGAGCATTTGGTGAACGCCGGTTTTAATTCGGCTGGAGAGGATAACGGCTCAACTTGGATTTTGGATTCCGAGAAAAAAACGATTCTGCACAGCAATCAAAATATGATTTTGGACTTTCAAACCGATAACGAGGATGACAACAGCTATAAAGTGGTCAGTCAGGTGAATCGGTATATTGACCGAAATAATTCCGGCACCATTCGTTATACGGTTAAAAATCAAGAAAACGCGTATGTGTCCTTTGTTAAAACTAAAATCAGCGACGGCTGGGTCATCATGATGGGACAGATCGAAGTTAGTTTTTTAAGCTTTTTAATGGAAAATTGGCTTTTAAAATTGAGTTTGCTTTTAGTCGGCGGATTGCTCTTGTGCCTGTGGCAGTTTTATGTTTATCAAAAAACGACGCAGCCCTTTATGGCGATTAAGGATGCTTTGGTCAGCTTTAATGCGGGCAATCGCTATGTTAATCTGGAAGCAAAGCCGGGGGAAATCAGCTATGAATTGACCGAGCAGGTGCGCAAACTGACAGAAACGGTAACGGAACAGACCTATAATGTGGAAAAATTAATTCGGGAAAGAACCAAAGCGCTATCGGAGCTAAATAAGACGATTGCTTTTAAAAATAAAGAATTAAGCGAGATTAACGCGGCGCTGACGGCCAATAACGATCACTTGCAGCATCGGGCGATGACCGATATGCTGACTCAGCTGCTTAACCGGCAGGAGCTTTTGAACTTGACGGACGCATTGATTGATGAAGCGAAAAAAGACGGCAGCAAGACTTTTTCTGTTTTATTTTTGGACTTGGATAATTTCAAGAAATATAATGATAATTTTTCGCATGATGTCGGCGATTTTGTACTTAAAAGCATTTCCAGTCTGGTGCAGAATAATATTCGGGCGATGGATGTTTCCGCCCGTTACGGCGGAGATGAATTTGTAATTTTGATTAATCATTCCGAAATGGCGGCAGCGATAGCAACGGCTGAGCGGATTTTGCAAAAAATCAAAGGGGTGCATGGTTATGCCGAAGAAATCGGTGAACTATTGGGGCAGCCGGTTCAAATTGAGGATAAGGATCAAATTGCCTGTTCGATTGGCGTGGTGCATTATGTGCCGGAATTAAAGGTGGCTAATGCAGAGGAATTGATGACCTTGGCGGATGATATGATGTATCAGGCTAAAAAATCCGGCAAGGGGCGAATTGGGATTTATCAGCCCGGGCCGGAAGATTTGATGACTAGGGAAGAACCGGGCGAAACGGAGGCGGATACAGGACTGGTAGAAGACGCCGAGCCTAGTTTGGCAGAAGAAACCGAAACGCAGGATGAGAGCGGAGAATTAAAAGAATAAGGAAAGACAAGAGGGTGCCGCCGGCACTCTTTTTGTCGTTTCATTCCTCTGTCGGCCTTGGGGCGGATCGTTAAGCTGTAGGCTGAAATATACGTTCCGGGGAAAATGGATTTTGATATATGACGGACGGTTACAGGAGGGCGGTTATTAAAGCATAAAAGAGAAATACGGATCATTTTAAATGGCATGCAGCAAGGTTTTAGAGGACTTAAGCAGGAGAAAAGCAGATGGAAACGGAGGGGAGAAAGATCGAATATGTAAATGTAGTGGCCTTATCCAGCGCCAAGGCGTTGGATCGGCTGTTTACGTATCGGGTGCCGCCGGAATTGGCAGATCGGACGGAAATCGGCGCGATCGTGCAAATTCCTTTTGGCAAGGCCAATAAAGCCGGAAAGGCATTGGTGATCGAAACACAAGTCTCCCCGCCGGAACAGGGCTTTGAAATTAAGAGCCTTTTAAACGTAACGCCGGAATATTTGCTCAGCAAGGAGCGGATCTTGCTGGCTGAGTGGATGAAAAAATATTACGCGGCTCCGCTTCCGGCGGTGATCCGGTTAATGCTGCCGCCGGCCTTTCAGACGCGGCCGAAAAAACAAATTAGTTATGTTTTAAAAGTGGACGCGGCCGAAGCGGGGAAATATCAGGCGGCTTTATCCGGAGTGCGCTATCAAAAAAGACGGGACTTGATCGGTCATTTTATCCGGCAGAAACGGCAGGATTTTTCGGAGCTGAAAGAACAGGCCTTTTATAGTAAAGCGGCACTGGATGCGTTATTGCGGGATGGAATCATTGAGCGGCAGGAAACGGAAATTTCGGTGCTGGCGCCGTATCGGAAGGATATTTCCGGAGCAATGGTCAAAAAAGAGCTAAGTGCTGCTCAGCAAAGGGTATATCAGGCGATTCGGTCAGATTTTCGGGGAGTTCACCTGCTGCGGGGGGTAACCGGGAGCGGCAAGACCGAGATTTATTTTAAACTGCTGGAAGATGTGCTGAAGGCGGGCAAACAGGCGATCGTCCTTTTTCCGGAGATTACTTTGACTTTTGCCTTGGTGCGCCGCTTCTTGGAGCGGTTTGGCGACGTCGTCGGCTTATTTCACAGCCGCTTGTCCGAAGGAGAAAAGCTGGCGGAATGGCAGAGAGCCCAAAAGGATGAGATCAAAATTATGCTGGGGCCGCGTTCGGCTTTATTTGCCCCGCTTTCGCGTTTAGGCATGATTATTATTGACGAAGAGCATGAGAGCAGCTATAAATCAGAACTGACGCCTAAGTATCACGCGGTGGAGACGGCGGCCAAAATGGGTAAAATTTATGATATTCCGGTAATTTTGGGGAGCGCTACGCCTTCGGTGGAAAGCTATTATTACGCCGGGCAGGGCAGGTTTCGTCTCCATCTTTTGGAGCAAAAGGCTTTGACCGATCGACCGGTGGAAACGCATTTGATTGATATGCGGCAGGAACTGACCAGCGGCAACCGCTCTTTTTTAAGCGCTGCTTTGGAAACAGCCATTGATCAGGCATTAGCGCAGAAGGAGCAGGTTATTTTACTCAATAACCGCCGGGGGTACGCTAAGTTTGTATCCTGCCGGAAATGCGGTTTCGTTTATAAATGTCCGGATTGTGAGCTGCCGCTGACCTATCATAAAGAGCCGGAGGGGATGGTTTGCCATCACTGCGGCTGGAGTCAGAGTTTGCAGCGGCTTTGTCCTAACTGCGGCAGTCCTTATTTAAAGGCGTTTGGTATGGGCACACAAAAAATTGAGAAAGAGCTGAAAGCCAAATATCCGCAAGTACCGGTGATCCGCATGGATCATGACAGCACTCGGACCAAGCATGGTCATGATGTAAAGCTGCAGGAATTTGCCCGGGCCGAGAGCGGGATTTTAATTGGCACGCAAATGATCGCCAAGGGACTTGATTTTCATAATGTAACGGTGGTGGGCGTTCTGGCGGTTGATCAGGGCTTGTATACCGATGATTTCAGGGCGGGGGAAAGGACGTTTCAGCTGCTGACGCAGATGATCGGCCGGACGGGCCGGGGAGAAAAACCGGGGCAGGCTTTTTTGCAGACTTATTCACCGCAGCATTTTGCCGTTCAGGCCGGGCTGCATCAGGATTATGAGGCTTTTTACCGGGAAGAAATCCGATACCGGCAATTATTAAAGAATCCTCCTTTTACCGAAATACTGGAAATTACGATTACGCATTTGGATTTGGCTGAAACGGAACGGATGGCGGCGCTTTTGGCGGCGGAGTTGAAGGAACTGTTGACTTTGAAGAACTGGCAGATTTCGGTTATTGGTCCGGCCGCGCCGTATTTGTTTAAGCAGGCTGGGGCTTACCGCCGGGTGTTATTGTTAAAGGCAAATCAACATAAAGAGTTGACTTTTCTTATGCGTTACCTATATAATAAAGGGATAGAGAAAATGGGTTTTGGGTTGTATCTGAGTATCAATCCGCAGTTTTTTAGTTAAAAGCTTTGCTTTTCGATGTTGGCTAAAACTGCCTTGAAACCGGCTGGACGCAGGGAGGAAAGAAAAGCTTTTGACGGCTGGGTTTTCAGCTTGGCGGATTGCGGCAAGCAGGAGAGCAGAACTTTTGATAGAGTTAATACTATAATATAGGAAGGAAAAATATAAAAATTATGGCATTGCGAAATATTAGGATTATTGGTGATGATGTGCTGCGTAAGCGGGCCAAGGAAGTAAAGCTGTTTAATCAGAAATTGGCTGTTTTGGTAGAAGACATGGTTGATACTATGTATGAAGCCAACGGCGTTGGTTTGGCTGCGCCGCAGGTCGGTATTTTAAAAAGAGTTTTTGTGATTGATGTGGGCGAGGGCGTGGAGGTTTTTATTAACCCGGAAATTCTGGAAACCAGTGAAGAAACGCAGAAAGATATTGAAGGCTGTCTTAGTATTCCGGGCCAAAGAGGTTATGTGATCCGGCCGCAGCGGGTCAAGGTAAAAACCTTAACGCTGGAGGGTGAGGAGAGGATCGTAGAAGCAGAGGGGCTTTTTGCCCGGGCCATTTGTCATGAAAATGATCATTTAAACGGTCAGCTTTATATTGATATTATGGAAGAGGACGAAGTGCCGGAAGAAGAGGAAGGCGAAGCGGAGTTTGATGAATAGCGATCCGGTTGCGGCGGTAAAGGAGCAATATGAAAATAATTTTTATGGGAACGCCGGAATACAGCGTTCCAACCTTAAAGGCATTGATTGATTCCGAGCATGAGGTGATTGGCGTTTACACCAAGCCGGATAAACCGAAAGGTCGGGGCAAAAAAACAGAGATTACACCGGTAAAGGCCGTTGCTCTGGAAAATGGGCTGCCGCTTTTTCAGCCGGGGACGTTTAAGGAAGAAGAGGCGGTGCGGGAGTTTTGTGCTCATCAGGCGGATTTGGCCGTGGTGATTGCTTATGGATTGATTTTGCCGGAAGCGCTTTTGACCGCTTATCCTTTGGGATGCGTGAATTTGCATGCTTCCATGCTGCCTAAGTTTCGCGGGGCTTCGCCGATTCAGGCGGCTATTTTGGCCGGAGAAAGCAAGACGGGCGTAACTTCAATGCAGATGGATCAGGGTTTAGATACCGGCGATATGCTGCTGCAGGCGGAAATTGCCTTAAATGGTACGGAAACAGCCGGGGAGCTTCATGACCGGCTGGCGCAAATGAGCGCCCGGCTTTGTTTGGATACTCTTGAGGGTTTGGCATCCGGCGGGATTGTGCCGCGGGCGCAGGCGGAAGCAGACGCGTCTTATGCTGGTAAAATTACTAAAGAAATGGGCAGAATTCACTGGGGTAATGCGGCGGCGGAGATTGACCGGCAGATTCGGGGCATGAATCCTTGGCCGAGTGCTTATACTTATTGGCAGGGGAAGCTTTTGAAGATATGGCGGGCAAAGCCGTTCCCGGAGGCGGGCGGCAAGGCGGAGGCCGGACTGGTTATAAGTGCCGGCGAGGCGGGGATTATGATTGCCTGCGGTCAGGGGGCGCTTCTGATTGAGGAGGTGCAGCTGGAGGGGAAAAAGCGGATGCCGGCGGCGGCGTTTTTAAATGGGTATGAGGTGGCGGTTGGGCATTGTTTTGACTGTTAGGGGGCAGTTGTTTATGTTTTAGCGGTTGTCTAAGATATGAGGGCCAATTGTTTATTGGTTTAGCGGTTGTCTAAAACTTTAAGAGGCAGTTGTTTATTGTTTTAGTGATTGTTTGAAACTTTAAGAGCCAGTCGTTTATTGTTTTAGCATTTGCTTGCAACTTGCGTCCTGCGGACGCTTCGGACAGGCAAGCTGCATGCAAAAACAATAAACTCTGGCAAAACAATAAACTCTGGCTAAACAATAGACTTTGGCCAAACAATAGATTTTGGCTAAAAAATGAGCTTTGGCTAAAAGCAATAAACTTTGGTCAAAAAATGGGTAATGTGTGTGTTTAGCGGCGGAGAGGCCAGTCGTTTATTGTTTTAGCATTTGCTTGCAACTTGCGCCCTGGTGGGCGCTTCGGACAGGCAAGCTGCATGCTAAAACAATAAACTCTGGCTAAAAAGGCCAAAAACAATAAAACTCTAGACAAAAAAATAAACTTTGGACAAAAAATGGGTAATGTGTGTGGCGGCCGGAAGTGAACTGCATGCAAAAACAATAAAACTCTGGCTAAAAATAAACTATGGCCAAAAATAATAAACTTTGGTTAAAAAATGGGTAATGTATGTTTGGCGGCGGGAAGTGAACTGCATGTAAAAACAGTGGGTTCTGGCGAAGGAATAAGAGTATTTGGATCAACAAGAAGAGAAGGAATCGGATGAAAAAAGAACGGGCGATTGTGCTAGAAATTTTATTGGAGCGGACGGAAAACCGGTTTTTTAAGACGATTTATTTGCAAAAAATGACGGATTATTCGGAGTTGAATCGGGCGCAGCGGGCTTTTATCAAAAAACTGGCGCAGGGAACGATTGAAAGGGAATACACTTTGGATAAGCTTCTGCGCTATTATTCCAAGCTGCGGCTAAAAAAGCTGAGTCTGGCGGTGCATAATATTTTGCGGCTGTCGCTGTATCAGCTGCTGTATATGGATAAGATTCCGGCTTATTCGGTGGTGCATGAGGCGGTTGAGCTGGCCAAAGAGCGGCGGGAGTTTCGGGCGGCGCCCTATATTAATGCGGTGCTGCGCCGGGCGGCGGGGAGCCGGGAGGAAGCGGCGGAGTATTTGCGGTTGCTTTACCGGCAGGGAGACTGGCAGTCTTTTTATTCTTTTCCGCAGGAAATCATTCAGCTTTTGCAGGAAAGCTATGCGCTGCCTGTAGTGGAAAATATTTTGAGCGACTCTTTGCGGGAGAAGCCGCAAAGTTTGCGGCTGATTATGCGGGATAAAGCGGCGCCGGCGGAAATAGATGCTTTTTTGCAGAGCCGCGCTGAAAAAATCAAAGGGAAAGGGGTCTTGTTTCCCGAGGTTAGAAAATATAGCGGCAATATTGAGGAAGAATCGGTTTTTCAAAAGGGATATGCGCTGGTTCAGGATGAGGCGTCGATGCTGGTCGGCTATTTGGCGGCGGCGGAGCGGCCGCGGCTGATTTATGATTTGTGCGCGGCGCCGGGCGGAAAAACGGTGCATTTGGCATCGCTCCTGCCGGGGGCGCGATTGATTGCTTCGGACTTATCGGAGCATAAGGCGGAAAAAATCCGAGAGAATATTAACCGGCTGGGCTTAACGAATGTTGAGGTGACAGTGCAGGACGCGGCGCAGGCTGATCCTCGCAAAAAAGAAGCTGCCGATTGTGTGCTGGCTGATGTGCCCTGTTCCGGGCTGGGGGTGATGGCTGGTAAGCCGGATGTCAAGTACCGACTGACCCGGCAGACGGTGGCGGATCTTAGCCGCATTCAGGAGCGGATTTTGGAGCAGGCGGCCAGTTACGTTAAACCGGGCGGGGTTTTACTGTACAGTACTTGTACTTTGCTGCCGGCGGAAAATCAGGATAGGATAGAAAGTTTTTTAAGCGCTCACCCGGAGTTTGAGCGCTGCGACATTTCGGGCGACTCGATTTTTCAAACACCGGGTGCTAAGCGGCTTTTAGCAGCCGGGCAGTTGATTTGGTGCGGCGGTGCGCTGCAAATTTTACCGGGAGAGTTGCAGGGATTTTTTATCGGCAAACTAAGAAGAAAACGCTAAAATACTTAATATTTTCGGATTTTCAGGGCAAAGGCATCTTTGCGGCAGGTACATTAACCGGGGCTTTGAGGAGTATGACAGGCAGGAATTTATGAAAGAGCAAAAAATCAATTTATTGAATCTGACGCTGCCGGAATTAGAGGAATGGATTCAGACACTGGGTGAGAAAAAGTTTCGAGCCGCTCAAATTTTTGACTGGCTGCACCAAAAACAAATTACCCGGCTGGAAGAGATGACTAATCTTCCTAAGGCGCTGCTGGAGAAGTTAAGCCGGGTCGCGGAATTGCCGGAGTTGGAAATGATTCGGCTGCAAACGGATCAGGAGGACGGGACGCAAAAGTTTTTGTACCGATTTGCCGATGGCGAATATGTGGAAACGGTTCGGATGAATTATGGCTTTGGTGCTTCGCTCTGTATTTCTTCACAGGTGGGCTGCCGAATGGGCTGTACCTTTTGCGCGTCGACTCTGGGTGGCCTTAGCCGGAGTTTAAGCGGGGCAGAAATGCTGCTGCAGTTTTATGAAAGCGAGCGCCGATTCGGGCCGCTTCATTCGGTGGTGGTTATGGGGATGGGCGAGCCGTTTGATAATTATGAGGAGCTGCTGCACTTCATTGAAATTATTACTCATCCGCAGGGACGCAATTTGGGCGACCGGCATATTACTGTTTCCACCTGCGGCTTAGTGCCGCAAATAAAAGCGTTTGCCGATCGTTTGCTGCAGGTTAATCTGGCAATTAGCCTGCATCAGGCCACACAGGAAAAGAGAGCGGCGATTATGCCGATTGCCAGAAAATATGATTTGACGGAACTGAAAGAAGCCTGCCGCTATTATGTGGAAAAAACCAATCGGCGCATTACTTTTGAATACGGCCTGATTGAAAAAGAAACGGATCAAATGGAGGATGCGGAAGCGTTAATTCGTTTTTGTCGCGGACTTTTATGCCATATCAACTTAATTCCGATCAATCCGGTGGCGCGCAAAGAGCAGCGGCCGCCGGACAAAAAAAGACAATATGCCTTTAAAAATTATTTGGAAAAAGCAGGACTGCCGGTTTCCCTGCGCCGGACGCTGGGAAAAAATATTGACGCAGCCTGCGGACAGCTGAAGAAAAAAGAGGAAGAGCTATGCAGGTAACAGGATTAACGGATATCGGAAAAGTTAGGAAGATTAATGAGGACAGTTATTTTATCAGCAAGGAAAGCATAGGCGGAATACCAAACCTGTTTTTAGTGGCGGACGGATTGGGCGGTCATAATGCCGGCGAAGTGGCGTCACAGATGGCGATCGAAGCGGTAACGACTTATTTTCAGGAAAATTCGGCGGCTGATTGCCGGACGGGGCTAACGAATGCGTTTGCCAAAGCAAATCAAGCGGTGTATGCCTATGGCCGGGCAAATCCGGACTGCCGGCATATGGGAACAACCCTGGTCGGTTTGATTTTTTTGCCGGCGGAATATGTGCTGGCCAATGTCGGCGACAGCCGGGCTTATTTGTACCGGCAAGGAGAGCTAAGTCGGATTACCAAGGATCATTCGCCGGTTCAGGAGATGCAGGAAATTGGCCTGATTACCGAGGAAGAAGCTTTTACCCATGAAAACCGTAATTTAATCAGCCGGGCGATTGGGATTGAAGGCAATGTACGAGCGGATCTTTATACGGTTCCGGCCAGGACGGGCGATATTCTTTTGCTGTGCAGCGACGGGCTGAGCAGTTATTTGCGGCGCCGGGAATTAGAGGAGATTTTGCGCCGGGAATCAGAGCTGCCGGCGCTGGCTGATAGTTTGGTTCAGGCAGCCTTAAACCGCGGAGGCGGCGATAACATTACGGTCGTGCTGGTTAAAAACGAACGGGAAAGCGAGGCCGATGATGCTAAATAAGGGAGATTTTATTAACGAGCGGTATGAAATCATCAAGCGGATCGGCACCGGCGGTATGTCGGATGTGTATAAGGCCAAATGCCATAAGCTGAACCGCTATGTGGCGATTAAGATTTTAAAACCGGAGCTGTGCGAGGATGAGAACTTAGTGAAGCGCTTTAAAGTAGAGGCACAGGCAGCGGCCGGACTTTCTCATCCTAATATTGTAGCGGTATACGATGTTGGCGATGAGGACGATTTTCATTATATTGTCATGGAATATTTAGAAGGCAAAACATTAAAAACGGTGATTAAAGAACAGGGCGTTTTAACGGAAGCGCAAATTTACCATGTTGCTTCCAGCGTATTGGCGGCCTTATCGCATGCCCATAACAATCATATTATTCACCGTGATATTAAGCCGCAAAATATTTTTTGGACGAAAAACAATAAGATCAAGGTTATGGATTTTGGCATTGCCCGGGTCATTACCGATAAGACGATTGATATGAATGAGGCTTTGACCGGGTCGGTGCATTATATTTCACCGGAACAGGTGAAGGGGCTGGTGCAAAAGGAATGCAGCGATATTTATTCCTTAGGGATTACGATGTATGAGATGGCGACCGGCGAGGTGCCGTATGACGGCGATAATCCGGTGAATATTGCTCTCATGCACATAGACGGCAAGCTGCCGGGGATTTGCGAAAAGAATCCGAAAATTAGCCGGAATTTTGAGACCATTATCTATAAAGCGACAGAAAAGAAAATGATCAATCGCTACGCCACGGCCAAGGAAATGCTGACTGATTTAAAAGCGGCTTATCAGCACCCGGAGGAAGTGATTGAGTACACAAATGAGGACAACGGCGCAACGCTGGTTATTCCCAAAAACGAGATTAAGCAGATTTGGAGCAATAAGGAATACCGAAACTTTGGAGGCGAAAAGGATCCTTATGACAAGCTGATCCGCTGGGCGGCAATTGCTTCGGCCTTTGTGGTTGTGGTGATTTTGACGGCGATTATTGTGCCGGCTAATATTCATAACTGGGTGCCGAAAATGGTGACGGTGCCCAATCTGCACAATTTAAACGTGGAAGAATTATCGCTCCGCTATCCGGATTTGAAATATGTAATTGAGGGTTATGTCTATAGCGATGAAATTAGCCGGGGACGGATTGTTGATCAGGATATTAAGCCGTTGGAAAGCGTTAAGGAAGACTCTATTATCAGCGTAATTGTCAGTAAAGGCGTGGAGGAAAAGTCGGTTCCGGATGTGCTTAATTTCAGCTACAGCGAAGCAGAAAAAAAGCTGAGAGAAGAAGGCTTTTCGGTGGAGCAGATTATTGAAAACAATAATACGGCAGCCATTGGCAATGTTTTTCGCCAATCGCCGGCGGCGGACAGTCTTTTGCCCAAGGGTGGGATTGTAACGATTTATGTCAGTAAAGGGGCGGAAGTAGAACTGGTTGAGGTGCCGCCGCTGATCAATCAGCCCAAGCAAGAGGCGATTGCCCGTTTGACGGAGCTGGGCTTTATTGTTAATGTAACGGAAAGTTACAATGACTATTATGAAAAAGGACGGGTAATTATGATGAGCATTGCCGCCGGGAATAAAGTGGTGAAGGGTTCGTCAATTGATTTGTCTGTCAGCCTGGGAAAAGAATTTATTTCCAAAAAAATAGAAATTCGGATTAATTCGCCGTTTGGCCCGGTTCAGGAAAGCGGTGTGATTAAGGTGACGCTGACCCAAAATGAGGTGGAGAAGGTTTTGCTGGAAGAGGAGGTGCGGATTGACCAGTTTCCGCTGACCCTGACACCGGAAGGCACCGGCACCGGCATTATTACTGTGTATTTGGACGGGGTGAAGCAATATACCCGGCAAATTGTGTTTACCGAAAACTAAGCACATCCGCTTTTAACCGAAAAAACGCCGGCTTTTGGCCGGGCTGGTCGGAAATGCGGGGAAATAAAATGTTTTCAGCCACTTACCCTATGTAAGCTGCGGCGGAGAAAAAAACGCTGCGGCTAAATACAAGACGAAAGCAAATCCCAAAGTAAGGAGATGGAGCAAACAGCAGGATGAAAGGAAAAATAATCAAGGGCGTGGGCGGTTTTTATTATGTGCAGACCGCTGTTGGCATTGCAGAATGTAAAGCCAGGGGATTGTTCCGCAAAACAGGCGAAAATCTGGTGGTGGGGGATGATGTTGAAATCGAAGCGGCCGGCGAAGAGGGAAAGGGCTTTATTGTTAGGATTTATCCGCGCCGGAATGAACTGATTCGGCCGCCGGTGTCCAATGTTGATCAGGTGCTGCTGCTGTTTGCTTTGGATCAGCCCAAACCCAATCTTAATTTGCTCGATCGGTTTTTGGTGATGCTGGAACATAAAGGACTGCCGGTGGTGCTGGGCTTTAATAAAGCAGATTTAAATACGGAAGGAGCGGATTTTTTAAAGCATTATCAGAATATCGGCTATGCCGTTCATGTTTTTTCGGCGCATCGGTCTGACCCGGAAAAGCTGCGCACTCTCCTTTTGGGCAAAACAACGGTACTGGCCGGGCCGTCCGGAGTCGGCAAATCAACTTTGGTTAATTTTTGGCAATCTAAGGTGGTGATGAAAACCGGCGGGGTCAGTCAAAAAATCGGGCGGGGCCGGCATACGACCCGGCATGTGAACTTGATCGCGCTGGATGAAAACAGTTTTGTGGTTGACACGCCAGGTTTTACTTCCTTTGATTTGCGGGAGATTAGCGCTCAGCAGCTGCGCCGGTGCTTCCCGGAATTTCGGGCGCGCGCCGGAAATTGTCAATTCCTCGACTGTCAGCATGACCGGGAAAGCGGCTGCGCCGTTAAAGCGGCGGCTGAAGCGGGCGATATTTGGCCAAACCGCTATCGGAACTATCTTCAAATCAAAGAGGAGCTGAAAGAAAAAGAGCGTAATTCCGGCAAGCCAGTGACGATTCGGCGAAACGCGAAATAAGTATGCTTTGTTCAAAATAAATTTCAGCGCATGGCGAATGAGGGCATATGTTTTGCCGGATATCAGTCATAATACTAAAAGGAAGATTCAACTTTTTCAAGTTCGATAGAACAATCTTAGCGTTTTTCACGGAAAGGTGGTTGAAGAATGAATAAAATACGGAAAATAGCGCCGTCAATTTTATCGGCGGATTTTACTCATCTGGGCGAGGCGATTCGGCAGATTGATCAGGCTGGTTGCGATGAGATTCATATTGATATCATGGATGGCAATTTTGTGCCCAATATTACGTTTGGTCCGATGCTGGTCAGTCAAATCCGGCCTTTGACTGCTAGGCCCTTTGATGTTCACTTAATGATCGAGCGGCCGGAGGATTTTGTGGAAGCTTTTGCCAAAGCCGGAGCGGATACGATTACGGTTCATGTTGAAAGCAGCCGGCATTTGCACCGTTTGCTGATGGAAATTAAAAAACTGGGCAAAAAAGCCGGGATTACCTTAAATCCGGCTACGCCGCTGTGTATGCTGGAAGAACTTTTGCCGGAGGCTGACCGGGTGCTGGTGATGTCGGTTAATCCGGGCTTTGGGGGGCAAAGTTTTATTCCGGGGGCGTTGGATCGGATTAGCCGCCTGGCGGCCTGGCGGCAGGAAAAAAACTATCATTACGATATTGAGGTGGACGGCGGGGTTCATGCCGGGAATGCCGAACAAATTGCAGCGGCCGGCGCGGATATTTTGGTAGCCGGTTCGGCGGTCTTTGGTTCGGGCGATATCGCCGCGGCCATTTGTCAAATCAAGGGTGAATAAAGATAAAGAAAGCCGTATGCGTGCTTGGACGCCAAAAGGCTTTGCCTTTTTAGCGGGTTTACACTTTGGCCAAAAGCGGAACTTTCGATATTTGACGTTCGCGAAAAGGCAAAAGCCGCGTCTTTTTCCTTGGTGCCTGTGTTTATAAGGATTGGTGATTTGGCCGGAAGGGTGGATAAAAATATGAAGCGGCTATGTTATGGGATTGTGGCCGGCGGGCAGGTTAGTTCTGC
>CAUVDV010000038.1:0-16777 GCA_963550755.1 uncultured Lachnospiraceae bacterium
CCTTCCGCGTCCAACCCTTCCACCGTCTGAAAGTGGGTGTCATTCATGCCCCACTGCGCCGCTTTTTGATTCATTTCCGCAATAAAGAGTTCTTCCTTTCCCGCCGTCCGAATCGCCAAAGTTCCAGCCGCTTCGGCGCCGGAGGCTAAGAGCGCCGCATAAGCCAGATCTTCATAGCTCGCCTTTTCCCCCGCCGAAAATCCGGCAATGCTGGCATTAAGGCGCAGCACCCGGCTGCGGTAAGCAGCGGCAATGCCCACCTTTTGCTTCCAATCAGGGATCTTCTGCAAAGCCAGATAAACCGTCATCATTTTAGTCAGTGAGGCCGGAGCTAAGCGCAGGTTTTCATTTTTTTGCCAGACAAAGGTTTTGGTATTGTTATTAAATAAGCACATCGCCTTACTTTGATAATCGTCCAGCGAATTGCTCAAACACTCAAGCTCCAGTTTTTGATTGACCGGCCGTTCTTCCCGCTGAAAAAGCCGCATCAGCAGGACAGCGGCTTCGGCTCTGGTCACCGGCTCCGCCGCAGAAAACGGCTGAAAATCAGCAGTTGAAATAATTCCGGCCGCGATCATTTGACTGATGGCCGCCTGATAAAGGCTGTCCCGCAAACCAAAGGCATCCGTCACATAATCCTGCAATTCACCATCCAGCGCATGGCTTTCACCCAAAGCTTTTCCCGCCAGCGCCCCTAAGATCATGGCCGCTTCCTCTCGGGAGAGCGGCTGGTCATAACCGGCCGCCGTATCGGCCAGCAGCGGCACACCATATTCGGCCGCTTGCGCCAACAGCTCGGCATACGTGTCAAAGCCCAGCGCCCGCAAGCTTTCCGGCGTCAGATCTTTTTCCGCTTCGCGATCCGTTTGATCCTTCGTTTGGCTTTCGGCTGCCGCCGGGCTGGCTGTTTGCGGGTTTTCTGCCAATATAGTTTTACTTTCCTTGTTCGTTGGATCAGCCATTTCAGCGGCGGAACGTTCCGCCTGCGCTGGCGCGGCCTGACTTAGCCATTGCAGCGCCGCCGCTAAAAACTCCCGCCGGCTAATCAGCTTCTCCGGCAAAAAGCGATTTTCCGCATCCGGCAGCAGCCCGCCTTTTACCGCTAAAAACTCCAGCGCTTGCCGGTTCGGATGATTCCTTAAACTATCCCGATCGGCAAACCGCGCCAAGGGCTTTTCCGGAATCAGCAGCCGGTCGCTTTGGACCAGACTGATAAACTCCTCGTAGCATAAATCATTTTCATAAAGATAAGTGGCCAAGGGGATGCCTAAATAGCGGATATGCCATGGTTCATAGGCATAGCCGGTGATTGCTTCCTTGCCTTTGGGATAGCGAATAACAAAACCGTAGCGGTGAGCATTGGCCGCCAGCCACTGGCCTTCCTTGGTTCTTCCCAATCGTTCTTCCAAAGCATTGCCCACGCTAGGGCTGCTGATATCAATGCACAAACCGCTGTGGTGTTCGCTGTAACCGGCCACCGAGCTGTATTGATCGGCGTGCTTTTGACCATATCGTTTGACATTGCGGGCATAGACCTCTTTTTGATAAGCAATCGAACGATAAGCCGACACGCCGTTTAAAACAATGCCTTCCTTGGCCGCCGCTGCCGCCAGCTGCTCCACTGCGGCCGCCGCTACAGGAACCATCATTTTTCGGCCGTTTGCTCCGCCGGCAAAAGGAATTCCGGGCACAGTCAAATCCGCCGGCACAAAATCCGCCGGCAGGTAGTTTTGTTTATTGAGCAGCACAAAACGGTGATGCGGCTGCTTAATCAGAGAAGGCCTGCCCGCCTCCAACGAATAATCTTCAAAACCGGCGCCCTGCAGCTCATAAATCAGCTCTTCCGACAGCGCCGGGTAGTTTTTGGGCGCCACTCCGGCCTCTTTTTCCCGGCCGCCGGTATTTCCCGCTAAAGTGATATTGGTAATATATAATACTCCTATGCAAGACAGCAGCAGAAAAATGGAAAGTGACAGTTTCATTAAATACCGGCGTTTCATAACTAAGCTCCTTTAAATCTTATTTTTAATCAGCTTTTAAAAAACTATTCTATTCAAGGAAAGCCGCTTTTTTTAGTTCTAACAGCTTTGTTAAGCAAGAACATTGATGTCAGGCCTAGCCTGCGGCGAAAGGCAGCCTTTGATCCCGCCGGCATACACCAGTTAAACAAAAAGGCTATTTCATGGCAAAAGCTTTATTTTATTGTAGCCGAAAAAAGAAAAATTTGCAATGTTTTTTACTTGAGTTTCCGCAAAATGTAAATTGCAATAGTAAATGTCCTCTTTTTTTTAAAGTGTAAAATGAGACATAAGCAATCCCCTTTCTTTTTGTTTAGTGAGATTTTTGGTTGACAGCTTAATTTTACATCAAAAAGGAATGAGATTCCTTATATTTTGGTCATTTTTTGAAATTTGTTGATAAGAGAACCTTGAAAATGAGGATATGTGGATAAATCTGCGGAAACTCAAGCATGTTCCCCCTTGCCCATCCGGCTAAAATATGTTATATTATTTCTAGGCTTTAAACATACAAACTTTATAACTTAATTTTCCTTGGCCAAAAGCCTTTGCTTTTTCAGGAGCGACAAACTGAAAAAAGAGTTTCCGCGAGCCAGGAAAACCTTAAAGCCTGCAATCGCCTTTAGCCGAACGCTAAAAACTTTGCCGCTGAAGCGGGAATAACTCTATAAAATGACAGCTTTTCGGCAGAAGCCGAAAGCCGGCAAAAGAATTTGCCTTGCCCTTTTCTCAAAAAAGCCTCACTGGAATAAAAATCCTTTTTTTCAAATGAATTGGAAAAAATATATTCTCGGCTGGCGGAAATGAGAAAAAATCAGTATACCCAAAAAGGAGAATTCTATGAAACCGACTTTCAAACCTGTTGAATTAACCAAAGCTGCCTTTTTTATTGCCATGGGTATTGTTTTGCCGATGGGCTTCCATTTCTTTCAGATGGGCGGGCCTGTTTTCCTGCCCATGCATATTCCGGTGTTATTATCCGGCTTTTTCTTATCGCCCTTACCGGCTCTGATGGTCGGGCTGCTGACTCCGCTGTTAAGCTCGGTGCTGACCGGAATGCCGCCTATTTTCCCAATGGCCGTTATCATGATGGCGGAACTGGCCGCTTATGCCAGCTTGGTTTCCCTCAGCCGTCAGCGCCGCTTGGTGGAAAACCGGAACCTATCCCAGATTATCTGCCTGCTGATCGCTATGCTTGGCGGCCGGATCGCGGCCGGACTGGTTGTTTTTATTCTTTCCGTGACAGTAGCAGGAATTAAGCTTTCAGCTGTGCCCTATATTATCGGTGCGGTCGCCAAGGGCTTGCCCGGAATTATTTTGCAGTTAATTTTTATTCCCTCGCTCCTGCTGCTGCTGAATAAAGCCCGTGTTTATAATAATTAAAGTTTCACTCAGCTTTTGCCGGCAAGTTCCGCTTGCCTTTAGCGCGCATACCGCTAATAAACATGATCTTAAAAATTAAGTTTATCGGGCAGCTTTTGATATTGGGAAATTGGCCAAAAGGCTTTGGTTTTTGGCCGGATACACCTAGTTAGAAATGAAACAGAAAGGAAATTTATGTCTACTTTAATGCAGGAATTTTTTGATCAGCACGCCGATCACTGGGACAGTCATGTCCGCAATGATCATGAAAGAATTGACGCTATTTTACGCCTGACCGGCTTAAAAAAAGGCCAAAAAGTGCTGGATATCGGCTGCGGTACCGGTGTGTTGGTGCCACATATTTTAGCTTATGAACCGGCCGATTATCAAGCAATCGATGTGTCTGAAAAAATGATTGCCCTGGCCCGGCAGAAAGCCGCGGGCCAGCCGGTACAGTTCCACTGCGCCGATATTATGGAGTTTACGGAAGCCGGCTTTGACTGGGCAATTGTTTTTAATGTTTATCCCCATATTTTGGAGCCGGCCAAGTTAGCGGCCAAGCTCCATCAGATTTTGATCGCCGGGGGAAGATTCGTGATTGCCCATGACCACAGCCGGGAGATTATCAATCACCGGCACAGCGGCGCGGAAGCTCATCCCATTTCACGGACGCTGCAAAGCGCCGCCAATGAAGCGGCTGCCTTTGCGCCGTACTTTACGATTGATATTTTGGTCGATACCCCGGACTGCTATATTTTATCCGGTACCGCGAAACATTAATTCCAGCCGCTTTTTTCGCCGGCCAAAACAGCTAATATAAAAACAGAAAAAACATACAGCCATTTGCAATTCAACCAGGAATTATGCTTTATAAAAATGAATTTCATCGAACTACTCCATCCGGTGTTAAGCTAATAGATATTTACGCTTCTATGAAAGCAAGCTTTCTTTTCGGCCAAGCATAAATATCCGCTTATCTAGCGGCAGCTAAAATCAGCAGAGCCTATTATTTCCCGCTTCATCACAGCGTTTAAATAATAGGCTCTGTTTTTGTTTTATTGTTGTCCGACTGCTATTCCGCTTTTTTAGGCGTCTGGCCGGCTTTCTTTTTGGCGGCCGGCCGGGTCTTTTTTTCCTCCGCCGGCAAAACCGCCAGAGCAAAGACCTCCTCGGCCGACTCGACATAATAAATGGTCAGGTTTTTAACAATTTCACTGTCCAATTCCCCAACATTGGCTCGATTGGCCGCCGGCACGATAATTTCTTTAATGCCGGCCCGCTTGGCCGCTAAGATTTTTTCTTTTAAGCCGCCGATGGCCAGCACCCGGCCGCGCAGCGTGATTTCACCGGTCATGGCGATATCGTTGCGCACCGCCCGGCCGGTCAGCGCGGAAAGCATAGCCGTCGCCATAGTAATGCCGGCCGACGGGCCGTCTTTGGGCACTGCCCCTTCGGGAATATGGATATGAAAATCCTTGGTCTTATAAAAATCCGGCGGCAGCTGATGCAAAGCTGTCGTACTGCGCAAATAGCTCATCGCGGTACTGGCCGATTCCTTCATCACGTCGCCTAACCGGCCGGTCAGTTTAAAACCGCCCTTGCCGCCAACCACTACCACCTCAATCGACAAGGTATCGCCGCCGGCTTCCGTCCAGGCCAAACCGCGCGCCACGCCGATCTGCGGGCTATCCGCCATTTTATCATAATGATAGCTGGGAATTCCCAGATAATGCTCTAAATTATTTTCCTTGACCGTGGCCCGCCTTTTGCCGGAAAGCAGGCTTTCTTTGACCGCCTTGCGGCAAATATCGCCAATCCGCCGCTCCAGGCCGCGAACCCCGGCTTCTCTGGTATAGCCGGAAATAATCTCGCGTAAAGCGTTGTCACTGATGGTCAGTTCTTTTTCGCTTAAGCCGCTTTTTTTCATTTGCTTTTTCAGCAAATATTGTCTGGCAATATGCAGCTTTTCATTCATGGCATAGGAACTGACCTCAATAATCTCCAACCGGTCCATCAGCGGCCGGGGGATGGTCGATAAGGTATTGGCGGTGGCAATAAATAAAACCTCCGACAAATCAACCGGCACTTCAAAATAGTGATCGCGGAAGCTTTTGTTCTGCTCGCCGTCTAAGACCTCCAGCAAAGCGGCAGCGGGATTGCCCCGAAAATCCGAGCTGGTCTTATCGATCTCATCTAAAAGAATCAGCGGATTAACCGTACCGGCCTGCTTAATGGCCGTTACGATCCGGCCAGGCATGGAGCCGATGTAGGTCTTGCGGTGTCCGCGAATTTCCGCTTCATCCCGCACGCCGCCTAAGGAAATGCGGACATATTTCCGGTTCAGCGCCTTGGCAATGGAGCAGACCACCGACGTCTTACCTGTCCCGGACGGACCGACCAGACAAAGAATCGGGCTGCTCTCGTCTTTGGAGCGCTGACGCACCGCCAAATGCTCCAAAATTCTTTCTTTGACTTTTTCCAGGCCATAATGATCCTCGTCTAAGATTTTTTCCGCTTTTTTTAAATCATTGGACTCCTTGCTTTTCTTGTTCCACGGATATTCCAGCACCTCATCTATATAATTGCGCAAACTAGCCGCATCCGGTGAAGCCAGCCGCATTTTGGACAGGCGTTTGACTTCCAGAAACAGCTTATCCTGCACCTCTCTCGGCGCTTTCAGCCTTTGGATCTGGCGCAGATAATCCTTAATCTCATCCTCTTCGTCTGCATCTTCTTCGCCCAACTCTTCCTGAATCGCTTTCAGCTGCGCCCGCAGGACATAATTACGCTGATTTTTATCCAGGGAGCGTTTGACTTCCTCGCTCAGCTTATGCTGCAGTTTAATAATTTCAATCTCCGTCAGCAGCATTTGGCTAACTTTTTTGATCCGCTCCTCTTCATCCGGTTCTTCTAAAATTTCCTGCTTCTTTTCCATTGGCCGCAGCAAGTAAGCGGCAATCCCATCCGCCAAATCGCTCAGCGTCTCGGCTGCCAGCACCCGCTCGGCCAGCTGCTTATCAATCTTACCGGCTAACTCAACATATTCGGCCACCGCTTCCTGCACATGGCGAACATAGGCTTCCTTTTCCTCGGCATTGACACCGGCGGAAGTCTCCGGTAAATATTCAACTGTCACCCGGTAAAAATGATCCGTCAGTTCATACGCCTCCATCCGGCCGCGGGCCAGCCCCTCAACCACTACCGACAGACTGTTTTTCGGCAGCCTAACGATTTGCTTGATCCGGGCAATCGTCCCAACCGTGTAAACATCCTCATTTAAATCCGGCTCCTCCTGCAGCCGGTTTTTCTGGGTCAGCAAAAAA
Organism: uncultured Lachnospiraceae bacterium; assembly: GCA_963550755.1. Lineage (GTDB taxonomy): Bacteria > Bacillota > Clostridia > Lachnospirales > Vallitaleaceae > W11650. The sequence continues at coordinate 6,704 of CAUVDV010000038.1, forward strand.
ACCAGCTGATCTTCGGCCATCGCCTGTTCCACCGCCGTTACGGACAGCTCATGCTTAACTTCAATATGGAGAAGGCTTTTGGGCAGGATAACCAATCCCTTTAAAATCAATAAGGGCATTTCTTTCTTATTTTCCATAGAACCTCCCTGTCAGGCAAGATCCGGATTTTGGTTTAAAACTTTCTTCTTTTTGGGGAAAGAGGGCTTCTTGATGGCCTGAACATTGCGGATGACCTCAGGTTTTCCGCCGGAAACCGCCGCTTCGGTGATAATCACCTTGCTGATATCCGGATCCGAAGGAATCTCATACATAATATCCAGCATTAACTTTTCAATAATCGCCCGCAGTCCTCTGGCTCCGGTTTTTCCGTGAATCGCTTTTTTGGCAATCGCTTTCAGGGCCACTTCCTCAAACTCCAGCTCCACCCCATCAATCGCCAAAAGGCTCTGGTACTGCTTAACCAACGCATTTTTCGGCTCCGTCAAAATCCGAATCAGCGCCTCTTCATCCAAGTTATCAAGGCTGACCACCACCGGCACTCGGCCGACAAACTCCGGAATCAGGCCATAGCGGATTAAATCCTCAGGACTTACTTCCTTTAGCGTATCCCCCAAAGACTTCTCCTGTTTGCCAGTTACCTTAGCGCCAAAACCAATGCCGTTATTGCCGCTTCTTTTTTCAATGATTTTTTCCAATCCGTCAAACGCGCCGGCAATGATAAACAAGATATTGGCGGTATTAACCTGAATAAACTCCTGATGGGGATGCTTGCGCCCGCCCTGGGGCGGCACATTGGCAATCGTTCCTTCTAAGATTTTGAGCAACGCCTGCTGCACGCCTTCGCCGCTGACGTCTCTGGTAATTGACGGATTTTCTGATTTTTTCGTGATTTTATCAATTTCATCAATATAAATAATCCCCAGCTCCGCCTTTTCCACGTCAAAGTCAACCGCCTGCAAAAGCCGGAGCAGAATATTTTCGACATCCTCGCCGACATAACCGGCCTCGGTTAAGGAAGTCGCATCGGCAATGGCAAAGGGCACATTCAGCACCCGCGCCAGCGACTGCGCCAATAAAGTCTTACCGGAACCGGTCGGCCCCAACAGGAGAATATTGGATTTTTGAATCTCAACTTCATCCTCATCATCGGCGTTGACCCGCTTATAATGATTGTAAACCGCCACCGCCAAAGTCTTTTTTGCTTCCTCCTGACCGATGACATATTGATCAAGAAAGTGCTTAATCTCCTCGGGCTTTGGAATATTGGTCAAATCAATCTCCGCGGCCTGCCCCAGCTCCTCCGCTACAAGCTCGCCGCATAAGCCGATACATTCATCGCAAATATAGGCGTTTGGCCCGGCAATCATCTTTCTGACCTGCTCCTGCGTCTTATTGCAGAATGAGCAGCGAATTTGCTGCCTTTTTTCATCTGTTTGCTTCGTCAAATCTATCACCTTTCTTCTTTCTTCTTATTTCTTTTCTATAATTTTATCAACAATACCGTAAGCGACCGCTTCATCGGCATTCATGAAATGATCCCGCTCGGTATCTCTTTCCACTACTTCCAGCGGCTGACCGGTATTTTCGCTTAACAGCTGATTGAGCCGCCGGCGCATCTCAATAATCCGGTCGGCCTGAATCTTAATATCCGTCGCCTGTCCCTGCGAACCGCCCGACGGCTGATGAATCATGACCTCGGCGTTGGGCAGAATCATCCGTTTGCCCTTAGCGCCGCCCGCCAGCAGGAACGCGCCCATACTGGCCGCCATACCGATGCAAATCGTCGATACGTCCGGCTTAATATACTGCATCGTGTCATAAATCGCCATGCCGGCCGTAATCACGCCGCCCGGGCTATTGATGTACAAATGAATATCCTTTTCCGGATCTTCCGATTCCAAAAACAAAAGCTGGGCTACCACCAGACTGGCCGTGACATCGTTGACTTCCTCGCCCAAAAAAATGATGCGTTCTTTTAACAGCCGCGAATAAATATCATAGGAACGCTCGCCGCGTCCGGTTTGTTCGATGACATAAGGTACTAAACTCATATTCTATTTCTCCTTTTCTGCTTGTTTTCTTAATTTTCCTGCACAATTTTCCTCAATGGCAGCTTTGAATAAACATACGCCAAGCCCTTGGCGCCGACCTCATTTCTTTTCCCGGCGCAAGTCCCCGCTTTGCCCGCGGCCAGCCCTAAACCATCCTGACGGCGCGGCAGCCAGCGGAAAATGCAGTTTCTTTTGTCCCTAAAGCCTTGGACTTGCCGCACTAAAAATGAAACGGATAGGTTGCGGAAAGCGGCTGTCCCCTTTTGCAAAGGTCCGCCGCTTCTCCGCTGTCTCTTATTTAATTTTATGTGGGCGCCAAAAGTATGGGCATCCATTACCAGGCTTCCCTGCAAAAGAATTGATCCTCTTTTTTATCATGGTGCCAATGCTTTTGGCTCCGGGATATTACCCGTGTACCAATTAAATAAACTTAGCCGCTTCGGTCACTAAGGACAATGCTTTCCGGTTTAAGAGAGTGTCTTTGACTTCTTCCTCCGGCACGACTTCCTTGATCTTTTCCACTTCCATGTTATAGCTTTCCGCCATCTGCTGATACTCTTTTTCCAGATCCTCAGCCGTTACTTCCAGATTTTCAGCCTTAGCTACTGCTTCCAAAGCCAGCCGGCCTTTAATGCTCTTAGCGGCGCTTTCCTTCAGGCTGTCCTGCAAAGCCGACATCGTCTGGCCGGTGAACTGCATATATTGCTCCAGCGAAAAGCCCTGCGCCCGCATCCGGTTTTCCATATTGTAGATCTGATTTTCCACTTCCAAATCAATCATCGGCTCCGGCAGCTCGACTTCCAGCCGCTCAACCAAAGCGTCCATGATTTGATGCTCCCGCTCATGCTCGGCTTTATGCTCTTTTTCATGGAGCAGCTCTTTTTTAATATCCTCTTTGTATTCCGCCAAAGTATCAAAATCCGACACATCCTGCGCCAGCTCATCATCTAATTCCGGCAGCTCTTTTTCGGTAATGGCATGAAGCTTAACCGCAAACACCGCTTCCTTGCCGGCCAATTCTTCCGCATGGTACTTTTCCGGGAAAGTTACCCGCACGTCAAACTCATCGCCGATATTTTTGCCGATGATCTGATCTTCAAAGCCCGGGATAAACTGACCGGAACCAATCGTCAGCTTATGCTCCTGGTCGGTACCGCCCTCAAACGGCACGCCGTCAATCGAGCCGGCATAGTTGATGGTAACGGTATCGCCGGTTTTAACCGGCCGGTCGTCCACGTCAATAATCCGGGCGTTTTGCTCTCTGACTTCTGCCAGCTTCTTAGCCACGTCTTCATCGCTGACGCTGATCTCTTCTTTTTTCAGCTCAATCCCTTTGTAATCCTTTAAAACCGCTTCCGGCTTAATCGCCACTTCCGCGCTGAAGATGAATTCCTCGCCTTCCTTGGCCTTGACGATATCAATCGTCGGCCGGGAAACAATATCCAGCTCCGTCTCAGCCAGTGCCTTTTCATAAGCCGGCTGCATCACTTCATTGGCCGCGTCGTCATAAAATACTTCCGCCCCGTATGCCTGCTCAATCAGCTTACGCGGCGCTTTGCCCTTGCGAAAGCCGGGCAGATTGATTTTGCCTCTATTTTTTAAATACACCGTTTCAATCGCCTTTTTAAAGGTATCGGCGTCTACTTCCATGGTAATCTTAACCATACTTTTTCCCAAATGTTCAACCTTTGCGCTCATTTCTTTTCTCCTTCTGATCTTTTGTTGTTACGGCTTCAGGCCGGCGGCTCATCGGCTGGATACGGCGGAAAGCTTATTTCCCAAAGACCTGCCCAACCTGCTTATCGCTTAACGCTCCTATGAGTAACTCATTGAAATTTATTTTTTATCAGCGTTTTAGCGAATTGCTCCTGCCTTGCCTGAATGGTAACTTTTTGCTTTTCAATCCAACATTCGCTCTCAGAGCATTTTTTCTCTTGGTCGAGCGGAAACAAACGCCGCCGATACCTGCCGCCGCTCTGTATTCACGCTCTTATCGGCAACAGTATACCACACTTTGGGGCAAATGGAAAGAAAAAACGCGGCTTCCTGCAAAATTTTATGTTTTATTTTATGTTTTATATTATTTTAACCTCTTTTTCCCTTGCTCCTTCACTCCACATACCATCGCCATAGGCTTTCGCCATAAAGATAAGCCAGAAAAATACCGGCTCCCAAAAACACGCCAAAGGGCAGAGGCGTATCGCGCCGGATCCGGCCGGCAGCCATCAGCCCCAGCCCGATAGCACTTCCCAAAATTGAACCGATCGCCAGCGCCAGAAAAATATCGCGCACTCCCAAGCTTAAACCGGCCAGCGCCATCAGCTTAATATCACCGCCGCCCAGCTGGCCGCCGGTTACGACGGCAATGCCTAAGAGGAGCCCCCCCATCAGGAAGAGGGCCAGCAAAGCATTTCCCACCTGCCGATGAAGCAATAACCGAACAATGCCCAGCATCAAAAAATAAAGCTGAATAAAGCCGGGAATCTCGTACCTTTGAATATCAATCCCGGCCATCACCGTTACTCCCAAAAGCAACAAAAAGCCAAACAGCAGCTCCATCCGGCCGCCCAGCCGCCCGGCGCCGAACTCATACAGCAGCAGCCCGCCGCCCACCAGTAAAACAAAAAGATAATACCATTTTTTCATTGTTTTTTGTTCCTTTTCATGCATGTATCACAAAGAGTTTGAATCGAGGTCATCTGAAGGGCCGCTTTAATCATTACAACAATACCTTCAAAATTTTGCGAACCTTGTGCTCGATCCGCATAATTACTGCGTAATCCATCAACATGGGAAGATTTTTTTCTTTTTCCTTGCATATTGCTGAACAGCATAAGTAAATACCGCAATATCCATGTCCGAACGCCGGCGGATTATGTCGCAGCCAGCCTATGAAAAAGGATATTTTTAACGCCGGCCGCCGCATGCAAGGCCTTGCTTCACGCCGCGGTCATCGCTAAAAATATCCTTATTTTAACATCCTTATTTTATATTTCAGTTTCCCGTAAGGCTGCCTTTTGGCGAACGTCTATCCGGCCGCGTGCCGGCCGCTGAAAGAAACAGCGCCCATATCCGAGAACAGCCAAAACCTGATTGCGCTTTTATCCGTCTGCCGGCAAAGCACTTCCGCCTGACACGCCCCTACCAGCGAGCGGCCTGAAAACCAATGGCGCCTTTATCCGTCTACCGGTAAAGCGCCTCCCACTTTTCGACCTCGGCTTCGGTAGCCGATACGAAATGCCCCGGCGCCAGCTCCCGCCAGCTTGGCTGCTCCTTGGAGTAATCATGCTCCTTTTCCGGCACATAGGCTGTCCGGCGGCGGGTCCTCTCGCTGATCGGATCGGGCAGCGGAATCGCCGACAGGAGCGAACGGGTATAGGGATGGAGCGGCTTGTGGAACAGCTGCTCGGAGGTTGCCAGTTCCACCAGTTTTCCCCGATACATAACGCCGATCCGGTTGCTGATATATTTAACCATCGACAGGTCATGGGCGATAAACAAATACGTCAGGCCATGCGCTTCTTTTAACTCATTCATCAAATTAACTACCTGCGCCTGAATCGACACGTCCAGCGCCGAAATCGGCTCATCGGCAATGATCATTTCCGGATCGACCGCCATCGCCCGGGCAATCCCAATCCGCTGTCTTTGTCCGCCGGAAAACTCATGCGGGTAGCGTTCAATATGCTGCTCGTCAAGGCCGACCAGCTTCATCATCTTAATCACCTGCTCGCGCCGGTCATTTTTATCCTTGGCCAGTTTATGAATGTCTAAGCCCTCGGCCACAATATCAATGACTTTCATCCGCGGATTTAAACAAGCCATCGGATCCTGAAAGATCATCTGCATATTGCGGTTGACATAGGCCACGTCCTGCTTGGAAATCCGGCCGCTGATCAGCCGGTTTTTCATGTATACTTCGCCGCCGGTCGGGCGGTACAGCCGAATCATCGTCCGGCCGGTGGTAGACTTGCCGGAACCAGACTCGCCCACCAGGCCAAAGGTTTCGCCTTTATTAATATGAAAGCTGATATCATCGACCGCTTTAACCACTTTCCCTTGGCCCATTTTAAAATACTGTTTCAGGTTTTTCACTTCGACCAGCACTTCTCCGGACGCAACTTGTCTGTTTAAAGTGCCGGAAACCTCAGGAGTACTTACATCTTTTTGATCGCGTGTATTTGGCGTATTTTCCACTTATTTCACCTCCTTCAGTTTTTCCCGTCGCCTGATAATGATCTCCGGCGGCGTAACCTGCGGCGCCCTTTCGTCCAAAAGCCAAGTAGCCGCGTAATGCGTATTGGTAATTTTAAATAACGGCGGCTGCTGCTGAAAATCAATCTCCATGGCGTATTCACTGCGCAAAGCAAAGGCATCGCCCTTGGGCGGCTGCACCAAGTTCGGAGGCGTCCCCGGAATAGCATAAAGCTTGCCCTGCGTATCCAAATCCGGCATCGAGGCAATCAACCCCCAGGTATAGGGATGGCGCGGGTCATAAAAGACTTCATCAGCCGTGCCGATCTCTACCAGCCGGCCGGCATACATGACCGCCACCCGGTCAGCCACATTGGCCACTACGCCAAGGTCATGGGTAATAAAGATCACGGACGCGCCGATTTTTTTCTGCAAATCCTTCATCAGATCCAAAATCTGCGCCTGAATCGTTACGTCCAGCGCCGTCGTCGGTTCGTCGGCAATCAACACCTTCGGTTCGCAGGCCAAGGCAATGGCAATTACAATCCGCTGGCGCATACCGCCGGAAAACTGATGCGGATATTGATTCATTCTCTCCTTGGCGTCGCTGATGCCAACCAGTTCAATTAATTTGATCGCCTTTTCATAAGCTTCTGCCCTGGAGGTTTTTTGATGCAGGCGGATCACTTCCATAATTTGCTGCCCAATCTTCATGGTTGGGTCCAGCGAAGTCATCGGATCCTGAAAAACCATGGCAATCCGGTTGCCGCGAATGCTGTGCAAGTCTTTCTCAGCCATGGCGGCAATGTTCTTGCCGTCAAACAGGATTTCTCCGCCCTTATAATAGCCATTGGCCGAAAGCAGTCCCATAATCGCCTTAACTGTTACTGATTTGCCCGAGCCGGACTCGCCTACAATCGCCAGTGTTTCGCCCTGGTACAAATCAAAAGTAACATCCCGCACCGCCTGAACTTCGCCGGAAAAGGTTCGAAAATTGACTTCCAGATTCTTGACTTCTAATATTTTATTTGCCATTTTCTTCCCCCCTCCTATCGCATTCTCGGGTCAAGCGCATCGCGCAGGCCATTGGCCAAAAGATTAATTGACAGCATTAATATCGACATAACCGCCGCCGGAATCAACAGCATACTTGGCCGGCTTTGGATCGCCTTATAGCCGTCATTGACCAGTACGCCCAGAGACGACATCGGAATCGGCAAGCCCAAACCGATAAAGGTTAAAAACGCTTCATAGAAAATCGCACCCGGAATGGAGAAAGTTGCCATAACCGTCAGCTGGCCGATAATATTCGGGAACAAATGCTTGGCCATCAACCGGGCTTTGCCGGCGCCAAGCGTCCGGGAGGCCAAAATAAACTCCTGGTCGCGCAGCTTTAAAATCTGAGCCCGCACTACTCTGGCCACGCCAATCCAGCCGGATAAGCTCATGGCGAAAATCAAAATAATAAACCGAATCGTCTGATAGCTTAGTCCGCCGGTAATCGTATTTAAAAACAGAGATATCTTTTTTTCAATACTGATCATAATAATCATCAGCACCAGCGCCGGAATACTGCCCCAAATCTCGGCAAAGCGCATCATCACATTATCCACCGCCGTACCGCCGTAAAAACCGGCAATCGTTCCGTAAATAATGCCCAGCACAAAGTCAATGATCATAGAAATCAAGGCAATGAACAGCGAAATCCGGACACCAATCCACAGCCGCGTCCAAATATCCAGCGCCAGCCGGTCGGTGCCAAACCAAAAATAAAGGTTTTTTACGTTTTTAATGGCGTACTCATCGGAATTAATGGTTACCATTTCCACGCCCTTATCGTCAACCGCCGCCGAAATAAATTCAAAAGTATCCGGCTTAAAGCGGCTGTACGGACTAATCATCTCGGTCAGCGGGATCTCGACTTCTTTTTTTGTGCTTAAATCCAGTAAAGTTACATATTTTACGCCGTCCTTCATCTGCATGCTTTTAATATTGACTTCATACGGATGATAAGCAATGCCCAGCTCCTTAACTAATTTTTTCCGATTCTGCGGCTTTTTTAATTCTTTAAATTCATCGGTATTGGGCAGCTCGCCGATAAAAATATCCCAAGAGCTCCGTTCCAGCTTAACGATACCGTTAAAAATGCCCAGCTTTTCCAGATAGGGAATCCGCGGCGGCAAAAAAGCAATATCCACTTTGCTGATCTCGTTGCCGTCCTCATCTAACAGCACCGGCGCGGAATCATAAGTATAGCGGCTCCCGTCCGCGTTTCTAAAGGCAAAAACCGAAGGCGCCAAAATGGCGAATACCGCCAAAATGATAATGAGCCACAAACCGGCCATGGCCATTTTATTTTCCCGCAGCCGCCGCCAGGCATCCTGCCAGAAGGTCAAACTCTTGGTGACCAGCTTTTCCCTTTCCTCGGCATGGCCTTGGGTCAGGACAAACAAATCGGCTTGGTTCGGCTGCACTGTCTTTTTTTCCATATTTTCCATTTTAATGATCTCCTTTCAGCCGAATCCGCGGATCAATCACACCATAAAGCAAATCGACCACCAAAATAATAACCACATACATCAAACTGTAAAAAGAATTGACACCCAGAATCAGGAAGTAGTCATTCTGATAAACAGCGTTCAGCAGCAGACGGGACAAGCCCGGCACGCCGAAAAACATTTCAATAACCAGCGAACCGGTCAGCAGGCTGACCGCCATCGGCCCGACAATGGTAACTACCGGAATCAAGGCATTGCGCAAAGCGTGGCGCATAATGACCTGCGTTTTATTCAGACCCTTGGCTCTGGCCAGCAAAATATAATCGCTGTTTAAAACCTCAACTAATTCCGCCCGCATATAACGCATGGTCGCCGAAATGACATACAGCGACAGGGAAAAAGCCGGCAGGATCATAGAACGGAACATATCCCAAACAGTAATCCCTTTGACCGGATCCGGCTCCTGAAAGAGAAACGGAAACCAGCCCAGCTTAAACACGAAATAATACTGTAAAAAGGCGGCCAGCACAAAGGATGGTACTGACACTCCTATGACCGCCAAAACCGTGACCATATGATCCCAAAAGGAATTGCGGTAAATCGCCGCCAGGGCCCCCAGCAGAATCCCAACTACCACACCGAAAACCAAAGCCAACAAGCCAATTCTAATGGTATTTGGCAGTTTATCGGCAATCAAATCCGACACTTCCTTGTTTTGCAGTTTAAAGGACGTACCCAAATCTCCCTTGGCCAAGCCCTGTAAATATCTTAAATACTGTTTCATCGGCGGTTCATTTAAGCCGAACTTTTTCTTCATCATCTCAATCTGAACCGGCGTAATCTTGCCGTTATCAAAAGGACTGCCTTCGATCAGCTGCAACAAAAAAAAGTTCAGGGTAATGACCACGAACATTGTTACAAAGATCAGCACAATCCTTTCAATGATATAGCGTAACATATTCTTTTCCAAACCTCCATTCTCAAGCTTTTCCGCCCGTTTTTACATACTCCGCCGTCCGCCTGCAAGCGCCGCAAAAATAGTTCCAGCCTCTCGGGCAGAGCGATAACCTTACTCCTATTCTTTGCTTTTTTTCCTATTTGCCGGCCAGCTTCTTTCTTGCTTTAAACTCACCAGCCGTTCCCGCCGGCCGCCAAAAAAGGCGCAACCCGGTCGGAAACTAAAAACATTCGGCCAGTTGATTTGCCGTTGCAAGAAAAGCGCGATCCGATCAAACTATCGCCGCTAAAACTTTATTGCGTCTTTTTGGTATGGTACAACATCCATTTTTCATGCTCCGGAAACCCGCCATCTCTTCCGGTAAGCCCCGCAC
>CAUVDV010000039.1:0-16723 GCA_963550755.1 uncultured Lachnospiraceae bacterium
TTTTTAGACGGCGGTTATATCGTGGTGTCAGGACTGAGCAAAGAGGAAATGATGAAACTTTTGGAGTGATTGAGTGATTGGATGTTTTTTATAGTATTAAAACAGATGAGAAACGCTGCTATGATTTTTTATTCTTTAGCAGCGTTTTTTATGACCTGACAGAAAAATAAAAAAGTAAGGCATTTACCAATGGACAAAGCGTTCAAAATGCAGTATAGTAGAATTAAGAAAGCGAGGTATGCTATGGATTACAAAAAATCGGCGTCAGAGATTTTAAAAGCAATTGGCGGTCGGAGCAATATTGTCAGTGCGGCGCATTGCGCGACCAGACTTCGGCTGGTAATTGCCGACAATGCCAAGATTAACAAGGCAGTTTTGGAAAATATTGACGTGGTTAAGGGGGTATTTGAGTCCTCCGGTCAGCTGCAAGTCATCATCGGAACCGGTACAGTCAATAAGGTATATGATGAACTGATTAAGGAAGCGGGGATTAGTTCCGCCACCAAAGAAGAAATCAAGCAGGCAGCGGCAGCCAAAGCGCCGTGGTACGCCAGAGCGATTAAAACGCTGGGCGATATTTTTGTACCGATCATTCCGGCGATTGTGGCCAGCGGTCTGTTAATGGGTCTGCTGGAAGGGTTATCCAAACTGGCGCCGGAACTGGCCGGGAGCGATACCTATGTTATCTTTAGCCTGTTTGCCAATGCGGCATTTGTTTTTTTACCGATTTTAATTGCCATCAGTGCGGCTAAGGTTTTTGGCGGCAACCAGTTTTTGGGAGCGGCGATTGGTATGATCATGATTCACCCGGCGCTGATGAACGCTTGGAATGTAGCGGCGGCCGAAAGCATCCCGATTGCTTCGGTTTGGTTCGGGCTGTTTCGAATCAATCTGGTCGGCTATCAGGGACATGTTATTCCGGTGGTGATTGCGGTCTGGTTTATGAGCACGCTGGAAAAAAAGCTGCATAAGCTGGTTCCAGAAATGATTGATTTATTTGTTACGCCTTTAGTAACGGTGCTGGCTACGGGGTACCTGACGCTGACGGTTTTCGGGCCGGTGTTCAGCTTTTTGGAAAACGGTATCTTTTCAGCGGTCAAGCTTCTGATTGCTATACCGGGCGGAATCGGAGCGGCTTTATGCGGAGCGATCTACGCACCGACGGTGGTCGGCGGGATCCATCATATGTACAATGCCTTAGAAGCGGGGCTTTTAAGCGCGGACGGCGTTAATATTTGGATGCCGATCGCCACGGCGGCTAACGTCGCTCAGGGAGCGGCGGCGCTGGCTTTTGCCCTGAAAACCACGGACCGCAAGCAAAAATCCGTGGCTTTGCCGGCGTCACTGTCGGCCTTTTTGGGCATTACCGAACCGGCTATTTTCGGCGTTAATTTACGCTTTTTCAAGCCGTTTTTAGCCGGCTGTATCGGCGGGGCGGCTGGAGCGCTGGTAGCGGGTTTGTTTCAGGTCAGCGCCACGGCGTATGGGATTACCGGCTTATTCGGCATTTTAATTACCACGCATAATTTAGTCCCGTATTTTATTGTCATGTTAGTAGCGTTTGCGGTTGCATTTGCTTGCACTTGGCTGATCTATCGGGATAAACCGGCGGCGGAAACAGACAAACAGGCTAAACAGGCTGAAAAGAAAACGGAGGGGCAGCCGGTTATAACGGCCGGATCGGTTTTATCGCCGCTCAGCGGTCAGGTGGTGGCTTTGGCGGATGTGCCGGATGCGACTTTTGCCAATGGGATCTTGGGACAGGGAGCGGCCATTCAGCCCAGTGAGGGGAAAGTAGTGGCCCCGGCGGCCGGCGTTGTTTCAAACGTCTTTAATACTAAGCATTTGGTTGGCCTGAAGCTGGATAACGGAGCGGAGCTTTTGGTGCATATCGGCATGAACACGGTGGCGCTGGGGGGCGAGGGTTTTGAAGCGCATGTTAAAGAGGGTGACCGGGTGCGGAAAGGCGATTTGCTGATTAGCTTTGATCAGGCGTTTATTGAAAGCAAAGGCTATTCCACCATTACGCCGGTGGTGGTGGCCAATTCCGACAGTTATCAGGCGGTCCGGCAGGTAGCCGAAGGCGAGATAGCGGCGCTGGATCAGCTGCTTATTTTAGAAAAATAAGGGACACCAACTTGGCTTTTGGGCGCAGGTTTAAGGAATTGCTTTAGATAGCGGCTAAAAGCAGCGAAGCGGCAAGCCTGAGATTTTGCAGATAACTGGTTGGCAGAAGCAGCTTTGCATAGCGGCTGGGAGAAACGAAGCGGCAGGAGGAAAAACCAGAGGGCTTGGCGCGATGAGCGGGGCAATGGGCGTGCTTATTTACTCGCTGAAAATAAAGGGAAACAGGAGGCAGGTATGGGTAAAAACTGGCGGCAGAAGCTGCATTTGGAACCGCCGCAGGGCTGGCTGAACGACCCGAACGGTTTATGCTTTTATCAGGGTAAGTATCATGTTTATTTTCAATATGCGCCGGATTCGGCTGAGGGCAAAGGCAAAAAATGCTGGGGGCATTATCAAAGCCCGGATTTGCTGAATTGGGAGTTTAGCGGCATTGCGCTGCGGCCGGACATCGCTGAAGACCGGGACGGCGTTTATTCCGGCAGCGCGCTTATAAAAGACGGGATTTTGCATCTTTTTTATACCGGCAATGTTAAGGAAGCGGGCGATCACGACTATATTTTGACGGGCCGGGGCGCCAATGTGATTCAGGTCAGTACGGCCGACGGTCAGAACATGAGTGAAAAAACGGTGGTGCTGCGCAATCAGGATTATCCTGATTTTTGCAGCTGTCATGTGCGCGACCCCAAGTTATGGCAGGCGGATGGAAAGTATTATATGGTGCTGGGTGCCAGAACCAAGGATGACAAGGGCTGTGTCCTGACTTATGGATCGGCTGATTTAAAATCATGGCAATATGAAGGTCAGTTTAGCCTGCCGGATTTTGGCTATATGTGGGAATGCCCGGATCAGTTTGGCTTAGACGGCCGCCAGTATTTAAGCATTTCGCCGCAGGGCCTTACGCCGGAAGAATTTCGCCGGCAAAATGTTTATCAGGCCGGTTATTTTTATCAAAATGAGTTTTACGAGTGGGATTACGGCTTTGACTTTTATGCGCCGCAAACCTTTCCGGCGCCGGACGGCCGGCGAATTTTAATTGGCTGGATGGGACTGCCGGATATTGACTATCAAAATCCGACGGTGCAGCTGGGTTGGCAGCATTGCCTGACCGTGCCGCGGGTACTGACGGCGCTGCCGGATGGGCGACTTGCGCAGTACCCGGCAAAAGAACTGGAAGCGCTGCGGCAGGCGGCCGGGCACGTAGCGGCCGGGACGGAAACGGAAACTACTCTGCCCTTTGATTTGGAGGCGGAGACGGCTGGTGATTTTACGCTGACCATTGAGCGGCAGTTAGTCATGGAATATGCGGCCGGCGTTTTTCGGCTGCGCTTTGCCGATCCGGCCTTGGGCGGCGGCCGGGAAAGCCGGCAGCTGAAATTGGAGCGCTGCCGGAAGATCCGAATTTTGGCGGATACATCCAGCTTGGAAATTTATTTAAACGGCGGCGAAGCGGTGCTCAGCACCCGCTTTTACCCGCTGGCCGATAAAGTCAGCTTGAGCTTAACCGGATTAAGCGGCAGGCTTTATGAAATGAAAGGGCTGACTTTTATCAAAATCTAATCTGCCTTTTATAAAAGCTAAAGGGAAAGAGTGTAAAATAAAAAGGTATAGCTGCCAAAGGGATGAAAATCCAAGCAGGGCTTTGCCAAAAGGATTTATCATCTTTGAGCGTGTGAAAATAAAATTCTTTCTTGGCGGATTGGCAAAAAGGTTATAGACTAAAGCGTTGCCTTATAGGAATACGCGGCAGATAAGAACAGAAGTTTAACAGCGAAAATTAAGAAAAGCCATGAAAAGGAGAAAACTTTATGAAGCTGGAAAAATATATTGATCATACTTTATTAAAGCCGGACGCAACTAAGGCGGAAATTATTAAGGTTTGTCAGGAAGCTAAGGAATATGGCTTTGCCTCGGTTTGCGTTAATGAATACTATACGGCGCTGGTGGCCAAAGAACTGGCCGGGAGCGAAGTCAAAGTCTGCACGGTGGTCGGCTTTCCGCTGGGTGCTTCCACCACGGCGGTTAAAGTGGCGGAAACGGCGGCGGCAGTTAAAGCCGGCGCGCAGGAGATTGATATGGTCATCAATATCGGGGCGTTAAAGGATAAGGATGACAGCTATGTGACCGAGGATATCCGCCAGGTTAAGGCGGCGGCCGGCGACCGGGTGCTGAAGGTGATCATTGAAACTTGTCTTTTGACCGAGGAGGAAAAAATCAGGGCATGTCAGCTGGCGGTCAAGGCCGGAGCGGATTTTGTTAAGACCAGCACCGGCTTTAGCAAAGGCGGCTCAACGCCGGAGGATGTGGCGCTGATGAAGAAGACGGTGGCCGGTCAGGCGCTGGTGAAGGCGTCCGGCGGCGTGCGCAGCTATGAGGACGCCAAAGCGGTGATTGCGGCCGGCGCCGACCGGATCGGAGCCAGTGCTGGAATTGCTATTATTAAAGGTGAAAAAGCGGCGGCCGATTATTAAAACAACCAAGCAAACCAAGCAAGCCAAGCGGAAACAGCCGGTCAGCTGAGTTGTGCCTGTCGGCAAAGCAGCTGATGAGCACTGCGGCCGATGCCGGCTTGTATTTGAGGTTTCACTGGCGATTGAGCGGCGGAAAAGGCGCAAAACAGGCTTTGATGTGGGCGCGGGCGGTAAACTGCGTTTGTCGGGAAAACGACTGATAAACGCAGCGGCCGGAACCGGCTTTAATTTGGGCGTAGGCGGTAAAAGGACAAAACAGAGAAAAGCAGGAAGATGGTATGCAGCAATTTGCGATTATTTTTTTAAGTATTTTATTAGAGGCTTTGCCTTTTGTTTTGATTGGCACGATTGTTTCGTCGCTGATTGAGATTTTTGTATCCCGGGAATGGCTGACGGAGCACTTGCCGCGAAAAAGCTGGTTGGCTTTTTTGATTGCCGGCTTGGCCGGAATTATTTTTCCGATTTGCGAATGTGCGATTGTGCCGGTCATGCGCCGTTTGGTAAAAAAAGGAATGCCGATTGGAGTAGCGGTTACCTTTATGCTGGCTACGCCGACCATTAATCCGGTGGTGCTGCTGTCGACCCGCTTTGCTTTTTTAAATAATCTTTATTTTCCGCTGCTGCGCGGGGTATTCGGCTATTTGACGGCCGTTTCGGTTGGCCTGCTCATTACCTTTTTATCGGATAAAGCCGAGCTAAAAACCGCCGAAGCGGCTTTGCGGGGCGAAGGGGCAGACCATGACTGTGATGAGGATGACGACGAACTATGCTCCTGCGGCCATAATCATAGGCATGGTAAGCATAAGGAACAGGATGACGACGAATGGCAGCCGGTACAGGCTGAAACAAATGGAGCCACTGAAATAGGCGATGATTTAGCATATCATCAGAAACATCATCAGCGGCACAAGGAACATGATGATGAGTGGGCGCTGGAACAGGCTAAAACAGACGAAGATGCTGGAATAAGGAATGATTTAACATCACAGCACTGTCATCATCAGCATAAGGAACCTCATCGGTTCAGCGCGGTTTTTGCCGCTGGAGAAAACAGCGCTGAACACGGCCATAATCATGACTATGACCACAAGCATGACCATGAACATATTTATAATCATGACCATGACCATGACGATGACGAGGTTTGCGCCTGCGGCCATGTGCATGCCACCAAGCGGGATAAGCCGCTGCAAATACTAAAATCGGTCTTAGATCATACTTCGCATGAACTTTACGAAGTCGGCCGATTCTTGATTTTGGGCGTTTTCATTTCGGCGGCGATGCAGACCTTTGTACCGAAGCAGTACTTTTTGGCGCTTTCGCAAAATCCGGCGCTGTCGATTGTGGCCATGATGCTTTTGGCCTTTGTGCTGTCGCTTTGCTCGGAAGCGGATGCCTTTGTGGCCGCCAGCTTTCAGGGGGGACTTCCCAACTCGGCGATTTTGGCCTTTTTGCTCTTTGGCCCAATGATGGATATTAAAAATATGCTGATGCTGGCGCAGGGCTTTAAAATGAAGTTTATTATCCGGCTGATTTTGGTGATCGCGGTGGTGGTCTTTATTTTCAGCAGTTTAAGCGCGTTTTTATTTTAAAAATAGCCGTTTTTAGCGGTAAAAGTTCGAGAAAACGGGGAAGCTGCCGGCTGACAGGGAAGTGCTGGAGAGAAAAGCGAAGTTATAAACAGACAAACAAGGAAGACTTTAAAATGAAGAAAATAAATATTGGGGAATTCTGCTGGTGGCTGCTGATCGGAGCGCTTAGCATGGTGATTGGCAAGCTTTTGATTTTTGACGAACTGCGCTTTTATCTGCATCCGAAGATGACGAAGTTTGTCATCGCGGCGGAAATTATTTTGCTGATTTTATTTGTTTATCAGCAAACCAAGCTGTTTAAGCGGACAGAGAATTCCTTTAAGATTAAAATTGGCTATTTCCTATTTTTGGTACCGATGTTTATGTTGATTTTGGCGGGCGACGCCAGTGCGGTTATTTTTGAGAACCGAACGGTTAACTTAAACAGTTTGGCGCAGGAGCAGAATGCTGTATTATCCGCTCAGAAAAAGAAGGAAGCAGAAAAGAAAGCAGAAGAACAGAAGAAAACAGAAGAACAGGCGGCTGATTCGGCGGTTAGTTCCGCCTATGATGCGCTGCCGGCCGGGGAGATGAACTCGCCCGATCCGGGGGCGACTGACCCGACCGATCCGAAAAGTGCAGATAGCGCGGAACCGGAAATAAAAACGGAAGATCCGTTTTTACAAACTTTGTTTTCGATCACAGAAGATGAGAAAAGCGGACAGGAGATTATGCTGGAGGGTTTTGTTTATAAAAGTGAATTTTTTAATCAAAATGAGTTTATGGTTTCCCGCATGTTAGTTACCTGCTGCGCGGCCGATGCGACTTTGATTGGCATGGTAGCGGAAACGTCGATGGCGAATGATTTTGCCGATAACGATTGGGTTCGGGTTAAGGGTGTAACCAAAATGGGATTAGTTAAGAATCCGATGAATGGACAGGAAGAATCTAAGCTGATCCTGCAGGTCAAAGAGATTGAAAAGATGGAACCGTTGGAAACGCCGTATGTGTATTTTAGTTATTGATTGTACTTAGGGGGTTAAAAATTTCAGCCATTTCCTAAAAATCCCCCAATTTCTAAAAATACGCAGTCTTTTGGCGGATGGAGGAAAACTGACACTTCCGGCACATAGAGGAAAGTTGAGTATAAGATTTTTGTATTTGGCGGAAAATAGTAATTTGATAAATAAAAAGACCGGCGCAGGAAAATAGTATGGAATAAGGGGAGGGCAATGGAAGCGGAAACCGGACGGCAAAAACAGGTGGAAGTTGAAAAAGCGGAAAATCGGAAAACAGAAAAAGAGAGGGTGGTACTGGCGCTGGATGTTGGCACGCAAAGCACGCGGGCGTTGCTGATTAATGCCCGGGGCGATATTTTGGGCGCGGCTAAGAGCAGCCATGTGCCGGCGTATTTTTCGCTGGAAGCCGATTGGGCGGAACAGCAGGCAGATTTTTACTGGGAGCATGTCATTACCGCGGTAACGGAACTAAAGGGCGGCCAGCCGGAGTTGTGGCCGCTGGTGGAAGGTGTTACCATTACGACGATCCGGGCGACTTATGTGTGCCTTGACCGGGAGATGCGGCCGCTCCGGCCGGCCTTTTTGTGGCTGGATAAACGAAAGGCCGAAGGACGGCCACATCTGTCGCCGGCGATGGCGGCGGCGGTTAAGCTGATCGGCATGGAGCAGACCGCCGTTTCGCAGTGGCGGATATCAGTGTGCAACTGGCTAAGGGAAAAGTAACCGGAAACATGGCAGAAAACGGCGCATTTTAGTTTTCTCAGCGGCTATTTGATTTACCGCCTGACCGGCCGGTTAGTCGATTCGGTTTCGGCCTTGGTCGGGCATGTCCCCTTTCATCATAAAAAACGGAACTGGATGACCAAACATTCCTTTAAACGCTTTGTTTTTGATATTGAGCCGGAAAAGCTGTGTCCCTTTAAAGAAGCGGGCGAGGTTTTGGGACATATTACTGGGGAAGCGGCGGAAGCGACCGGTATTCCGGCGGGGCTGGCGCTGTATGCCGCCGGCTCGGATAAGGTCTGCGAAACGATTGGCATGGGCTGCATTACGCCGGATAAGGCGGCGATTAGTTTTGGCACGGCTTCGACCGTTAGTATTACAACAACGGAATATATGGAGCCGGAACGGTTTATGCCGGCCTATGTGTCGATGCTGCCGGGAGCGTACAATCCGGAAATTCAAATTTATCGAGGTTATTGGCTGATTTCTTGGTTTAAAAAGGAATTTGCCGCCAAAGAGGTCGAGCAGGCTAAGGGCTTAGGAATTTCGCCGGAAGAACTGTTAAACCGGCGCTTGCAGGAAATTCCGCCCGGCTGCGAGGGTTTGGTTTTTCAGCCTTATTTTACGCCGAACTTGACCATGCCGGTGGCCCGGGGAGCGGTCGTCGGCTTTTCCGATGTGCATACCAGAGTGCATATTTATCGGGCGATCATCGAGGGCATTAATTTTGCCTTGATGAACGGTCTGCATAAGCTGGAAAAAAAGTCGGGCGTGCCGGTGCGGGAGCTTTATTTGGGCGGCGGCGGCTCGCAAAGTGATGAGATTTGTCAGATTACGGCTGATATGTTTGGCTTGCCGGCGATTCGAACGCAGACCAATGAAGTCAGCGGAATCGGCAGCGCGATGGCCGCCTTTATTGGCTTGGGTGTTTTTTCTGACTTTGAAGAAGCGGCGCGGGCAATGGTTCGTCCGAAGGATATTTTTGTGCCGGATATGGAGCGGCATAAAATATACCGGCGCATTTATCAGGAAATTTTTATGGAGATTTACGGCAGATTAGCGCCGCTCTACGCCAAACAGGCAGCTATCCGTAAATTGATGAGGAAAGGCGCTGGCAAGCAACCGCCAAGGAATTTGGACGGCACTACATAGATAGACTTCATTGCTAAGAATTTAACGTGAAAAAGCTATGGCAAAGCAACAAAAAATATGGTATGATAAAGTGTAGTAAGCATAAAAAGGAATGAATTCAATTTTTCTATGCGTGCCGGAACCATCTTTTTTACTTAAGGCCATGATATAGGAAAAAATACGGCAATCCAAGCGGAAAAGGGCCGGAAGTTTGACGGACTGTTAGGTGGCGTGATTGGCCGAAAAAGATGATGCTGCCGAAAAAAGAAAAGGGAGCAAAGATAAAGCTACTGCGGAAACAGTGTTAAATGTTTAGACCCCAAGAAGGAAGTGAGATCATGGAAAATAAGGGACATACTCAATTTTTTAAAAAGCCGGCGAAAGAGGTCAATGAAGCGCGCCTGGTGCTGGAACAGGTATATGAAGCTTTGGAAGAAAAGGGCTATAATCCGACGTATCAATTGGTCGGCTATCTTATTTCCGGGGATCCGACTTATGTAACGGGGCATAATAACGCCCGCAAGCTGATTGGGCGCTTAGAGCGGGATGAACTGCTGGAGGAAATGGTTAATTTTTATTTTGCTAAAAATAAGAATTGACAGAATCGGACAGATGTGGTATATAAATGGTATTTTGCCGCTGCCCGATAAGAATGGACTATGTTTGGTGAAAAAGGGATGCGGTTTATTCGGCTTTTAGCCGATCGGTTTGGCGGAGCAGAAAAGAGGACAACAAATGCGGGTAATGGCTTGTGATTACGGCAGCAAAACGATCGGCATTGCCGTCAGCGATCCGTTTGGCTGGACGGCGCAGGGGGTGGAGATTATTCGCCGCCAGGAAGAAGAAGCACTGAATGCTTCGATTGGACGAATCAAAGAATTGATTGCCGAATACGGAGTGGAGAAGATCGTCGTCGGTTTGCCGAAAAACATGAATAATACTTCGGGTGAGCGGGTAGAAAAGACGTTGGAATTTATTGAAAAGCTGAAGAAACAAATCTCTTTGCCGGTGGTTACATGGGACGAGCGTTTAAGTACGGTCGGAGCGGAAAGAGTGTTATTAGAAGCGGATTTAAGCAGAGCAAAAAGGAAAAAAGTAATTGACAAAATGGCGGCGGCGTATTTCCTGCAAGGGTATCTAGACGCCGGCGGCAATTAGGAGGAATGAATTGGACAGGATTACATTTACGGATGAAAATGGCAATGAGGTGGAGCTGGAGATCCTAAGCATGGCGCAGTATGAAGGACAGACGTATATTTTGGTGACGGACGAGCAGGCTGAGGACAGCGAAGAAATCAATGTATTCATCATGAGAGAGGACGATATTCGGGGCGAGGATGCTTTTTACAGCATTGTTGATCCCGAGGAAGAGGGCGAGGAATTTGTCAATGCCCTGCTGGATATTTTGGAGGACAATATCCCTGAAGAGGAAGACGAAGATTACGAGTAAAAGAACGAAAAACAGAAGCAGCAAAAAGCGGACTTTTTTTCGCCTGAGTCCTCAAGGAGAGATATGAGTGATTTATCAAAGTATTATGAAATTTTAAAACAAGGCGGTTATAAAATCACCAATCAGCGGAAAGTTGTGCTGGAAACCCTCTATACTCATCGAAAAGACCATCTGACGGTGGACGAAGTATATCAATATGTTCGGGAAACAAATCCGGAGGTCGGCTTGGCGACAGTTTACCGTAACATTCAAATTTTAAACCGGCTGGGAATTATCGAAAAAATATCCTTTGACGACAAAGACATCCGCTATGAAATATTTTACGAGGATATCCCGCTGCACCATTACCATTTGATTTGCAAGCAGTGCGGCAAGGTCGATGAACTGGAACTGGATTTTATCAATCGTTATAAGGATTTTCTGAAAGAAGAAAAGGACTTTGAGGCGCTGGAAGCGCAGATCAAAATTTACGGTCTTTGCCGGGACTGTGTCGAACAGAATAAACAAGAAGATTAAAGAATTGAAAAATGAAGCGGAAGGCTCCTTTGAGGGCTTTTCCGTCATGTGGAGGTATTTTTTGAAAAACAAACAACAAGACAAACATGAAGATAAGATAAAGATTATTCCGCTTGGGGGTTTAGACCAAATCGGAATGAACATTACCTTATTTGAATATAAGAATGATATTATTATCATTGACTGCGGGCTGGCGTTTCCGGATGAGGAAATGCTGGGTATTGATATTGTGATTCCGGACTTTTCCTATTTAAAACAAAACGCAGATAAGGTCAGAGGCTTAGTCGTCACCCATGGGCATGAGGATCATATTGGTGCGATACCGTATTTATTAAAGGAATTAAATATTCCGGTTTATGGGAGCCGCCTGACCTTAGGCTTGGTGGAAAATAAGCTGAAAGAGCATAAGATTCTGGAAAAATGCAAGCTGAAAAGCGTCGGCATGGGGCAAAGTGTACGGCTGGGCAAGTTCCGGGCGGAGTTTATCCGCACCAATCACTCGATTCCGGACGCGGCGGCGATTGCCATTCATACGCCGATCGGCGTTATTATTCACAGCGGTGATTTTAAGGTGGATTATACCCCGATTTACGGCAAGGCGATTGATGTGCACCGCTTGGCGGAGCTGGGCCGGGAAGGCGTGCTGGCGCTGCTGGCGGATTCCACTAACGTGCTGCGCGAGGGCTACACCATGTCGGAGAGTACGGTTGGCAAGTCGTTTGATGCGATTTTTAATGAAAACAAAGGCCGGCGGCTGATTGTGGCTACCTTTGCGTCCAATGTCGACCGGGTGCAGCAGATTATTAATTCGGCCAAGACCCATCGGCGCAAAGTAGCGGTCGAGGGCCGGTCGATGGTTAATGTGGTGACGACGGCGCAGGAACTGGGCTATATCAAGATGCCGAAAAATATGCTGATCAGCAGCGATGAACTAGATAACTATAAGGACAGCCAAGTGGTTATTATCACCACCGGCAGTCAGGGCGAGCCGTTGTCGGCGCTCTCCAGAATGGCCAATAATACGCACCGCAAGATCAGTATTAAAGAAGGGGATTTGGTGATTTTAAGCTCCAAGCCGATTCCCGGCAATGAAAAATATGTGGCCAGGGTGATCAATGGCTTGTATAAAAAAGGCGCGGACGTTATTTACGAGGATACGCACGTATCCGGACACGCCTGCCGCGAGGAATTAAAGCTTCTGCATACGCTGGTGCATCCGCGTTACTTTATTCCGGTGCATGGCGAATACCGGCATTTGAAATCGCATCAGGAGCTGGCAGTAGAGCTTGGCATGCAAAAAAAAGACGTATATATTTTGGAAAATGGTACGGTCTTTGCCCTGTCGCCGGACGGGGGTGAAATAATTGATAAGATTCCGGTCGAAACCGTTTTGGTTGACGGCTTGGGCGTCGGCGACGTCGGCGACGTGGTGCTGCGCGACCGGCAAAAACTGTCGCAGGACGGGCTGATCGTGGTGTCGATCGTGGTTGACCGCTATACCAACGAGATACTGGCCAGCCCCGAAATCGTATCGCGCGGATTTATTTATGTCAAGGAAAACGCGAGCCTGATGGATGACATTAAAGATATTGTCAGCCGCTCGTTAGAAAGAGCAACTATGAAAAATATCCATGATTGGACGAAGATTAAGACAATGATTCGGGATGACATCAGGGAATATCTGTGGCAGTATTTGAAACGCAATCCAATGGTTCTGCCCGTCCTGACACAAGTGGAGGTATAAAACCGCAGGGCAAGGCGGTATAGGAGGCTGTTGTGAAAGAAAGTGTAGAAGAAAAGGCAAGAGATATGATTCGGGCCTTGAAATCGACAGAAGAATATGTCGAGTATTTAAACTATAAATCATTGCTGTCAAATAAACCGGAGTTATGGGACAAGGTCAACACCTTCCGGCGGAAGGCGTTTGAGATTCAGGTGGATCAAAATTACGGACAGTTTGAAGCGTATGAAGGACTGCTTCGCTTAAAGAGCGATTATGAGCAGGAATTGCAGGATCCGCTGGTCAATGCTTTTTTAGATGCTGATTATCAGCTGTGCCGGTCGCTGCAGAGCGTTTTTCAAACAATGGAGGCAGAGCTGGATTACGATACCAAGTTTTTGGAATAAAAAGGCAGGCCGGCGGGCAGCAAGAATGGTGACGGATAGAGATATCCGCCATTCTTTTTAAGCCCATACATAGATGTGTGCGGCGGGGAACGTAAAATCAAGCAGGGACTCTATTCCAGGAAAAGAGGGAGCTATGATCAAAAATGTAGTCGGAGAAATTTTACAGGTGATTGTGCGGATCATCTTTATCGGCGCGGTCATCTTGGCCGTGGTCAAGGGCACGGGCTGGGTGTATCAAAACGCTTATGCTCTGATCCAAAGGCCGGCGCAAAGCGGGGAAAGCAAAGAAGTAACGATTGAGATCCCCAAGGGCATCGGCACGGAAAAGATTGCCTCGATTTTAAAGAAAAATGGCTTAATTGAAAATGAGCTTTTTTTCCGGGTGCTGGCGAAATTAAACGGTTATGACTCCAAGTTTCAAACCGGTAAGTTTCAGCTGGATACGAGCATGGACGAATACCGGATCATGGAAATTTTGATCAAAGACGGCGAAAAACGGCAGACTGTCAAGTTTACCATTCCGGAGGGCTACACGATCTTGCAGATCGCCAATAAAATGGTCGAGCTGGGCGTCTGCAAGACCAGCGATGAGTTTGTTCAGGCCTGCAATGATATCTCCAAGTACAATTATGATTTTGTGCAGGAAATTCCGGAGCGGAACCTGCGGCTGCAGGGCTATCTTTTTCCCGATACCTATGAAATCTATGCCGACGCTAAAGCCAGCGAAGTCATTGAAAAAATGCTGAAGCGCTTTGATGCGATTTATGATACCGATTTTCGGGCCAGAACGACGGCGCTGGGCTACACGATTGATCAGGTGGTTAATATGGCATCCATCATTGAAAAGGAAGTCCGGGTGCCGGAGGAGCGGAAATTAGTGGCCAGCGTCATCAATAACCGAATGAAGATTGATATGCCGCTGCAAATGTGCTCAACGGTCATGTATGTGCTAAATAAATCCTATCCGCAGCTGACGATTGCCGATACCAAGATTGATTCGCCGTATAATACCTATATCAATCGGGGGTTGCCGGCCGGGCCGATTGCCAATCCGGGCAAAGCCGCGCTGGAGGCGGTGCTCTATCCGGAAGAAACCGATTATATTTATTTTGTGCTCAAAGATGCCGAAAGCGGCGAGCATGTGTTCAGCCGGACGTTAGAGGAGCACAACGCAGCCAAGGTCAAATACAAGGATCATTTGCAATAAAGGCCATTTACACATGATAAACTCAGGAATGTAATTATAGCTTAGCTGCCAAATCCTTTTGACAGGTATATTATAGGAAGATATGGAATGAGGACGGAAATGGAAAATATCAATACTCTGTTTACCGGCGGCATGACTGATACGGAAGCCTTTTTCTCTTTGTTTTACGAAGAGGAAGGCTTTTTATCCAATTTGGGCAAATTCGCCCGCTGCCGCCAAGTGCCGATTATTCGGCCGGAAATGGCGCAGCTTTTGCAGCTTTTGCTGCGGCTGCAAAGACCGCAGCGAATTTTGGAAGTTGGAACGGCAGTGGCGTATTCGGCGCTTTTGATGAGTCGGTTTTTAGAGCGGGATGGGAAACTGGTAACGATTGAGCGCAACCCCGTCATGCGGCGGGAAGCGGAGGAGAATTTAGCGGCGGCTAAGGCTTGGCTGGCAGATCAGGCGGAGAAGGAGAGGCCGAGTGCCGGTCAGCCGGAGAAAGTTCAGCCCGATAAAATAGAAATATTATTCGGCGATGCCGCCCGGCTGCTGCCGGAACTAAAAGAGCCGTTTGATTTTATTTTTTTGGACTCGGCCAAAGCCCAGTATATTCATTTCCTGCCGGAGTTAGTCCGGCTGCTGGGTAGCGGCGGTCTGCTGGTAACAGATAATGTCTTGCAAAACGGCGAAATCATGGGTTCGCGCTACTTACTGCCGCGCCGGGAAAGGACGACGCATAAACGAATGCGTGAATATCTGCGGGCGGTCGGAACGCACCCGCAGCTGACTACTCATTATTTTGGGCTGGCGGACGGGGCGACCGTTAGTGTAAAAAAATAACTTGGCTTTTTGTGCGTTATCATCTAACAAAAATGAGAAAAGTCGGACTGATCCGATATGAGGGTTCCGCCAAATTAGGGCAATGGGTCATCATTGAGATATAAGCATGGCAAAGGATGAGTGCGGAGAAAATAAAAGACATAAGGAAAAAACATGAAAATATAGAAAAACATAAAAAACATAGGAAAGAATCGAAAGAATATGAAAGAATGGATAAAAAAACCGGAACTGCTGGCACCGGCCGGTTCTTATGAGAATTTGGTAACTGCTGTTAAATATGGAGCGGACGCCGTTTATTTAGGTGGTTCGGTACTGGGCTTGCGGGCCAAAGCCAAAAACTTCAGTTCGGCGGAAATGGCCGCCGGTGTAGCCTATGCCCGGGAGAATGGGGTCAAGGTGTATGTGACGGTCAATGTTTTTGCCCATAATCAGGATATTGCAGCGGCGAAGCACTATTTGCGGGAACTGGGTGAGGAAATAAAGCCGGATGCGCTGATTGTGGCGGATCCGGGACTTTTGATGCTGGTTCGGGAAATCCTGCCGGAAATGGAAATTCATTTGAGCACGCAGGCAAATAATACGAATTATCTGACGTATCGCTTTTGGTACGGGCAGGGGGTGAAGCGGGCAGTGCTGGCCAGAGAGCTGTCGCTGGCGGAAATTGCTGAAATCAGAGCGAATATTCCGGCGGATATGGAGATAGAGGGTTTTATTCACGGGGCGATGTGCATATCCTATTCGGGGCGCTGTCTGATCAGTAATTATTTAACCGGACAGGACGCCAATCATGGCGCCTGCACCCAAAGCTGCCGCTGGAAGTATCATTTGGTGGAGGAAACCAGACCGGGCGAGTATCTGCCGGTGTCGGAGGATGAAAACGGCACGTATTTTTTTAATTCCAAGGATTTGTGCATGATTGACCATTTGGAGGACGTTATGGCTGCTGGACTGGACAGCCTGAAAATTGAGGGGCGGATGAAAACGCCGCTTTACGTGGCGACGGTAGTGAAGGCGTACCGCCAAGCGATTGATTTGTGCCTCAGCGATCCGGCTGCCTATCAGGCGAAAAAGGCTTATTTTTTGGCGGAAGTGGGCAAATGCTCGCATCGCCATTTTGACACCGGCTTTTTTTACGGCCGGCCGCAAAACGGGCAGATTTATGAAAGCTCCGCCTATATTAAGGATTATGTTTTTACGGCTAAGGTACTGGACTATGATGCCGCCAGCGGGCTGCATTTGATTGAGCAGCGCAATAAGTTTTCGGTGGGCGATAGTTTAGAGCTTTTGACTCAGCAGGGAGAAAATATTGCTTTTGCAGTTGAAGCGATTCGGACGGAGAGCGGCGAGGAAAAGACCAGCGCGACTTTAGCTAAGGAAAGATTATGGCTGCGGCTGCCTGGGCCGGTGGCACCGGAAACCATTATCCGCCGGCCGGCCGGGGAGTAAAAATCAAAGTAAAATAGAAAGCACTCGGCGGAGTGCTTTTAAAATATCTGAACTAAAAACAAGCTTGAGTTTCCGCAAAATGTAATTTCAAAAAGAATATACTGTTCCGAAGTGCC
>CAUVDV010000040.1:0-16717 GCA_963550755.1 uncultured Lachnospiraceae bacterium
ACTAATAATTCCCCGTAAGGGGACGGAAACGAGTTTGCTAAGAAAGCTTTGCAAGTAGCAGACGAATTATTAGAACTAATAATTCCCCGTAAGGGGACGGAAACACATCTTGAAAGCTGGTTCCTATTTCCTTACCAAGAATTAGAACTAATAATTCCCCGTAAGGGGACGGAAACGAATTATAGCAGACAAAAAGCTTATCCCGTATACTATTAGAACTAATAATTCCCCGTAAGGGGACGGAAACGAGTGTAATGACTTCATTACCAAGTAATAAAGTGAATGATTAGAACTAATAATTCCCCGTAAGGGGACGGAAACGCTGTCGGTCAACGGCCTTTTTATTTCTTTCAAAATAATTAGAACTAATAATTCCCCGTAAGGGGACGGAATACGATGGATGTGTCAAACCGGCGACAGCACCTGAATGGAAAAGAGCGGCGGACGGAGAAATGGTTAAAAAAATGACAAAAAATTAACTTTTCTTTTTTTAAAAAAACTGCTTGACAAATGATTTTTTTTCGGTATAATGTAGACCATTACCAAACAGCACAATCAAATAAACACAAAAACGATGATAAGAATAGTAGTTCTTTGAAGACGGTGACAGAGAGTCCGCGCGTGGTGAAAGCGGAACCGGGGTAAAAGAATGAAGATGGCCTTTGAGTTGCGTATCCGATAGGTAGGGTACGACGGGATTCGCCCGTTAAAGCGGTAGAGTATGTCTGTACTCGAAGAGGTATCAATCGTGAGATTGATATGAAATAAGGTGGTATCACGAGCTAATCGTCCTTTGCGGAGGGTTAGCTCTTTTTGTGTTTATCCGCGGTAAACGCTGGGAGCTGCCTTAAGCCGGAGAGTGCCGCCGGGCGGCCGGTCAGCGCAGGACATCAGGAAAAAACAGAGGAAAAATCACTTAGAACGGAGGAAATAACATGAGCTTGGATAAAAACAAAATTGACCGGATTGTTGATGAGAGAATTGACGCTTATAAACAAATCGCTTTGGATATTCACGGCAAACCGGAGGTGAGCAACTATGAATTCTTCGCCTGCCAAAGACTGGCCGATCAGCTAAAGCACGAAGGCTTTGAGGTCAAGGTGGATGTGGCCGGACACCGCACCGGTTTTGACGCCAGATATCGCTCGGCTAAGCCCGGGCCGGTGGTCGCCTTTTACGCGGAATATGACGCGCTGGGCGGAATTGGCCATGCCTGCGGGCATAATCTGCTGGGCACCACTTCTTCGCTGGCGGCGGTTGCCTTGAAATCGCTGATTGACGAAACCGGCGGCGAGGTTAGGGTCTATGGCACGCCGGGCGAGGAAGGCGGCGAGAACGGCAGCGCCAAGGGCAGCTTTGTGCGGGAAGGATTTTTTAAAGATGTCGACTTTTCGCTGGGCGCGCATCCGGGACATCTGCATCACCGCACCAGTGAAACGCTGGCGGTTAACCCAATTGATGTGGAGTTTTTTGGCCGGTCGGCGCACGCCTCCTCCAGTCCGGAAAAAGGGATTAACGCTTTGGACGGAATTATTCAGGTCTATAACAGCGTGAACGCGCTGCGGCAGCATTTGCCGTCGGATGTGCGGATTCACGGGATTATCACCAATGGCGGCCTGGCGCCGAATGTGGTGCCGGATTATGCCAGCGCCAAGTTTTACCTGCGGGCCAGATTCCGGCCGGACTTAGACGCGCTGCAGGAAAAGTTCAATAATATTGTTAAAGGCGCGGCGCTGGCGACCGGCGCGGACTCCAAAGTGGCGCTTTTCCAGAACAGCGTTGACAACACCGTGATTACGCCGCTGTTTGATGATGTCTATGAACAGGTGTTAAACTCCTACGGCCAGGAAATGACCGTGCGGGAAGATATTCTTTCCCGCGGCTCATCCGACGTCGGCAATATTAGCCAGGTTGTGCCGGTCATTCAGCCGGTGATTAATATTTCGGATGAGTATATTGCCGGACACAGCATTGAGTTTCGGGAAGCGGCCAAGAGTGAGAAGGGCTTGGAGTCGATTCGGCTGGGGGCGAAGGTTTTGGCACATACGGCTTTGACCGTGCTGCTGGACAGTGAGCTTTTGACCCGGATCAAGGCGCAGCATCGGGAAAGGGTTGAAAATCAAGGGAAATAAGGCGATGGCCGCAGAATGGAGATCATATGATAGAAATAAAAAATCTAAGTAAGACCTTTACCGATGAAAAAAGAAAGGTTCACGCGGTTAAAAATGTCAGCCTGACGATTTCGGACGGCGAGATTTTCGGGGTGATCGGCTACAGCGGAGCGGGTAAATCGACTTTGGTCAGGTGTATCAATCTGCTGGAAAAGCCGACGCAGGGGCAGGTCATTATAAATGGTCAGGATATCACCCGGCTTGAGGCGAAACAGCTGCGCAAAGAACGCAAAAAAATCGGCATGATTTTTCAGCAGTTTAATTTATTGAGTTCTTTGACCGTCGGCCAAAATGTCGCCTTTAATTTAAAAGGCCAGGGCTTAGCTCAGAAATACATTGACGGGCGGGTGGACGAGCTTTTGGATTTGGTGGGGATTAAGGAAAAAAAGAGCGCCTATCCGTCGCAGCTCTCCGGCGGTCAGAAGCAGCGGGTAGCAATCGCCCGGGCGCTGGCGAATAATCCCGATACCCTGCTGTGCGATGAGGCCACCTCGGCGCTGGATCCGCAGACCACCAATCAGATTTTGAGCCTGCTCAAAGAATTAAACAAGACGCTGGGCATTACCATTGTGATTATTACCCATGAAATGAATGTCATTAAGTCCATTTGCGACCGGGTCGCCGTCATGGAAAACGGCAATGTGGCCGAGGTGGGAACGGTATTTGAATTATTTTCCGCCCCCAAGTCGGAAATTACCAGACAGTTTATCCGCTCAACCACGCGGATTGAGCATATTGAAGAACTGCTGGTTAACGGCGGCAGCCTGCTGCCGGCGGCGGAGGATCAAGTGCTGCTGAAGCTGAAGTTTTTAGGCCCCAGCACCCGGGAAGCGCTGATTCACGAAGTCAGTCAAAAATTTAACACCAGCTTTAATATTGTCTTTGCCGATACGGATTTGATTCAGGGTCAAATTCTGGGCTGGATTATTTTGGCCATGAAAGGAAAAAAGGAAGCAAGGGAGCAGTCAATTCAAGCGTTTAAAGACAGAAATCTTTATGTGGAGGTATTAAAATGAATGAGCTTTTACAGCAATATTTGCCCAATTTTTTAGATTACCGGGCGGAGTTCCTGCTTAGTTTGCGGGAAACGCTGATTATGATGACCGCCTCCGGCGTCTTTATTTTGCTCTTTGGCTTAGTGATTGGCACGGCGCTGGTGGTTACCCGGGAAGGCAATATTTTGGAAAATCAATGGGTAAATAAAGGCATTGATATTGTTGTCAATGTCTTTCGGGCAATTCCCTTTGTGATCCTGATTTCTCTCCTGATTCCGGTGACCAAAACCATCATGGGCACTTTTATCGGGGTCAAGGGCGCGATCTTTCCGCTGATTATCGGGGCGACACCGTTTTTTGTCAGGCAGGTAGATGCGACGCTGTCGGATGTGGATAAAGGCATTATTGAGGCGGCTCAGTCAATGGGACTTTCCCCGCTGGAGATTATTTTTCGGGTGTATTTACGGGAAAGTATACCGGCCCTGACTCGCTCGATTACGATTACGGCCATCAGTCTGCTGGGGCTGACGACGATGGGCGGAGCGGTCGGCGGCGGCGGAATCGGCGCCTTTGTCCTGCGCTATGGTCATCAGCGAAGATTTTATGATATTTCCTTTGTATCGGTGCTGACGATTTTAATCTTTGTCACGTTGATTCAAAGTTTAGGAAATATAATCGCTCAAAAAGCGAAACATTAGTTGCTTAACTTCCCCATATTTGATAGAACGGCCTTTTTGACCGGGCGATTTGCAAAAAAATGCCGCCCGGCAGGAAGCGCAGCTTTTGGCGGAGAAAGTTGAGCCAGTTACAGATAACCCAAAAAAGAAAAAAGAAAGAGGAAAACAATATGAAAAAAAGAATTTTAGCGATTTTAGCAGCATTTATCCTGACAGCCGCTTTAACGGCTTGCGGCGGACAAAAGACAGACGATCAAACATCGACTCCCGCGCCGGCCGAGAAAAAAGAGGAAACAGTCGATCAGGCCAAACCGGCCGAGAAAGAAGAAGCAAAGAGCGAACCGGTCACGATTAAGGTCGGATTGACCGGAACGGACAGCAAAGTCTGGAATTATATCAAAGAAGAAGCTGCCAAGGAAAACATCAAGATTGAGCTGGTTTTCTTTGACGCTTATAACCTGCCGAACGCCGCGCTAAACGACGGCGAACTGGATTTGAACGCGTTTCAGCATCATTTTTACTTAGACAAAGAGGTGGAGGAACTGGGCTATCAAATTGAAGCCATTGCCGATACGGTGGTTGCTCCGCTGGGTCTTTACTCCAAGCAAATCACCTCAATCGATCAAGTTGCGGATGGCGCTAAAGTCGCGATTCCGGAGGACGTAACCAATGGCGGCCGGGCACTGGTGCTGCTGCAGCAGGCGGGCTTGATTAAACTGGATGACGCCGTCGGAAAACTGCCGACGATTAAAGACATTACTGAAAATCCGAAAAACTTGCAGGTGATTGAGCTGGCCGCTACCAATATTCCGCCGGCGCTGGATGAAGTTCAGCTGGCCGCTATTAATTCCGGCGTGGCGACCGATGCCGGCTATATCCCGGCTCAGGATGCGCTGGTACTGGAGGACTATCAAAACAGCGGCAACCTGTATGTAAACGTAATCGCTGCCAGAAGCGCCGATAAGGACCGGCCGGAGTTTAAAAAGATTATTGACATTTATCATACCGACGCGGTGAAAAAGATTATTGAGGATGATACCAAAGGTTCTTCTATCCCGGTTTGGTAGAATGAAGCAAAACGAAAAGCAAAGGCTGAAATATGGCCTTTGCTTTTTCATTGCTCAGCTTTCCGATGTTTATCTTTTCCGTTTCGCTTTGCGAAAAGGCTGTGCTTTTTGCTTGAACGCAGGGGATAGAGTTAAAAAAGACCAGGGAAAAGCCCGGCCGATAACCGTTCATAGCTTTGGGGCGCGCTTGCGGCAGTTTTTTTTCGGCGGGGAAAAGCTGACAAAGCTTTTTGCCGGCGCACGACGGCAGGCTTTAAATGACGGTAAACGCTGGGAGCTGCCTTAAGCCGGAGAGTGCCGCCGGGCGGCCGATCAGCGCAGGACATCAGGAAAAAACAAAGATAAAAATCACTTAGAACGGAGGAAATAACATGAGCTTGGATAAAAACAAAATTGACCGAACTTAGAACAAGGCGGCCGAAAAAAATAGTGATTTTCACGCTCCGGAAAATGTGGTAAAATAAAGCAAGCCGTTAAAAGCTGAAAATAATGAAAAATAGCGGAAAATAACGAAACCAAAACACAAAAGACACAAAAGACACCAGCTAGGTTTTGCTTGTAAACGCGGAATAAAGCCGGAAAAAACGACGGCCAGCCGCTGCTGAGGGAAAGGGAGCTTTCAGCGTAGCTGAGCGGAAAATACGAAATGAAGGAGCAGGAGGAGAAAAACAAATGAAACGAGCTGGAAAAATAATTATCTTGGGGGTTGGCTTTGGCGTGGCGTTATTGATTTTGCAGCGGATTTTGCGGATCGACAGCGCCGCCTTTCAGCGCGGCTATTGGATCGCCGCCCCGGTGGTCATCCTGGGGGCGGCGCTGGTTAATATGGCTTACAATTTATTTTACATGCATAAGGTGCGCCGGCTGGCCGCGCTTTTGCCGGCCGGCAAGCAGCGGGAATATATCGCCGGCATGGAGGCTTTGCTGAAAACCGCTAAAGGCAAAAACCTGCGCGATATCTTAAGCTTGAACCTGGCTGCCGGTTATGTCGATATGAGGCAGTTTGACACAGCCATAGCCATGTTGGAGGAGCTGGCCGCCAAAGGCCTGAAAGGAGCGGCCGCCAATACCGCCCATCATATCAACCTGTGCATGAGCTATTTTGAAACCAAACAGTATGGCAAGGCCATGGCGCTGTACGCCGAAAGCCAGCCGCTTTTTCAAAAATACCGGTCGGAAAAGCATTACGGCGCATATATCGTGATTTTGGATATGCTGGCCGCAGTCCGGGAAAAGGATTACGCCCGGGCGGAAAAGCTGCTGAGCGCGGCGCTGGAAACGTATGACGATCCGCGCCTGCAAAAAGCCTTTCATGAAATTGAGCCGGTATTAAACAATAGCCGCGGGAATAACTGACTTTATTATTTTTCTTTGACAGCTTCCGGTTTGGCGTTAAAATCCACCTTCAGCAGGAAAACCAGTCCCAGAAGAAACAGCGGAATCAGGCTCAGTACGCCGAGTCGGGTATTATTAGTCAAATAGCCGACGCCGCCGATAAGCATTGGTCCCATTGCCGCCGAGAACTTACCAAAGATACTGAAAAATCCGAAAAATTCAGCCGAGTTTTCCTTGGGGATCAGCTTACTGAAAGAGGAACGGGAAATGGCCTGAATCCCGCCCTGCTGAGTAGCGACCAGCACTGCCAGCAGCCAAAAATGAACCGGCGTTGTCATTCGGTAGCCGATATAAGTAATCAGCACATAGACCAGGATAGCGACTGTCAGCAAAATCTTGGCGGAAAACTTATTGATGACATGGCCGAAAATGATGGCCGCCGGAAAAGCGATGATCTGAACGACCAGCAGCGCGATCATCAGCGTATTGCTGGAAATGCCGATGCCGCTGGCGTAGACCGTAGCCATGCTGATAATAGTATGGACGCCGTCAATATAAAAGAAGTAAGCGATTAAAAACAAGACGATATTGCGGTAACTGCGGATCTTCTTTAAAGTATTAAATAAGCGGCGGAGCGAGGAGCGGACCGGATTTTTTTCCGGCTCGACATAATATTGCTGATCGACATTTTTTAAGATCGGCACCGAAAAAACCAGCCACCAGGCGGCGGTAATTAAGAAGGAGATCTGCGTTGCCAGCAAAGTGGTCAGACCCAGTGCGTCGGCTTTCATAATAATAGCAATCGAGATGACAAACGGGATGCAGCTGCCGATATAGCCAAAGGCATAGCCGTAAGTGGATACTTTATCGTAGCGGTCCTCGGTCGTGGCGTCAGTCAGGAAAGAGTCATAAAATAAATTGCTGCCGCCGAAGCCCAGAACGGACAGGACGTAAATGGTCAGACAAAAGATATAATTATCTTCCCGGACTAAGGACAGCGCGGCGGTGGAAAGCAGGCCAATGGCCAGAAAAGCGGAAAAGAACTTTTTCTTAAAGCCTTTATAGTCGGCGATCGTACCCAGAATCGGCGCCAGCAGCGCCACCAGGACGGTGGCAATGGTATTGGAGATTCCCCAATAATACTGCTTTTCGGCGGCGGTTAAACTCTTGGCGGCTACATTGGTGTAAAAAATCGGCAGGATAGTTGATGTAACAGCCATAGAGTATGCGGAATTAGCCCAATCATAAGTGATCCAGCTTAATTCTTTTTTGGTGAACTTGGTTTTCATGCAGGAACCTCCTATTATAATGATGACATAGTTAAAGCATTGATTAACGCAATTGTTCTGAGCAAGCGCTTTTCTTTAGCGGTAAAAGGAAATCGGGTCATGTTCAAAAAAAGCGCGGGGATTGACATAATAGCCGTTGACGATCACGCCGTAAGTAAAAGCCGGAGTAGGCACCGTTTCTGTTTTGGCGCATTGTCCCAGCTTTTGCCGGGCAAAAATATAGCCGCCGGCACTGACAGATAGCTCGGATAGCTCCGAATAAACGCTAAAGACGCCGAGCCCATGGTCGATGACTACAGTTCCTCCCAGATCGGGCGTTTGTTCGGCCAGGCGGACAATGCCGCTGGCGGCGGCGAAGATTTCAGCATCGCCGGTAAAAGCATAAATCTGGCAAAAAGGCTGATAAGAGAAATCACGATAAGCCAATTTTTGCCCGTAAATATAAGTAACGGCAATGGCGGCCGGATAAGTAAAATTGCCATGCCATAGTTTTTCGCCCTGCGATGTGCCGGCGTTAGTTTGGGCAATCGCCAGGTAATAAGGATCGGCGGCGGCCTTTTTACTTAGCAGAGCAGCGTTTTTAGCGCTGACAGCGGCGATACCGGCCGCAGGCGCCGAAACGGTTAAGCTTTCCTTATATTGCAGGGTTTCGCTGCTGTTGCTGCCGGCAATCAGCAGTTCATACGCGCCGGCGGCCGTATTTAACGGAATCGGCAGCAAACCATAATATTTCCCGTTAATCAGGGTCAAGCTGATTTCATTTTCCCATAAAGGCGAGCTGACGCTGATCCGGCCGCCGGGATCGTAGTTTTCCACCGTTACCGCCGTCAAAAAGCCGGCGGTCGCCGTCAGGTCCAATTTGACCTTTGGCGGATAATTGACCTCAATTTGAAAAACATACTTTAAGACAGCATTATAAGGCAGCTCTGGATCGGACCAAACCGCTTCTATCTCATAGGTGTAATCTCCTTCCTGCACCGGGATCTCCAGGCTGTTTGTGCTTAGCCGGGTGTGATTTTTAACGGTCTGGCCGTCGCTCCAAATGGTTTCATAGACATGATCCGGCGGCTTTTCGGCAAAAACATAAGTCAAATGAAAATCAGCGCCGGTGACGATATAATTGGTCGCCTGCTCCTTTTGGCTGTTGATTTGATAGGATAAAAAATTGTTTTGGTAAGTTTCATAGTTCCAGGTACCGGAAACGGAATATTTGATATCCTTGCTGTTTAAATAAAACTCGGCGGTCGGGGCGTGATTTTTGCGAAAGATCATGTTAAAATAACCGGTTTCAATGATCTGATGAAAATCCTCCGGCGCGACGGCGTAAATATGCCGCTCATTTTGCAGAAAAGCAATATCCTGTTCAAAGTCAAAGGACAAACGGTAGATGGCCGTTAGGACGGTGCCGGAAAAAAGCTGTAAAGAGAAGGTATGAGGGAGCCCCGGCAGGTCGGCCTCGTCATCGATCCGGCCATGGGAAAAGGTATCATTAAAAACGGCTAAGAAAAGCTGAAGCTGCTTATGGTGCTGCGCATCGGACAGGGTAAATTCGCCTAAATTACTGTAAGGGAAGTTCAGCGGGGTAAAACGGATCGAGCTGACCGGCAGGGATTCGGTTGCTGAAACACAGGACACCAGAAAAACACAGAAAAAAACGAAAAGATAGCCTCGCCGAATCATATTCCCCTCCTGTTTGTTTTTTCCGGTTTGCAGCTCCATCTTTGCCAAGCGCCGCCTGTTCTGGTGCCGGCTGCTTTGCCGTTCGCTCGCCGCATGGCGGAGTTTATGCCCATTCCTTGGGCGAAACAGCGCCCAACCAAGTTATGGAAAAGCTGGACTAAATTTATTATAATGTCTTTTATGAGATTTGACAACAGAATTATATCAATAAAGATATGTTTTTTTGAAAAATTACCACCGGGATAAATCCCCCCCGGGATAAATCTGCGGAAACTCAAGCAGAAAATCTTGACAAATTTCGTTTGAACGAATATAATATATCATGGTTTATTGTATTTGTGAGGTGCAGAATGGAAAACTA
Source organism: uncultured Lachnospiraceae bacterium (assembly GCA_963550755.1). GTDB lineage: Bacteria > Bacillota > Clostridia > Lachnospirales > Vallitaleaceae > W11650. Next base: position 9,576 of record CAUVDV010000040.1, read on the forward strand.
TATGACGGTGAAAGAAACTGCCGTGAAATGGAAAATTACCGAACGGCAAGTTCAAATTCTTTGCAAAACAAATCGTATTCAAGGAGCAATACAAGTAAGCCGGATTTGGTTGATCCCATCGAATGCATTAAAACCAACAAGACAATAATTCTATTTGTAGAGAGGCGGTGTTTTGAGTGGACAATGCTAATTCAATATTGCTTAACCGGTTCTTTACTCGAAACACCTTTAAGCAAGTAATTGATGATGGGGAAAGTCCGGCATATATAGCAGCAATTCGTAGATATATCGTTGATCCTACTGGGAAAACCAATGGAGAATGTATTAGCGAAATTTACCAACATCTAAAAAAAGAATACCAAAATGAATATTATTATAAAAACACTCTACTGAACAAACTATTACTCGGCGTCCATAGTCCACGCACTACGACGGCATTAACAGAGGTTCCGGTTGGAAAGTCCAAAGCTGACTTCATTTTAATAAACGGAAAAGCTGTTGTATACGAGATAAAAACGGCATTGGATAATTTTGATCGCCTTGACGGCCAAATTGAAGATTATTATAAAGCTTTTTCAAGAGTAGTTGTTGTTACATCAGAAAAGAACTTTGATAGTGTACAGCAAAGGCTACAAAATTCTCCAACAGGAATCTGTTTATTGACAAAAAAAGGAACATTAAGTGTACGCAAGGAGCCAATTGAATATGGCGAGATGCTTTTAAAACCAATTATGTTTAAGATTTTGCGCAAAAATGAGTATGAGCAAATCTTGCTTAAGTATTTCGCTCTGTTGCCAGATGTGTCGCAATTTGAGTATTATAGAGAGTGCCAAGCAATGTTCGAATCATTGCCAACAGATATAGCTTATCAAATGTTTGTCCAAGCCTTAAAATTACGAGCAAAAATTGATGTTGTTGAATACTTAAAAATACCGTATGAATTGAAGTTTTTAATTTATTTTTCAAATTACAGGAAAAGTGACTACGTAAAATTATGTCGCTTTTTAAGTACATAGGAGGATATTGTGTATTTTCCAATTTTGCGAGGTCGTCAATTTGAGCTTTTGGCTCTCCGTGAGTGTGTTAGCAACGGTATTTTGAGTAAACAAATAATCCCTATTATAGAGCCAGTAAAAGTATCATCAACCTATACAAAAACTGTAGATTCTTTTATAAAAGCTGGCAAATCCATTGCTGTCATTCGCAATCCGCAAGTAGGTTCTTGGGTTAAGGGTTCGAAAAAGGAAAGTAACGCTAAAATCTGTGAGCAAGCCAGAAATCAGCTTAAAGATGTGAATATTATTTCTTCTTTTTATGTGACACCAAAGTTATCTGCTGATATTGAATCTGCTACAAAAAATGGAATCTCAATCAACTCCCTTCTTTTGCTTTGCAACAACCCGGAATATGTGGATAACTACGAAGAAGTAATTGGAGATAACATCCCTTTGTATAATGTGATACCCGACAAAGGTGATTTCAGAAGAAGAATTCGCCCCAATCGTGTTATGTGTGAAGACCATTTTCCAAAGCAAACACGAAATATTGATTACTCAAATATAAAAACAGAATTCTTTTCTTCTGACCATCTGTATTATGCAGATGATGGATATAAAGGTTTCGCTGATTATTCTGTTGTTGGTGAGGAATATAGCGAAACGGGATTTGCTCCGTACGCCGTAGCAATTCATATAGTGTACTTTGATGAAAAGAAAATTTTGAGAATTGCACACTTTGTTTCTGATTCTAATGATGATATTTCTGACCCGGCAAGAAAATTTGCAGAAGCAGTTGAAAAGTTGGTTGAGTGGAATAGAACCAAAAAATTAAATACTGTAGGAATACAGGAATTTGAAGCAGCCTACCACAATAATACCTACCCCGGATTAGGTGTTGTAAAGAAGTACTCAATTATGCACCATCTTGAACTGATGAGCAAGTATTTGAATGGGGTAGAAATATGATTTTTTGTGAGTATTGCTTTAATGATAAGGAAATTGCATCCATTATTTGCGCCGTATCTGCATCGAATGAGGGAGAATGTCCCGTATGCCATCATAAAGAGGGGCACCTATATGACACAGACACCCAAAGCGAATTAACTCCTTATTTTGAAGAGTTGTTAAACATTTACACTCCTTCTACCATCCTTCCGGACACCTATCCCAAAGCCGAAACCAGATCTTTGATTGATGATCTGAAAGAACGATGGAATATTTTTTCAGAGATTCCAAGAATCCAGATTTATGAGATATTAAAGTCGGTTTGTCATGAATTATATGTAAATGTCCCGGAAATTTTGAATGGAACTGTTGGTATTCCAGAGTTGTATGATAATGTATATCTACAGAGCCATGCTTTATTAAAAAACAATGATTGGGATGCCTTTGTAACTGAAATTAAGACAAAGAACCGATATCATTCAAAGCTAATAAATTTTGATATTCTGGAAAAATATTGCTCTTTTATCCGTAAAACTTACAAGACTGGGGATTTATTTTACCGTGCAAGAATTTCTGAACAAACCGGATATCCAATAAGTGAAATGTCAGCACCCCCTGCTGGTAAAAGTTCGGAAGGTAGGGCTAACGCCAGAGGAATTACTTGCCTTTATGTGGCAAGTGATGTTGATACTACCTTGCATGAAGTGCGTGCTGGGGTGTTTGATTTTGTAAGTGTCGGCACATTTCGATTAAAGCATGATATTACGGTGGTGGATCTTCGTGCTATAACGGAGATTAGCCCGTTTGTTGATGGTTTCGAATATCTTGACCACGCAATCAACAAGCAATATCTTGAAAAATTAAACACTGAAATGAGCAAATCGTTGCGCAGAAGTGACAGCACATTGGACTATGTTCCCACACAATACATTGTTGATTTTATCAAAAGCATCGAACATAACGGAGAGCAAGAATATGATGGGATTGAATACAACAGCACAACTAATCCAGGCGGGTATAACCTTGCAATTTTTAATCCTGACCTATTTGAGTGTGTATCAGTAAGCGTATATGATATAGAAAAACTGCAATATACATCTAAAAAGGTATTATGAAAGTACGGGAATCATTCTTTTTCAGAATGATTCCCGTACTTTTTCCAATCCCGTCTGACAGATGCCGTAAGTACAATTTTACTTTTTTTTGAAAAACCGAAAACGGAAGGCGATAAAACCATTGAAAAAAAACAGGCCTTATAGTAAAATGGAAAATATCATCAGAAAAGAGGGAAAGGAAATGAAAAATCAAAGAATCAGAACCAGATTTGCACCCAGTCCGACTGGCAGAATGCATGTCGGCAATTTAAGAACGGCTCTATACGCGTATTTGATCGCCAAGCATGGCGGCGGCGATTTTTTGCTGCGGATTGAAGATACGGATCAGGTCCGGCAGGTGGACGGAGCGCTGGATATTATTTACCGAACCATGGATTTTGCCGGACTAAAGCATGACGAAGGCCCGGATAAGGACGGCGGCTACGGCCCGTATGTGCAGAGCGATCGGCAAAAAGAGGGGCTTTATTTAAAATACGCCAAAGAGTTGATTGACAAAGGCGAAGCCTATTACTGCTTTTGCAGCGAGGAGCGGTTGGAGAAACTGAAAGCCGAACAGGAGGCGGAAAAGGGAGTGTACCGCTATGATAAGCACTGCCTGCATTTAAGTCCGGAGGAGATTAAGGCCAAGCTGGCGGCCGGCGAGCCTTATGTTATTCGCCAGAATAACCCCAGTGAAGGCACCACCACTTTTTCCGACGTGATTTTCGGCGACATTACCGTACCCAACAGTGAATTGGAGGACATGATCCTGATTAAGTCGGATGGCTATCCGACCTATAATTTTGCCAATGTGGTGGACGACCATCTGATGGCCATCAGTCATGTGGTCAGAGGCAATGAGTATTTATCCAGTTCGCCCAAGTATAACCGCCTGTATGAAGCGTTTGGCTGGGAGGTTCCGACTTATGTGCATGTGCCGCTGATCACCGATGAGGAGCACAAGAAGCTGAGCAAACGCTTGGGCCATTCTTCCTATGAGGATTTGCTGGAGCAGGGCTTTTTAAATGAAGCGATCATCAATTTCGTAGCGCTTTTGGGCTGGAGCCCGAAGGATGAAAATGAGATCCTGTCCTTAGAAGAGCTGATTGAGCAGTTTGATTATCATCAGATAAAAAAATCACCGGCGGTTTTTGATATGCAAAAGTTTCGCTGGCTAAACGGCGAATATATTAAAAAGCTGTCCGATGAAAGTTTTTATCAAAAGGTGGAGCCAATGCTGAAGGCTTATTTTGATAATAATCCTGATTTGGATTTGCCGTTTATGGCGGCCCTGGCCAGAACCAGAGTGGAAACTTTAAACGATACGACTGCGCTTTTGGCCTTTTTCAAGGAAATGCCGGAGTTTGACGAGGCGCTTTATACCAATAAGAAGATGAAAACCAATCCGGAAACAGCTCTGGCCATGCTGGAGCAGATCGTGCCGGTGCTGGAGCAAATCGAGGATTGGACGCAGGAGACGATTCATAATACAGTCATGGATTATTTAAAAGCCAATGAGATTAAGACCGGCATGATGCTGTGGCCGCTGCGGATCGCAGTTTCCGGTCAGGAATCAACACCTGGCGGCGCGTTTGAGATCCTGAAAATATTGGGCAAAAACGAGGCTTTAAAAAGAGTGCGGGCGTCGCTTGCAAAATTAAAAAATAAATAACTCATCTTTCCCATATGCCGGCGCGCTTTTTGCGGGGCGGCCGCAAAAGGGCAAGCTGATTCGTTTAAAACAAAGCCGAGCCTTTTGGCGGGGCAGCTCCGCCCAATGGCAGCGCCTTTGCGCTGGGCGGCATAAAGCCGCGGGTAAAAATCAGGTTATACGCAAGGAACAGGGGATTAGCATGAAGCAGATATTTCATAATGATTGGCAGGCCATATTGCAGCCGGAGCTGGAAAAGCCGTATTATCAAGAACTGCGTTCCTTTTTGATTCAGGAGTACCGCAGCCGGAAAATTTTTCCGCCGATGCAGGAGATTTATTCGGCTTTTCATAAAACGGCTTATCAGGACGTGAAGGTGCTGATTTTGGGGCAGGATCCTTATTTTAATGACCGGCAGGCGAACGGCTTGGCGTTTAGCGTATCAAAGGAGGTGGATATTCCGCCTTCTTTGGTCAATATTTACAAGGAATTAGAGGATGATTTAGGGATTCCGCCGGCGGCGCATGGCGATTTAAGCGCCTGGGCGGAGCAGGGCGTTTTGCTGCTGAATGCCGTGCTGACGGTCAGAGCCTATCACGCGGCTTCGCACCGGGGCATGGGCTGGGAAACCTTTACGGCGGAAGTGATCCGTAAGCTTGATCAGCGGGAAAAACCGGTGGTTTTTATTTTGTGGGGAAATGATGCCCGCCGCCAGAAGAGCCTGATTACCGGGCGGCAGCACTTGATTTTGGAATCGGCGCATCCCTCGCCGCTATCGGCTTACCGAGGTTTTTTTGGCTCAAGGCCGTTTAGCAAAGCCAATGAATTTTTGCGTCAACACGGAGAAACGGAGATTGACTGGGTTGTCAGATAGGAGGACAGGATTGAAGATTAGGATAGGATTATTGGGGCTGGGCACGGTTGGCGGAGGTGTATATAAACTGCTGACTAACCGTGCGGAGGTGATCGCGCAGCAGATCAATGGCGAGCTGACGATTAAAAAAATTCTGGTTCGAGACATCAGCAAGGCCAGAAAGCTGGAAATTCCGGCTGAACTTTTAACGACCGATTACAGCCAGATTGTAAATGACCCGGAAATTGATGTGGTGGTTGAGCTTTTGGGCGGTCTGGAACCGGCCTATCAATATATTACCGAGGCGCTGCAAAAAGGCAAGTCAGTGGTGACCGCCAACAAAGATGTGATTGCTGAGCATGGCGTTCGGCTGCACCGACTGGCCACCGAATACGAGGCGGATTTGTGCTATGAGGCCAGCGTGGCCGGTGGGATTCCGGTTTTGCGGGGCTTAGTGCAGGGTTTGGCATCTGATGAAATTTATAAAGTGATGGGCATCGTCAATGGTACGACCAATTATATTATGACGCAGATGGCGGAAAATGGACTGGATTATCAGCTGGCGCTGAAACAGGCGCAGGATCTTGGCTTTGCCGAGCCGGATCCGATCAATGATGTCGAGGGTTTTGACGCTGCCCGGAAAATGACGATATTGGCATCCTTGGCTTTTTCAATGGGACTAAAGTTGGAGGATGTGAAGGTCAAGGGCATTTCCGGCGTGACCTTAGAGGACATTCGGGCGGTGGGCGAGTTTGGCTATGTGATTAAACTGATTGGCGTGGCTAAGCAGGATAACGGCAAAGCGGAAATATCGGTTGAGCCGACGCTGCTCAAAGAAACGCATCCGCTGGCTTCGGTCAAAAATGAGTTTAACGCCATTTACCTGTACGGCAGTGCTGTCGGCCAAACCATGTTTTACGGACCGGGCGCGGGCGAGATGCCGACGGCCATGGCGGTGGTGTCGGATATTATGGAAAGCGCCAGGAACCGGAAAATGGGCGTAGGCGGCAAGGGCTTATGGCGGCCGAATCGGCCGGCGGTGATGAAAAGCGCCGAGGAGATGGAAGCCAAGTATTTCCTGCGGCTGGTGGTTAAGGACGAAATTGGCGTGCTGCATAAAATTACCGAGGTCTTTGCCCGCTATCAAATCAGTATTGAAAATATTTTACAGGAGCTTCATGAGCAAACGGGACAGGCCGGCATTATCATCATTACGCATCAGTTGGTGCAGAGTAATTTTGAAAAAGCAATGGCGGATTTGCAGCGGATGAAGGAGTTAATTGACTTAAAAAGCTGCTACCGAGTGGAAGAGTAAGACGAGGGCGTTAGTTGCTGAGGATTAAATTGGTGTACCGCTGAAGTTCTAAAAACATATCAAAAAGTCAACGGGGAAAATTTTCAAGAATGTTGGGATAATGACCCTGTTTTTAATATTATCAATAAGAATAAAGTTAATAATAAAAAGTGTGATTTGTGTGGATTTTCAGAAATATGTAATGGAGGATGTCCAGCTGATAGAATTAAAAAATATGGAGTGAATTATAATAAGGATATAATATGCAAAAAATAAAGGATAGACATTTTAATGAAAACTTATATCA
>CAUVDV010000041.1:0-16414 GCA_963550755.1 uncultured Lachnospiraceae bacterium
GCGCCGGATAATACACTCTTTCATAAATTCCGGCGGCCTTGGCGTCAATATCGACATATTTATTAATATTAACAAATAAATTGCTTAAAACCTTAACTTTGCGATTCTCCGCCGTCACATAAACAGCATGGATCGCCAAATCCTGCAATTCCTTAGCCAATTCCTTTGTAATTTCGGTACCTGCCTCCGCTACAATCTCGCCGGTTTGGGTATCAACCACATCTTCCGCCAGCACCAAGCCGACAATTCGGTTTTCAAAAGCCAGTTTTTTGTTAAACTTATAGCGGCCGACCCGCGCCAAATCATAGCGCCTGGCGTCAAAAAAGACAGCATTAAGAAGGGACTCCGCACTTTCTACCGTCGGCGGCTCCCCCGGCCGGATTCTTTTATAAATCTCAATTAAGCCTTCTTCATAGGACCGGGAATTATCCTTTTCCAGACTGGCTAAAATTTTCGGCTCTTCGCCGAATAAATCAATAATTTCCGAATCCTTGCCAATACCCAGTGCTCGAATCAAAACGGTGATCGGCACTTTTCTGGTTCGGTCAACCCGGACATAAAAAACATCGTTAGAGTCTGTCTCATACTCCAGCCAAGCGCCCCGATTAGGAATGACTGTGCAGGAATAAAGCTCTTTGCCAATTTTATCATGTTTAACCGCATAATAAATACCCGGCGAACGCACCAGCTGTGATACAACAACTCTTTCCGCGCCGTTAATCACGAAAGTACCAGTTTCGGTCATCAGCGGCAGCTCGCCCATATAAATCTCATGCTCGTTGATTTCGTCCTTCTCTTTGTTGTAAAGTCTGGCTCTGACCTTTAACGGAGCGGCGTAAGTCGCGTCCCTTTCTTTACATTCCTCCACCGTATACTTGGGATCATCACTGAAGCTAAAATCCAAAAATTCTAATGATAAGCTGTTGGTATAATCTTCAACCGGAGAAATGTCTTGAAACGCCTCTTTTAGTCCTTCATTCAAGAACCATTTATAGGAATTTTTCTGCACCTCGATCAGATTGGGCATATCCAAAACTTCTTTCTGCCTTGAATACGTCATCCGCAATCCGTCGCCAATATGCATCGGCTTAATTCTTCTTTTTTCCATCTTGTCGCTTCACTCCTTGGCATTTATTGGCTTATTAACATGATAAAGCGGAGCTCCAGCTTTCCGGTTCAAGGACTTCTCCTTTTCCCAGCCGCCACCGCTCTTTTGCCAGTCCCAAGACAAAACAAGTCTTCTGACAACGCAAAAAAGAGCAAAAAGCCCCACTGTCGTATTTTTCTATGTTATCACTTATTTTTTTCTTTGTCAAGCAATTTTCCTTGTTTTTTCATAAATTTTATACTTAATTTATGGTTTTGACTATCCATTTTATACTATTATTAGCTTTGTTAACCGCCCCTTTTCTGACATAAACACCCGAACCGTCTACTCGACAATACATTTCACCATTTTTTCACAAAGTTCCGGATCATAGCGCCGGCCGGCCAAGGCCATCATATCTGCCTTGATTTGACGGCTGTCCCGCTCCAAATGCTGCGCCTGCATATAATAGGCGTCAAATAAAATCCGGAAAGCTCTGACCGCCAGCGGAATCTCCTTGCCGCTAATGTCTAACCGGCCTTCTGAGCCGTCCCAAGCTTCATTCACGCTGGTCAGATATTCGGCCGTCACCAAAGTGTCAATCTCACCGACATTGCGCAGGATGGAATAGCTGCTCTCAATTAGCTTCTGGGGAAAACGCAAGTCTTTAAGGTCATTGCCCTGCATTTCCCACTCGTCCTGAGCCAAAATCAATTTGCCAACGTTCAAATACGTGCTTAATTGGCTAATTTCTTTTCTAACGGACGGACTTAGTGTCGGTAAATCCTTTACTTTAGCCAGCAGAGCCTCCAAATCCGCCGTTTGTTTTTGATCCCACGGGCTAATTTGATATAATTTTTCCAAAACACCACGTAAAAAGCGGCGGGCGTTAACCTGACGGTTTGCCTGTTTGTCCTGGTACATTTTTTCGTCAGCCGCCGCCATAACCGCATCAATGGCTTCCCCTTGCGCATTCTCCTTAACCGCGCAGCCCATGGCTACCGACAACGGCAGTGTTTCTATCTTTTCCCGCTCCAGCCTTTGGCTGATTCGGCTCATCACTGCTTTAATCACGGCTTCATCTGTATTGGGAAGCAAAATAGCAAACTCATCGCCGCCGATTCGCGCTACTAAGTCCCGGCCGCGACAGCTGCCGCTTAAAATCTGAGCCACTTTAACAATTAACTCATCGCCCCGGGAATGGCCAAAAATATCATTGGTCAGCTTCAATCCATTGATGTCAACCATCAGAAAGGCAATGGGATAATTGCTTTCGTCCGCGTCAATCTTTTTCAGCGTTTCGTTAAAGCATTGACGATTAGCCACCTCCGTCAGGGCATCATGCTGAGCCTTGAACAAAATTTCTTTTTCCTGCTTTTTTCTCTCCCGAATATCGCGGGCCGACATATAAACATATTTTTTATCCGTTAGTTCAATTTCAATAAAAACGCTTTCTAAAAAAAGCTCCACATTGTTTTTAGTCCGCAGCGCCACTTCCGTCTGCACCGCCGTTCCGCTCGTCAGCTGCCGGAAAATATCCTCAATATAAATCTCGGCCGGCTGATCATCCTTTTGCAGTTCGGTCATAAACAAAAACAGCGATTTGCCTTGCAATTCTTCCTTTTCCTCATATTCCAAAAGCTTGCTCGCCGCCAAATTCACATCGGAAATCAAATCTTTCTCCAATAAGAAAATAGCTTCGCTGGAATAATAAAACATCGTCCGAAAATGCAGCTCGTTCCGGCGCAGTTCTTCATTGGCATACTGTAACTGGTAATTTTTCTGATGAAGCGTTTTATCTCTTTCCGATAGTTCATGCAAAAGTTCCTCTCGGTTTCTGATATACTGCATAATATTAAAAGCTACTACCGTAAAAATGGGATAAGCAATAAGAAAAGTCAGCGCCGGCTCAATTTCGCTTCGCCAGTCCTGACCGGCCATCAGCAGAACGGTCACGGCACTGATCAGATTTGTTAATAAAGCCATAAAAAAAACCCGAACAGCATTAAAGGACAGTTTGCGCCGCCGCAAAACAAAGATAAATGCCATCTCCAAAAAATAAACCAGCGCAATTCCCCACAGGGCAATCTCCGTCCCTTTTGTTCCCCGCAGCCAGCGGATAACAAAAGTCGAACCGGCCGTGATCGTAGCGGTAATCGGTCCATATCCGGCCGCCGCCAAATTAAAGAGCACCTCGCGGGCGTCATAGCTGATGTTATTACTGCCAACAAAAGGCGTTTGAATATCAATCAAAATAAACAGCGTAAAAATAATACCCTGAACAAACGGCGTATAATCCCATTTTCGGCTCTTAGTAACTATAAAATTTTTACCGATCAGGGTGGAAATAAAAACAAATGCCAAAATAACACTAGCTTTTGAAATCAAACCCATTATTTGTTCCATACTCTTTTCCCTCAAATCATTTCTAATGATTAAACCGTTTTCTGCTTAACAAAATCGCGTGCGCAATTGCCTTGCCATTTAAAATATCCGGATAGGCCGGATAACCGACCAGCCCATTTTCCAGCCACAGCATCGATGAAGCCCCACCGTCCAAATAAGCGGCTTCTGTCGCCTGATACCCGGTCAGCACTTCCGCCAGCCATTTGCCGGTCAAGCCTTCCGCTACCCCTTTTTGCCGTCCGCCGGCTACTAAAAAGATAACATTCCCTTTTTGATTAATCCCCACTGCCGTCCGTGGCTGAAGCGAAGTGGTATACCCAATAAAATCCTCCCGCTCCCGGGCGACGACTTCCCCCGCTTTTACCAGCCAGCCGCCGGTTTGACAAACATGGCGGGGAAAGATTTCCCGCCCGGCCGAGTCGGTTGCCTGCACGCGAATCACCATTTCCTCTCCCGGATTAAAAACCGGAATGCCCGCCGGCAATCGCTGCCAGTTTAGTTCTGTAGTTTCGGTATCTTCCGGCAATAAATAAGTCACCAAAATGCCATCGTCAATCGCTACCGGCTCGGCCGTAATATAGCGGCCGGTTATTTTATCGCCCGCCACTCGGTACGTCACCTGCGGTCGAAAAACTCGATTAGTCCCACCATAATCAGCTGTAAATACATTCACCAAGCCCTCATATGCACCGGTATTATAAGAATAAATCTGACCGCCGATTGGGCCGGCCTGCCAGAAGGCTTTTACTGTTATTTCCTGAATGGACGGCTTTTGATCAATCACCAGGCAGGGCGTACCAATGTCGCTGATTCGAATCCAGCGGCCGCCTTCGCACAAAAGTCCGGCCGGACTCCCCAAATCATCAAAAAACATGCCGTTAACCGCCGCCTTAGCCTGATGGCGCTGCGCCAAAGCTCCCAGCCGCTCAAAGCCAAAAACCGAATCCTGAGCCAGTCCGCTCCTAATCTCTGCTCCTTTCGCCATATCCGCTTCCAGTAAATAAATCTGCTGCCGGTAATGATGCACCGTAATATCCGCTTGCTGACAGCCAAGCGCCGTGACCGCCTGTAATAAAAAAGCAATCCACTGCAATATGGTTGAAATTTCCTTCATATTCTTTCCCGTAAATAATTTGCTTTCTTCTTCCCGGTAAAACTCCCGTTTTTTCAGCTGCGCTTTTGGTTGGCTTAAGCCGATCCGAAAAAAATTCCCTGATTTCCCGTTTCCTCAATTTTTCATTTAAAATGGTTTCGATCAGCGGAAGCGGAAACACCGCTCAAGCCATCTCTATCATTTTTTATATCGACATTTTCTATTTAGAAATTAAATGGATAGTCTGCTATTTTTTAAAATCGAAAGATCACTCCCGCCGCCGCCGCCAAAATGATAATCAAAATCGGATGCGCCTTCGTTTTACGCAAAATCACAAACAAAATCGCCGCCAAAATAAGTCCCGGCCAAAAAAACGGCGCGACCGCCGCCTGCGCTTCATCCACTAAGCTGGCCGGATGATAGGTCAGTTTTAGGACATTTAGCCAGGCCAAGGCGATTAAGGCGAAAGAAGCCGGTTTCAGACCGCGAAAAGCCGCCTCTATCCAAACATTGCCTTTCATCTTTTCCAAAATACGGGCAATTAAAATAATAATCACCACCGACGGAAAAATCAAACCCGTAACCGCCGCCGCCGCTCCCAAAATCCCGCCGGCCAAAAAACCGGTATAGGCCGCCATATTAATGCCCAAAGGCCCCGGTGTCGATTCGGATACCGCGATCATATTGGTCAGGTCATCGGTGGAAAACCATCCCGTTCGGAGCGACATATCATATAAAAAGGGCAAAGTTGCCAGCCCGCCGCCGACCGCGAACAAACCAGTTTTTAAAAATTCATAAAAGAGCTGCCAATAGATCATTTGTCCGCTCCCTTCCGGCGAAGCAGCAGCGCTCCGCTGCCGCCGGCCAATAATACCAAAATTGCCGGCGATATTTGCGGAAAAAATAAAGCGGCGACGAAAACCGCCAAGAAGATCAGCCCCGCCGGCCAATCACTCAGAGCGCTTTTTCTCAGCTTTAATAAAGCCTCCAAAATCAAAACGCTGACCGCCACCTTAATTCCGGCCATGGCGTGACGCACCTGCGGCAGCTCAGAAAAGCCGGAAATCAGCCGTGCCAGCAAAATAATAATGGTAACTCCCGGTAAAACCAAGCCCAGCGTGGCTGCGATTGCCCCAATGATGCCCTGCCGCCGGTAACCGACAAAAGTAGCAGTGTTGACAGCGATAATCCCCGGCATTGTTTGACCAATCGCGTAATAATCCGCCAAATCCTCATCGGTCGCCCATTTCTTTTTTTCCACCAGCTCCCGCTGCAAGATCGGCAGCATGGCGTAACCGCCGCCAAAGGTAAAGGCGCCGACCTTGAAAAATACCCAAAAAAGCTGGATCAAATCCTTTATCATATTTTTTCTCCCATAAAGCTTGGATTTTCGCTCCCTCCGCTTTCGCCTGCCGGTCTTTAGCCGGCCAAAGGGCAGACATGAATAACCGGCCAAAAGCCAAAAAACTTTTGACCAGTCTTACTTATTTGCTCCGAAACGAACACCCTAGACCAACACGTGCGGTCAGCGCTTTCTGCGACTGCTTAGTGCGTTCCTTAGCTTAACGCTGTCAATATTGATAGGCTTGGCTTGGGGCCAATTGTTATTCCTCCAAAGTATTGATAAACTCTACCAACTTCGTCAGGCTTTCGTTTTCGTTTTCGCCCTCGGTAATGATCGTAATCTCGCTATCTGTTACGATTGCCAACGACAGCACGCCTAAAATAGACTTGGCGTTAATCTTTTTACCGTCCTTTTCCACAAATACCTCACAGGGGCAGGTATTTGCCAATTTAGAAAATAATGCCGCCGGACGAGCGTGCAAGCCTGTTTTATTCTTTACTACAACTGTTTGTGATACCATTTTATTCTCCTTTTTATCATCTAAAATTATAACGTGATAACCACGTTGATTGCCAATATCATCAGCTAAAAACTCCCTTGGGAAGTGCGCCTTGCCCTAAGCGTATCTTTGACCGACCCGCTAAAAAGTCTTTAATTTCTGGCCATAAAATCTTTCACTAAAGAAGTAACCTCTTCCTGCGTAGTGCAAAGCAAAGCCGCTTCCGCCAGTTCCCGGCACTGCTCTTTGGTTACGCCCGACAACAGCCGGCGAATTTTTAAGATCGACGAAGCGCTCATGCTGAACTCATCCAGACCCAGCCCCAAAAGCAACGGCGCCGCTGTCAGCTCGCCAGCCATTTCGCCGCACATACCGGTCCATTTCCCTTCGTTATGCGCCGCGTCAATTACATTTTTAATCAAATGCAGCAGTGCCGGATGATAGGGCTGATACAAATAAGACACTTTCTGATTCATCCGATCCGCCGCGAAGCTATACTGAATCAGGTCATTGGTGCCAATCGAAAAGAAATCGACCTCTTTGGCAAAAGCATGCGCCAGGACAGCCGCCGCCGGGATTTCAATCATAATGCCCAGTTCAAAGGCACCAACCGCATGTCCTTCCTGCTCAAGTTCCTCCTTAACCCGCAGCAAAATTTCCTTAGCCGCCCGGAACTCATCCAAAGTTGCGATCATTGGAAACATAATCTTTAAATTACCATAAACCGACGCCCGCAAAAGCGCCCGCAGCTGGGTTTTAAAAATATCCGGCTCACTCAGGCACAGCCGCACTGCCCGGTTGCCTAAGAACGGATTCATTTCTTTCGGCAGATCATAATAACTCAACTCTTTGTCGCCGCCAATATCCAGCGTTCGGACCACCACGCCCTTATCGCCCATTTTTTCCAGCACAGCGCGGTAGGCTGCCAACTGCTCCTCTTCGGTTGGGAAATGAGTGTTGCCCATATACAGAAACTCCGTCCGGTAAAGGCCGATCGCTTCCGCACCGTTGTCCTGCGCTCCCTGTGCGTCCTCCGGCGAACCGATATTGGCCGCCAGCTCGACATGACAGCCGTCAGCCGTTAAGGTTTGCTTATCCTTATAGGCTTTCAGCATTTCCTTTTGCTCCAGCCAGTCCTGACGTTTTTTCTGGTATTCGGCCAGAGTTTCGGCCGGTGCTTCCGTCAAAACCGAACCACTTACACCGTCTAAAATCAAAATTTGACCGTCGTCAATTTGCTCATAGCCGTTCTGGGTGCCGACTACTGCCGGGATCTCCAGCGTTCTGGCCATGATCGCGCTGTGACTGGTCCGGCCGCCGATATCGGTGACAAAGCCTTTGACAAAGCGCTTATCCAAGAGCGCCGTATCACTGGGCGTTAAATCCTTAGCCACGATAATAACTTCTTCCTTGATTTGAGTCGGATCCTGAATCACAATCCCCTGGAAATTGCACAGCACCCGTTTGGACACATCCTTCATATCGGCGGCTCTTTCCCGGAGATACTCATCTTCCATCGTCTCAAACATGCTGATAAAGGTATTGGCTACTTCGCGAAAAGCAAAATCGCCGTTGACGTTTTCCTGCCGGATCATATCAAACGAACCGCCGGTCAGCTCCGGATCCGTTAAAATTTGAATATGGGCATCAAAAATGGCCGCGTGTTCTTCGTCTAAGTTCAGCCTGGTTTTTTCCATAATTTCGACTAACTGCAGCCGGCTGGCTTCAAGCGCCGCTTCCAGCTTTTTAATCTCCGCTTCCGCGTCCGCCACCGTTTGCCGGTTCACCACTACTTCCGCCTGAGCGAACTTATAGGCCTTGGCAATCGAATAACCGTCGCTCGCGCCGATTCCCTTTATCTTCATGTCCGGTCCCTCCTTTTGAGACGAATCCTTAAAAAAAGCTCCCTATTCTTCTATTTTTCCGATTCAAACGCCGCACCTTGACCAGCCGGCCAAACCACCCCCGCCGGCATAATTCTTTTTGTTAACTGCCGGCCGGGAAAACGACCGATACAACCGCCGCTTTCTTACTCTTCAGTATACCATATTCTCCGCCTATGGTCAAAAGATATTTGCGACAAGTTCAGGCAAGCGGATAGCTATGATTGATATGCTAAGGAGAGCTTGCTCTCCAAAGGCATATCAATCGTAACTATCCATTTGCGCGAGCGCAAACATGAGCGATTCGCTGCAAGCGAATTGCGAATGCTTGCCTGAACTTACTAAAAAATAATGGCAAGCTCCCGCCAGTCTAAGCCGTTCCCAGCAAATAGCGGCGAATCCCGACCGCGATCCCGCTTTGATGGTTGGACTCGGCCAGCACATGCCCGGCCGCCTGCTTGACCGCCGAAGCTGCGTTGCTGCACACAATCGAGATTCCTGCGTATTCCAGCATTTCCAAATCATTTAAGTGATCGCCAAAAGCGGCCACTGCCCGCCGCTCAATACCCAAGCTTTCCGCCAGCCATTTAACCGCCGAGCCCTTGTTGACACCTTTAGCCATAATATCCAGTGCCTGAAAAGACGACTGCGTGATCTCTGCTTCCGGCACCATCGCCGTAATCTCTTGGCGCAGCGCTTCCAATTTGAGCGGATCTCTCTGCGTGATAAATATTTTCTCGCAGGGAAATTTACTTAATTCCCGGTCTTTTAAAATATGATTTTTAAAGTTAAACACGATTTCATCGGTTAGTTCCAAATCAATCGCCTCGGTCGGAATCTGGCTCATGCCGCCATGTGAATACAAATCACACTCCGCTCCTGTCCGGTCGCAAATTGCGATAATTTTTTGAATGGCGTCGGGGTTAATCGGCTGGTGATGAATGATTTTTTCCGCTCTGACATCCCGAATAATCCCGCCATTGGAAGAGATCACATAACGGATAAAGGGCAGTCCCAAATAATACACCCGCATTAAAATCTCCGGCCGGCCTGAGGCCAGAACCACTTCATAACCATTTTTATCCAAGTCCGCCAATGCCGCCGCGTTTTGTGCGGAAATCGCCCGATCATTGTTTAACAGCGTGCCGTCTAAGTCAAAGACCGCCATTTTCTTTTTTGGTTCCATTTTCTTCCTTTCTAAAACACCTCGTCCGCTGCGCCGATCCGGTATTTGGTGTAGCTCCCCTGCGGCGTTTGCCGAACCTCCAGTTTAGCCGGAATCCGTTCTTTTAATTCCGCCACATGCGAAATAATGCCAATTAACTTGCCGCCGGCCTGCAGCTCCAAAATACAGTCCACCGCCGAATCCAGTGACTCCGGATCCAGTGTGCCAAAGCCCTCATCAATCAGCAGCATATCCAGCTCAATTCCGCCGGCGTAAGCCGAAATCACTTCCGATAAGCCTAAGGCCAGCGCCAGCGCCGCCTTAAAACCCTCGCCGCCGGATAAGGTATTAACATTCCTGACCTTACCGGTAAATGCGTCAAAAACCTCTATTTCCAGCCCGCTTTGCCTGCCCGCATGGGTAACTTCTTCCTTTCTTCCCAAGGTATAGCGGCCAGTCATTTTGGCCAGCCGATAATTGGCCGCCCGCAGCACATCTTCTAAAAAAACCGCCAAGACATAACGCTCAAAGGTTAATTTTTTACCATTTTCTCCATTGGCTGCCTTGGCTAAAACGGAAATACCGGCATATTCTTTTTTCTCAGATTCCCGCTCCTGCTCCATCCGAATCAATTCTTTCAGCAGCCGCTCATTTTCTTCGGCCCGGCGGCGGAGCAAAATCGCCTGCTCCTCGGCATCCGCTCTGGCTGCTTCCAGCTGCTGAATTTCTTCTGCCATTTGCGCCAGCGGGTGCGGCGTTTCAATTGTTACTTCCTGCCGCAGCCTTTTTTCTGATTCCGTCTTTTTCAGCCGTTCTTCGCCATAAGCCTTAACCTCAGCCCGCAGCGCCTCTTCTGTTCCGGCTTTATCCGCAGTTTGCCGCCAAGCGGCTTCATCGGCAAAGCTTTGTGCTGTCAGCTCGGCCTGAAACTCAGCCTGCGCCTTTTGCCATTCTGCCCGTCTTTGCCGGCTATGCCGCTCCGTTTCTGCTTTGGCTGTCTGCACCTGTGCCAAAAGGACTTGACTTTGCCGGTAGGCCTGCTCTATCTGCTCTCGTCGGGCTTCGGCCTCGTTTTTTTCTTTTTCCAGCGTTATCTGCCGCTGCTCCAATTCCTTAACTGCTGCCGAAGAGGTTTTTTCCCGGTATTCAGCTGAAATAGATTCCCTTAAAGCCCTACCCTGTCCGGCCGCTTCGTTTAATTCCGCCTGTTTTTGCTGGTAGTCGGCGGTCATTTCTTTTTCCATGAACAATAGCTTCTCCTCAGCTGCCGCCGCCTGTTTCAGCTCTTCTTTGGCGGCTGTTCGCAGCCGAACTTGCCGGTCATATTCCGCTATTTGCTTTTGGGTTTCATCCTGCTCCGCTTCCATTTGTTTTATATATCGCCAAACCTCATCTAAGCTCCCCATCCCGCTCTCTGTCAGCGCCTGCTCAGTCAAAAGCCGGCTTTGGGTGAGTAGCTCCGTTTGCGTTTTCAGCACCTCTTCCCGTGTCTGACGGGCTTTCTCTCTGGCCTGTTCGGCCTTTTTTAAGTCCGCCGTTTCCGCCTGTCCCGTCTCGCCGGCCGGCGTTTGATAAATTCCCAGACAAACCGGGCAAATATCGCCGTCCTTTAAATCCTGACGCAGCGCCAGCACATGGTTATGCCGCAGCTTATCCTGCTCGCCTTGATACAGCTTTTCCGCCGCCGCCAAGCGCTCGTCTGCTTTCCGCCTTTCCGCTTCGTTCTCCTCTTGCCGGCGGCGGCAATTTTCCTCTGTCCGGCCAATCTCCCTAATTTTTAAAAATTGAGCGATTTTTTGCTCCAGCGCCGCTTTGGCGCTTTCGCTTGCTTCGGTTTCTTCTAAAACCCGGCGCAGCTCTTTGATTTTGGCCTGCAAATTCTCTTTTTGGACGGTAAATTCCTGAACCTTCTTTTCTTGAGCGGCGTTTTCCTGTTTCAACCGATTATAGCGTTCGCGCAGGGATAAAAGCGCCTGCAGCGCCGGGATCTCCCGGCGTAAGACCTGCAGTTCCTGCTCAACCGCCGCCAGCGCCGCCTTATATTCTTCGGAATGAATCGCCTGTTGTTGTTTTTCCAATTTCTCTTTTTGCGCTTCCGCCGCCTGACTCTCCGCTGCCCGCTCCGCTGCTTCCGCCGCCAGCGCTCGTACCTGCCGCTCCAAGTCCTGACACCTCTCAGCATAGGGTTTTAGCGCCAGTGCCCGCCGGATGGCTTCCGCTTCCGCTTCTTTTTGCCGGATTTCCTCGGTCTGGGCGTCCAGTCGGAGCAAATCCGCCTGCACGCGTTTCAGTTCCGATAATTTTTCATTTTCCTGCTGCCGATAAAAAAGCATTTCTTTCTTTTGCTGAACTTGGCCGGCTAACTGCCCCGCATTTTCTTTTTGCACCTGCGCCCGGCGAAGATCACTTTTGTTTTGGTAGGTAACGGCCGCAAACAGCTCCGGCCGGTCAATCTCCTCTTTGACTAAAAGCTTGGCCAATCCCGCTTCTTCCTCCGGCGCCGCCTGCAACTGTAAAATCCACTGCTGCTGCCGCGTCTTTATTTCTTTAATTTCTTTTTCCAACCGATCGCTTTCCTGCTTTAAGTCTAACTGTAACTGCAAATATCTGGCCGCGTCAAAAATATCGCGCAAAACCGTTTCTCTTTCCTTACTGTTAGCCGTTAAAAGCTTGCGAAACTCTCCCTGCGGCAGCATCATGATCTGTTTAAACTGATCCGCCCCCAGTCCCAAAATTTCCTTAATTTTTTCGCTGATTTCAGAAGTCTTAGTAAATACCCAAGTCTCACCGCCGGCATCCGTATAGGTAAGTTCCGCTTTGGCGGCAACTTCCGTTACTCCTTCGCCGGATTTTTTGCGCCGCCACTGCCGGGGCTGCCGGTAAATTCTGTAGTTTTGCCCCCTGACCGTAAAAATCAGCTCTACTTCCGTCAACAGGCCGTCATCCGCAAAATGGCTGCGCAGTTCTTCCGGCTTTCTTTCCTCGCCGCTGGCCTCACCAAACAAAGCATAGGCGATCGCATCAAAAATCATGGTTTTACCGGCTCCGGTCGGTCCGCAAATCAGAAAAACCGGCTCTTTCTCCATTTGCCGGAAGTCTATTACTTCCTTGCCGGCAAATGGGCCAAAAGCAGTCATTGTGAGCTTAATTGGTTTCATGGCCGCCCCTTTCCCCGTGTTTCCGCCACCGTTTCAAAGTTTCCTGATCCGGCTGCTTACCGG
The DNA here is from genome assembly GCA_963550755.1 of uncultured Lachnospiraceae bacterium. Classification (GTDB taxonomy): domain Bacteria; phylum Bacillota; class Clostridia; order Lachnospirales; family Vallitaleaceae; genus W11650. Next base: position 12,700 of record CAUVDV010000041.1, read on the forward strand.
TCACGTTTTCAAAAAACTCGGAAAATAACAGCCAAATATCCTTGCGGCTGATCGCCTGGCCGCTTTGCTCTGTTCCGGCGCCGATTATTTCTTGTTTCTTTTGGTACTCCAAGCCTAAAATATTAGGATAAACCGCTTTTAAATCGCTCATTGGGTCAAGTAATATTTGGCCATCGGTCAGAATCGCCATCACATAATCCTCACTTTGCTCCTGCCGTCCCTGCGCTAAGATTTCCGCCAGCGTTCCCTGAACGATGCGCAAATCTCGCTTAACCGGCAAACTTTCCAGCCGAATCGTCAGCTGCTCGCGCCAGTCCAAAACCACCAGCGATTTTTGATGATTGGCCTCGGAAAAAGAGTATTTAAGCAGGGAGCCGGCATAGCGCACACTTTCCCGGCCAATTTTCTGCGGCTGATGCAAATGCCCCAAGGCAACATAATCAAACTCATCCAGGAGTCCTGCGGAAATATGATCCGCTCCGCCAATTGACAGCGGCCGCTCGGAATCCGACTGCTCCGGATCTTCCCCACCGGCAAAAAAAGCATGCAGCATCGCAATATAGCGTTTAGGCGACCGACCTTCCCGCCGGGCCGCTTCTTTGTCTGCCCGAATCTTTTGCGCGATCGGCGATAAAATTCGGCTCATCGCCTCTTCGGCGCTCCGGATCCCATCGTCCTCATAAAGCGCCCGCACTGCCGCCGGATCGGCATAAGGTACCGGGTATACCTCCCACCGGCCAAACTCGTCGCCAAAGACCAGCGGCTCGATTTTCCGGCTTAATTTTGCCCGCAAATAAAGACCGGATTTTTCCATCAAGCCGCTGCCAAAATCCAGTCTTTCCGGGTGATCATGATTACCGGCAATCACTACCATCGGTATTTTCAGTTCTAAAAGGATTTGCTCAAAACATTCATTTAAAAGCCGAACCGCTTCCACCAGCGGATAGGAACGGTCATAAATATCACCCGATAGGAGAATTAAATCCGGTTTTTCCCGCTGCACAAAAAGGAAAAATTGCCGCAGAGCAAATGCCTGATCTTCGTGCAGGTAAATCCCAGCCAAAAGTTTTCCCAAATGCCAATCAGCGGTATGAATGATTTTCATAATCAAGCCCTTTCTTTTTCTATTTTCCAATTTACGGCGCTTTTTCTTTACTCTCCGTCTGCCCTGAGGCAGCCCTAAGCTCATCCCTTACGGTTCATTTCCGGCCGGCGCCGCCAATAATCCTCGTCAATAAATAATTTTTTATAAATACGGCGCCAAAATAGACAAAACAATCGTTAACACCATCACCACCGCAATCCCGATGGCGATTCTTTTCTGCACTTTTCGACTGTAAAACAAGGGACACTCCTTTCTTTTCTATCATTTTATGCCTCAATTTTTCCGCCTCATAAAAGGCAAATCTCCCATCCGAATAAAGCTTTCGGCGAACAAAAAATCACCGCCCAGGCAATCCGCTCCGCCCGCAGGCAGCCTTGATTTTACCGCGCATAAAAAATTGAGTTTATTTTGACAGAAAGTTTTTTTTGATATATACTATAACAAACGGCAGAAATTCTCTGCCGCAAGCTTTTCTGGCTGTTCGGGTACTTTTTCGCTGCCTGTCCGCCGGAAAATATACTCTGCCGGCCGGCTCCTTTCGGCCAGCGCCCCGGAAAGGATTTTTTTATTATGATAACGAATTTTGATTTTAAAATACCCTCTTTTTTTATTTTATTCCTGACTTTTTTATTTATTTGGTCGCATAACCTGCGCAAACGGCAAAAAAAACACGAGGCAGAAAGGGAAGCCTTTTGGGGCAAAGAAGAACGCTCTTTGGCCGTCCGCAAAAAAGAAATCCCGGCGGAACTGTATTTTCGCCCTAATATTTCCCGCCTATCCTTCCCGACGTTAACGCTCGCCCCTGCCGCCGCTGAGAAATACCAGACCCTGGAAAAACAAATCCGCAGCAGCGCCGGCTTACCGATGCTGTCCCTAAGCGGCATGAGCAACACCGACCTACGCCTGAACTTCGGTACCGCCAATCAACCGGTTATCGCCCAAGCGGAAGAAAACTATGAGGCTTTTTTAAACTTTCTTTATGAATATGCCGTTTTGATGAATGAACATGGTCAGGTGGAAGAAGCCATTGCCGCGCTGGAAGAAGCCGTCCGGTTAAAGTCCGATATCTGTCAGCATTACTTTCTGCTGGCTGATCTTTACCGGGCTCAGTCCGACACTAATTCTCTGCAGGTTTTAACCGCCCTCGTTCAGGATATGACTTCTTCTTCCAAACAAAGGATCCTGAATTATTTGGAAAAATTATCGTAATCTTTCTTTTTTGTTTTTTTTGGTATACTCAATCACCGAATTTTTCTGAACCTGAACATGCGCGACCGCCAATGTCGTCGCCAGTTCCGGTTCTTTGTTTTTAAGCGCGTCCACAATTCGCAAATGTTCGGCCACCAGCTGGCTATGATCGGCAATATGATAGATATACTCCATCCGGTAACGATAAATTTGCTCTCTTAAATTGTTCAAAATCTGAATCAGCTTATCATTGCCGGAGGCCTCAAAAATAATGTCATGAAAAGCCACGTCCCATTCCAGCACTTTATCCGTTTCCTTATTGGTCACCGCCTGAATAAATTCCTGGTTGACCCGAGTCAGGCGCTCCACATCCTCCGGCTGCATATTCTCGCAAGCCAGCCGAATCGCCAGCCCCTCTAAAGTCGCCCGTACTTCCAGCACGTCTTTAATATCCTTTTCAGTGATATTGGCCACCTCGGCGCCCTTGCGGGGAATCATGACCACCAGCCCTTCCAGCTCCAGCTTGCGAATCGCTTCTCGAATCGGTGTCCGGCTGACGCCCATTCTGTCCGCCAATTGATTTTCCATCAGTCTTTCACCCGGTTGAAAATCACCGCGGAGGATTGCTGTCCGCAGATTTCGGAAAACAACGTCCCGCAGCGGTAAATAATGATCCAAATTTACTTGCATTTCTGCCACATTAAGCCACCTTCCTTACCCCATTTAGTAGTTACGCGCTAAAGCCTTAATAACCTTATTTATTATATCGAATTTCCGCCGGCAAGTAAATAGTTTTTGTTATTTTTCATGATAAAACAAAAAAGAGCAGAGTTTCCAAAAACTTCGCTCTTTTTTTCTGGGCGGTACAGGACTCGAACCTGCGACTTCCACCATGTCAAGGTGACACTCTACCAGCTGAGTTAACCTCCCGCTGCAACTATAATACCAGATAGCAGTATTTTTGGCAAGTGTTTTTTTAAGTTTCCGTATTTTTGCTCTCCGTTTGCTAAGAGATTAAGCACATTCGTCAGCAAAGAAATATCATAGCCTCTTTTCTGCGCTCTCTTTAAGTCTTTTTGAAATTTTACCGAGGGTCTTATTTTATACATCAAGCAAGTCCCTCATCATTTCATCAACATTGTTGTAAGTCTTGCCAATCGCAGGATCTTCCTTCATTCTCTGAACTTCCTCAATTGCCGCAATCGTTTCTGCGTTAGGTATTTCATAATTAACTACATTCTGCATATACCTTATGATATTGCCTTTTACATTCTCACCATTACGAGTAATAATGCTCTTGAAGGCATTATAGAGTTTTCTGTCCATGGAAAAGGAACAAGTTACCGTATTGCTCTTATTCATACTTGCCACTCCTTTCGATTACTTAATAACCTTACTTAGTAATATAAGTGTATATGTTTT
>CAUVDV010000042.1:0-16335 GCA_963550755.1 uncultured Lachnospiraceae bacterium
AGCCAAAGCCCTTTAAGGCCTGAATGACATAATAGCTGTTCCACGAAGTCCGGCAATGAACATAAACCGTCCGGTCTTTCGGGATCTCATGGTAGCGCTCTCTGATTTCCTCAATCGGGATATTGACCGCCCCCTTAACATGCGACTGGTCAAAAGCACCCTTGCCCCGGATGTCTAAAATATATTCGCCTTTTTCGACCAGTTCTCTGACCTTGGTAACCGGTACTTGATCATAAACGCCGTTCAAGTAATTTAAGCCCGCCAGAGCTGCAAAGTTGACAGCGTCCTTAGCCGTGCCGAAGGCCGGCGCGTAGCACAGTTCCAGTTCTTTCAAATCTTCCAGCGTACCGTTCATGGTAATCATGGTCGCAATGACATTAACCCGCCGAACTACATCGCCCTTACCAATCGACTGTGCGCCCAAAATCTTGCCGCTCGGATATTCATAGACCAGCTTAAAGTGAATCGGATTGGCGTTCGGCATTAAGCCAACCTTATCATTGGGAATCACAAACGCTACCCGATAATCAATGCCATGCTTTTGGCATTCCTTTTCATTAAGACCCGTGCTGGCTGCGTTCAGGCCAAAGACCCGAATACAGGAAGAACCGATCACGCCCTTATTTTGGAAAGATTTGCCAAACAGGCCATCAGCCGCGTTTCTGGCTTGTCTTTGGGCTGGCCCTGCTAACGGCAGCCGCGTCTTTTGTTTGGTAATGGAATTAAAGGTTTCAATCGCATCGCCGACCGCGTAAACATCCTTTAAGTTGGTTTGGAAATTATGGTCAACCACGATGCCGCCGGTTTCGCCGATTTTAACGCCCGACTCTTTGGCGAAAGCCACATCCGGCGTTACGCCGATAGCCATGATGACTAACTGTGCCTTTACTTTCCGGCCGCTCTTTAAAATGACTTCTTCTGGCGTAATCTCGGTCACTGAATCAGATAAAATCAATTCTACCTTATTATCATACAGCTCTTTATGCAGCATTTGCACCATATCATAATCAAACGGCGCCATGATCTGATCAGCTGCTTCGACTAAGGTTATATTCTTGCCGGAATGCTTCAGGCATTCGGCTGCTTCCACCCCGATAAAACCGCCGCCAACCACGCAGATATCTTGAACTTCATGGGTTTCCAAAAAGGCGTCGATGTCGCGGATATCCTGGACATTTTTAATGACGAACACATTCTTGGCGTTGATGTTTTTAATTGATGCCGGCCGAATCGCTTCTGCTCCGGGAGAAAGAATCAAATAATCATAGGAATCCTGAAACTCTTCGCCGGTTTTTACATTCCTGACCACGACTTTATGTTCATCCGCCAAAATCTTAACCACCTCATGATTAACCTTGGCGTCCAAGTTAAAGGTTTTCTTAAAAGTAACCGGATCATATAGCACCAAATCATCGCTGTGCTTGACCTCACCGCTTAAATGGTTAGGCAGACAGCAGTTGGAAAACGATACATCCGGCCCCTTATCATAAATTTGAATATCAGCCTTTTCATCAATCCGCCGAATTCTGGCCGCTGCTGATGCTCCGCCCGCTACTCCGCCTACTACTACATATCTTTTGCTCATTTTTTCCCTCCATTATGACTTTGTGTTAGTTTTTATACGCTTCGGTAAAGTACCGACCGATATGTATATATTATAGTCCACCTTTGTTAAAATTACAACTATCTTCCTTATTTTTTGTATGAAATTTATAATTTTTTCTTACTTTTTTGTAAGCATTTAATAAAGTTTTTCCGGCGTTTTCTATTTTTTTTACAAAATCTTTTCGGCTTTTCATTTTAAATATAAAATTTTAATAAATTTATATTTATTTTTTGATGTATACTCGTAAAGATTTTTCATTTTTATTTTTATTATTTTTTTATATTTACGCGGCCAGTCATCTGCCAATAAACAGACGGATCATCCAAAATACTCCTCGGCAGGACATACCTTCGTTTTAATACGATGAAGCGGAAGGGAGCTATTAATTTTATATCGGGGAAAATTTCACAATTGATATTCATGATGTCCTCATAAAAAAAGAAATCATCCCCACCATTTTTCCGGTTTGGATAATTTCTATTCCTATGCATATTGAGCCGTTATCGGCGATGGACATACATCTGGCCGCCGGCCGTCAGGCTCATTTATTGATCAGCTTTTTTCTGCGATTCTTAGCTCCCTGTATTCATTAAACAGTAAACCTACAGCCACCAGCAGAATAATAATATCGTTCAGCGGCAAAGCCAGCCATACCCCCAGCACATTTCCTCCTAATAAACGCGGCAGCAGCAAAACCAAAGGGATCACCAGCGCCAGCTGGCGGAGGATAACTAAAAAACCGGCCTGTTTGGCTTTGCCCAACGATTGAAAATAAGTCACGACCATAATCAGCAGTCCGTAAGTCGGAAAAATACAGTACATCAGCCGGAAATTGGATAAGCCTGCTTTAACGATATCGGGATTGGTGATAAAAGCCGACAAGATCTGGGCTGAAAATACTTCAATGATGACAAAAAATACCCCGGCCAGACAAGTAGAACCAATGATAAACACATTGGTCAGCTTTTTCACCCGGGCGTACTCTTTGGCGCCGAAATTGGTGCCAACCGCCGGCTGCATGCCCTGACTCATTCCCCAAATCGGAACGAAAGCCAGCTGCATAACCCTTTGCGCCGCTCCCATCAGGGCAATTTGACCGTTTCCGCCAAACCGAACCGCCGTGTTATAGACAACCGTCATTTGAATCAGCATCATAATCTGCATCAGCATGGCGCTCACTCCCACCGAAAAAATCTCCGGATTTAGCTCTTTGGCCGGTTTTAGTCCATGGAAACGCACTACCGGACTTTTTTTCAAAAAATAAAACAAGGTTATCGCCGCCTGCACAAACTGTGATATAACCGTTGCAATGGCCACCGCCTGCGGACCGCGGTCAGGCAGCAGCAAAATAAGTACCGGGTCTAAGATAATATTTAAAACCGCCCCCGCCGCCATAATCCCCATCGCCGTGCCCATCCGTCCTTCGGCCCGAATCACCATATTGGCGCCCTGCATAAAGTTCACAAAAACGGAGCCTAAATAGACCGTTCGCAGATAAGAAACGCCCATTTCCAGAACCTCGCCCTGCGCGCCGGATAGTTTCAACAGAGCCGGAGCGCATAAAATTCCGATCAACATTACGGCCGCCGACAACAAAATCACCAAAAACGCCAGATTGCCCATAATCTTATCGACCGTTTTTTGATCCTTGTGGCCGATCGCCCGGGAAAGCACCGAGCCGGAACCAATTCCCACCAAGACGGCAATCGCGTTATTAACTAGGACAAACGGCGAGGCAGCCGACACTGCGCTCATTGCATTCGTACCCACCATTTGTCCCACGTAAATCGAGTCGACAAAGGCATACAATCCGACAATAAATTGCCCCAAAATCGCCGGAATACTTAAACTGATCATCAGCTTCCATGGGCTTTCGGTCAATAATTTATTTCGTACATCCATCGCAGATCTTCTCCTTTTTCTTTTTTTTCGGTTTTTCCCTTATAAAATCCGTTCCGCTTCGTCACGATCTTCCCCGCTCAGGTCGGCGGCTATCTGACCATCTGCCAAAATCAAAATACGGGAGCAGATGGTTTTCATAAATTCAATGTCATGCGTAATAATTAAAAGGATCTTCCCTTGCCTTGACAGCTCTTGCGCTAATTTGCCAACCTCCTCCATACTGACCAGATCAAGTCCGCTGGTGGGTTCGTCAAAAATCAGCACATCCCGGCCGCAAATCAAGCTGACAGCTACAGCCAGCCGCTGTTTCTGCCCGCCGGAAAGAGCAAGCGGATGCCTGTCCTTATAAGGCTCCAGTTCCAACATGCTCAGGGCATTATCAATCTGCGCCTCATCCGGTTTTTGTATTCCCAGCCGACATTCTTCTATGACGCTGTCTGTAAACAATTGATGCCCCACGTCCTGCATAACCTGATAAGCGCATTGCTTCCGTTTGCCCGGCGAAAGTTTTTTTCCATTTACCGATATCGTGCCGGACGACTCCTGCTGCAGGCCGCAGATTGTACGGGCCAGCGTCGTCTTGCCGGCGCCGTTGGCACCGGCAATGGCAATGATCTCACCGCCGCAAGCGGAAAACGAGAGTCCTTTTAAGATCTCCCGGCCGCCCAGCCGGACATGCAAATCCTTTATTACTAATGTTTTTTCCGAATGAAATATGCCGGCCGGTTTTAGTTTGACTTCATCAAGGCATCGGCAGCGCAGTCCCATCGCCGCAATTTCCTCCGCCGGCAAGGCCCGGAACTCTTCAATGGACATATCCCTTTCTAAAATTCCATTGCGCATAAAAATCACGCGGTCGGCTAAGTCCATTAAATACCAAAGCCGATGCTCGGCAGCCACAATTGTTTTACCCGCGGCCTTCGCCTGAGAAATCAGCTGTGCAAGTTCCTGCACGGCTGCCGCATCCAAATTGGAAGATGGTTCATCCAAAACCAGGATGTCCGGTTCGGAGGCATAAACAGAAGAAAAGGCAATTTTCTGCTTTTCGCCGCCGGAAAGAGCAAAAATACTGCGCCCGCGCAAATGCTCCAAATGAAGCTCCCGGGTAAGTTCTTCTAAACGGAGCCTAAGCTGTTCCCGCGGGACGGAACGGTTTTCCAAGCCAAAGACCAGTTCGCTGTCTGTATCTGTGTTAAAAAACTGGGTCCGGGGATTCTGAAACACTGTGCCAACCAAATCGGATAAAAGCGCAATGTCCGTCGTCACCGGATCTCGGCCGTTTATCCGGATCTCGCCCGCCAGAGCGCCTGTGAAAAAATGTGGTATCAAGCCGTTAATCAGCCGGGTTACTGTGGTTTTCCCGCAGCCGGAGGCGCCGCATAAAAGCACACATTCGCCTTTATTGATGTGCAGGGATAAATCACGGATAGAGCCCTCTCGGCCAGTGACATAGGAATACGAAACATTTTCAAACTTGATCAATCTACATCACCCCCAGCGAAGGCGCCAGCACCATTAAGACGATCACTCCTGCGTATACGATACCCGCCGCCATGTCCCCGGCCCCGAAATGAACTTCCTCCAGGCAGCTCCGCTCCCCGACATGATCAATGCCGCGCGTAATGGCCGCCTGAGAAATTTCATCCGATATCCGGGAGGCCGAGACCAGCATCGGCACATAGATATATTCCATCGTCCTGATCGGGTGAAGAATCAAGGCGCCGGCTTTCGCGGATATCCCCCGCAGCGCCATAGCATCCCGGATGGAATTCCACTCCTCTCCCATCGTCGGGAAATAGCGCAGCGTAACCGATAAGGCAATGGTAAATCCTTTCGGCAAATGCAAGCGACTGACGGCGGCCAAAAAGCTGCTGACCTTGGTCGTAGCGATCAAATAACTGCCCAGCATGAAACAAGGAATCAGTTTTCTGATATAAACCGCAAACATATAAAGAATGCCGCCGACGGTAATCGGCAGATGACGGACTAAAAACAACTGGACAAAAAGCAGAGCCAAAAACACCGCCGCATAACGAAATGCTTTTTCTCCCTCCCCGGATAAAAAGAGAAGGAGCAGGGGAATCATCACCAGAGCGCACTCCATCACAATACTCCCATTCAAAAAAACGGAAATGCTGGTCGCTGCCAGAATCAATAGTTTTGTTCTTGGGTCTAACTTCATTTACACGATTCCCGCCTTTTCAAAGTGCTTTTTCAATAGTTTCCTGCCGATCAATCCGCCAAGCACCGCAAAAAGCAGCGTAACTATCGTCATTACCGGAATCGCCCACCAGTTTGCGCCAATTGAGTGGATTACTGCCGAAAATGACTCAAAGTCGCCCTTGTTTTTCATGAACGAATCGAACTGAGCCGGCATAACGGCCATGGGGACGTATGCTCCCATCGGCGCCAGCGCCATCACGCAATACGCCGCAAGATTTCTGCGGAAGGACTTAAACTGCGCCGACGCGCAAATTAAGTCGGCCAAAAATCCAAAGATCACAAAAAACGCCGACATCATCCAGAACATTCCCGTCACCAAAAGAAGGATGCCGCCAATAATGCCAAGGATTGTCAGCGCCCAGCGTTTGGGAATTTTAGCAACATACAGCATAAAGATCGTTCCGGTAAACAACGCCACTACCGGCGGCATGAACGGAAAAGTTACCGGCGTCATCTGGACTACGCCGCCGATGACAAAGGCAGCGACAGAATATATCAACGAAAAGATGCCAATGGAGATGAAGTCTCTCGTCTGCAATCCGGTATTCCTGTTTGGTGTATTCATAATAACCTCCTGCTCCTATCATTTAGTTAGTTATAGCTAACCTAGCTTGGAAAAAAAAGATACCGCCCGAAAGCAGTTTTCTGTTTGCAATCATCCTGTCAGCTATTGAATACTCAGCAGCTTTTCCCAGCCGGCATTGAAAAATTTGGCCAATTCTTCAATATATTCAAATGCCTGTTCCCGCGGCATGTCGTGCACAACCGTTTCAAATGCTGCCGTAAAATATGCACTGGTGATCATGTGATGCAGTTCCCGGCTGGCGCCCCCCTTCAGCTTCCCTTTCTGCCGAAGTATATCGAAATATCGTTCGGAACGGGCGACATCCAGCTCAACGAGATCGTGTACATAGTTTTCGTATTTTGTCCCGTCAGAACAGCAAAGTACCAGTTTGAAAGAATCAAAATGCTCGTAAATATATCCTACAAAAGAGCGCAGATACTGGGTCGACAGCTCCCGGCTCTTTGCCGTTTCCTCCTCTGTTATTAAGTTGAAATGTGCCTCCTGAGCAGCTTTAAACTGATTTAAAAGTCCGTCTGCTGCCTCCGCAACCAAATCTTCAAACAAAGCGGCTTTATCTGGGTAATATCCATAAAAAGCGCCTTTGGTAAAACCCGCTTCTGCTACGATGCGGTTTAAGGAAGCGCCCTTAAAGCCTTTTTCCAGAAATTCCTTTTTCCCTACCTCCAAAATCTTCTTTTTCGTCTCTGAATTTTCCATAGAAAGCTCCCAAAATATACAAAAGTATGTACTTTCATAATATACCATCGGTATATACCGTTGGTATATTATCATGGCCAGCCCCTTTTTGTCAAGCATTATTTTCCGGTAAAAACAAAAAAAACTGCCATCCCGCCATTGACTCCGCCTGGCGATTCCTTTATAATACTAATATGAAAAATTTATTGTGACTTTAATAAATCTCTTGTGGAGCAGTGCTCTTTTCGCTTTCGAGCAGCGAAAAGTTGCAGCGCGCTTTTTTATGGGGAAAATTAGGAGGAAATTATGGAAAAAAAGATGTTTAAAACCGGAAAAGCCCTAACCATCGTCAGAGCTGGCTTTCTTGTGCTGATTATGGCAGCCGCGCTCGGCTTTAGCCTATGGCTGGTCAAACTTGCCTGGATGGGAAAAAATATCATAGATGCCGATACCTTCGGCGACTATGTTTATATTGATGCCAAATACGCCAGTCAATCCTTCGGCGAGGATGATGAAGGCAATCAGTATTTATTTTTAAGCACGCAAGACAGCGACGGCTGGCATGATTATATGTTCCGCATCTCCAAAGAAGGCTTTGAACAAAGCGGGATAAAGGATTTAATTGACGCCACCTATTCCGAAGATAAGACCGTGCCGCCGCTTCATCTAAACGGCTACCTGCAAGTTCCGTCTGATGACTTCATCCAGCTGTCCGATGAATATTATAAATTATATGTCGGCGACGATTCGATTACCGATTCTTCCGAGTACCTGGGCAACGCTTATTTGGAATATTCCACCGGGGAACAATTTTGGCGGCACTTGGATTTTTCCAGCTGGATCCTGCTGGCTGTCTTTTTGGTCGTCTTTATCGTCGGCCTGATAGAACTTATCCGCGTACTGAAACAGCAGGCCAAAAAAGACCGTAAAATCAAGTTGGCCCGCCAACTCTATGCCAGCGATCCCGAATATGCTCACGGCTTAGAAGAAATCAATTTGCCGGAAACCATCTTCTTTAAGCAGTGTCAATGTTATATTACGCCGAATTATGTCGTTAGTTATCAAAACGGGCTGGAGGTTTTTCGGATCGATCAGATCCAGGAGCTATACGGCTATGACCAAACCTCCAGCAATTTGACGATGGGCCTTTTGTTCGGCTTTTTGGCCAGTCACCAGACCCATCATTATTTGGTGGCAATTACCTCCGACAATGAAGCCCATATGTTCGCCGCCTTGCTAAATGCCGGTCAGATTCATAATCAAATCGTCTCCCGCCTGCTGCCGCAAAATATGAATATGCTCTTGGGCCGGAGCGGTATCTCCGGCCATACGCTGGAACGGGAGCTGGAAGCCCTGAATCTGGCGCGCATCTCCGGCTTTTACGGCAGCACCGAAGTATGGAAGGGGCGAGTCGGCGAAAGCTTTCTTTGGTAAAACCAGCCTGATTTCGCGGCTGCCCGCAATCACATCGAGGCAGAGGGGGATTCAAATAATCCCCCCGGCCTCTCAGTTTTCCGTATCAAGCAGAATGATGTTACTACTGCGCTAATTCCCTTCACTTTTTCTCGATGCTTATCCGCTTGCCACCGTCCCAGCGAATGGAGTATATTTTTTCGCCCGCAACATTGACCTGCCAAAAACCCTGACCAGACGCTGCTGGGATTATCTCAATGGATAGTGGGGGTAATGCGGATGTGTGGGGTTTCGCCTGAAAAACCGCGGCATATAGGTTCTGCTCGGCTGTCGGTCTATCCTGCAAATGCAGGCGCTTAGACGGCTGCTTTTGATCGGTTTCTTTAGAAAAATAAGCAGGCAATAGTTCCGCTGTCAGTCCCTTACTGTAAACCATTTGCATATGAACATCCTGCCACTTTCCTATGACCGGCGTCCCCAGAGTAACCTGCTCCGTTGCCCAGTGATAATAAATATCAATCGTTTGCGCTTTCCCCACCGCCAAATCCAAAACCAGCAAATCCCGCCCCTCTATCAGCAAAAGACAGCGCGTCAGCCGAACCGGCGCATAATTGTCATGATAGCCAATCAGCGCAAAATCGCCAGCCATTTCCTGCATCAGTAAAATATCGCCCATTTTCTGCTGACCATAGCTAAAAGCCCCTCGATATTCATACGGATAACTGTCATTGACTACAATCGTATTATGCCATTGGGGCGATTTGAAGCACTCCCTTTCCTTATTATTTTCATAGGTAAAATACCCTGGATCAACCAGTAAATTTTCTCCCCAAGCCGTATAGTCAAAGCCCAAAGGATCCATATGGGCATGACCGGTATGGATTGGCGTATGTACCCCAAAAAACAAACTATGCGCGGTTGCCGTCCATGAACTGCGCGCCGCCGCCTGCTTTACTTTTCTTTGATGATTAATCAGCGCCAGCTTACTTTCCGGCTCTCCCTGCAAAGCTTCTTGAAACTGGGTAAAGTCATGTAAAAACCAAATATGATTTTGCAGCTGCTTCCAAAACACATCTCGGCTGACATACTTAGCCAGCAGATTTAAGCAATCGCTCCGGCCAAAAGCCAAATAGCCGTAAAATCCAGCCATAACCGCCGTTTGATTGGCTTTGGAATCCCCCCACGGCACAGTTTCGCCCGTTGGCCGAAATGCGTACATGCTGTATTCCAGCCCCTTTTCCAATCTTCTTTTATATTCCTCGGAAAAATCCCGACCAAAGTCGCGAGCGATTAAAAGCGCCAGCGTAAACCAGCGAATACAGCCATTATGATACATCGGGCAGCCCTCAATATGAGCACCGTCATCTGTCATTTGAACCCTAATGCAGCGTTCCAGTTCTGCCTCCGCCTGCCTCCGCCATTTTTCAGATTGTTTCAACTCTGGAAAATAAGAACTGACCCACAACAAGCCCAAATTTTCCATGACATAATGATTATGGTCGGCCTTGGGAAAGAAATGCGGCGTCAATTCGGCTAAGACTTCCGCCTGCTCGCACACGGACAGCACAAACTTCTCCAAAGCTTTATTGTCTAAGATTTCACTATCAAGCAAATGCTCCATAATCAGCGGCCAGCTCTTATGCAGCCGAATTCCGACTTCTAACGTGCGCCATGGACTCAGGCTGTGAAAAGCTTGCTCCATCGCCGCCATATCGGCAGGATTTAACACCGGCCGCCGAACGATCTCAATCCAGTCCAGCATTTCCGCCACTACTCTCTGGGCATAGGCGGCTTCGCCGGTCAGCGCATACGCCGCCAGCAATTCCTGCCACCAGTCCATGCGGTTTAGCTGCCACAGATATTCATTGGTTTGGTACTTATTATCCAGCCAAGCCGGATACTGCCCGCCACTAAGCGTGGTTTGAAACTGGCCGCCAGTTCCTGGCAGCTTCACCTTGCCAGCCATACCATACGCCGCTGCTTTGACCGTTTCCGCTGCCAGCTCTGGAAAAAAAGCTTTGAGTGCCGCCGCCTGCTCTTTGACCGTTATGCCTCGCTGCCGTTCTATTTCCTGCCGGCGCTGGCTAAGCCTTGCTCGCAGCTGCTCAATCGTTAAATCTTCCTGCAAAATATCGTTTAATTTCATGATTCATCCTCTTCTCCATTCATTGCTTCTTGCTTATCAGTCCTTTATTTTTTTCTTTACGAAAATAACTGCTAATTCTTGGCAGCTTTTTAAAATCCGAGTTCGATTCGTTCCTTTTGGAACTGCTCCATAACTGCCTGATACTCTGGTTCTTGGCTAAAATCCCTCCTCTCCAGTGAATCCTTAGCCAAATCAAATAAAACCTCCGGCAAATCAGCCCCGTAATACTGGTATTTTAGTTGATCTTTTTTAATCATTAAGCAGCCGCCCTCATATTGTGAAATGGTTTTATTTTGATACTTATCCGCCCATTGCCGCCGCTCGCCCCTTAGCAGCGGCAGTAAGGAACGGCTGTCCAAGCCGTCCGGCACCGGTAAACCAGTCAGTTCACATAAAGTTGCAAAAATATCGCATAAATTAACATTTTCCGTTATGCGTTTTGCTGAAAACTGCCGCGGAAAACGAATAAAAAACGGCACTTTCACGCTGGCTTCATAAAATTTCTGCTTCATCCAAACGCCATGTTCGCCTAACATCTCCCCATGATCAGACGCAAAAATCACAATCCAGTCGTCTATATCCTGACCAACCAATTTTAGCGTATCCAACACTTCGCCAAATAATTGATCGGCAGATTCAATCATAGCATAATATGCCGCTGTACAGCGCCTTATTTCTCGTTCGGTAACTTCTCCTGCCGCCAAACTTTTCGTCCGCAAAAAGGGATGCTCGCTCAGCGGCTGGTTGACAAACACCGGCACGCGATTTAAATAATAGTGAAACAAATCCTCTTTGGCGGTATAAGGATAATGCGGCTGCGTCAGGCTGACTTTTAACAGCAGCGGCCTTTCTCCTCTGGGCTTATCATAATACACACTGTTAAAATAATCCAGAATAAAATTTTTAACTCCCAGTACCGTATATTCATCCGATACCACCTGATAGGCTTTGCCAATACCCGCCCGTTTTATTTCTTTGGCGATTGGCCAGCGAATTTGGTCTTTATTTGGAACCACCTGCTGAAAAACTTCTGGTTCTCTTTGCCTAACTTGACTCACGTGCATTTCATTACCGATACGGCTAATCCACCCTTGCATTTGATCCGTGCCAGTATGATGGAGTTTACCGCAGGCAACGGTCATATAAGCATATTCTGATAAATATTTGGCAAAAGTTAAATAATCCGGCGCTAAATCATCGCCAAATTTTTCACAACCGCAGTTTTTAGGAAACTTCCCCGCCATCATTGCCTGCCGCGCTGGAATACACTGCGGATATGGCGTATAACAATTTTCAAAAACAACGGCTCTTTCTGCTAATTTATCTAAACGGGGCGTCCGAATCACACCGCCTCCGGCATATCCCAGCAAATCCGCACGGTGCTGGTCATCCATTAAAAACAAAATATTAGGGCGCTTCATTTGCTCCTCTCTTCCTTGATTTCTCTTACAAAAAGGGCTGCCTCCGAAATTATCACGCTTTCAGACCAAAGCAAATCATTTGCTTGTCTGCCGCGCTTTTATTTCCATTGCCGCAGCCCTTTTTCTCTTTATTTGTTAGCTCTTCGCCGCCATTTCTCATCTTTGACACGAAAAAATCCCAGATATATCAACTATCGCAAGCAGCGTAAAATTCGCTTGTACTTTTATCCCTGTCCGCCCCGTATACACGGCAAGCCCGCCCTACTGCTTAGCATAGCGGTCGTATGCTGCCTGATAAATTTCCACGATTTCTTTCATCCCCAAATCATTTAAAGATTGCAGATAGCTGTCCCATGTTTTTTCCACATCTTCCGCCCCCAAAATCCATTTCTGGGTCATTTCTTCCACAAAAGGCTGAATCGCTGTTTCTTTTTGATCCAGTATTTTTTGTTCTTCGACCGTAAAGGACAACATCGGAAAACGCTCGGCAATTACATTGCTGCTATTGTACATTTCCGCTCCCTCCAGCGCCAAAGCGTTCATCCATTGCTTTTCATAGTTAAAGTCCTGATGAAAACCAATTTGAATTTGCACACCCTTTTTTTGCAGGTAAGAAATGACCGGCTCATCACCCTTTAATACGCTTTCTTTAAAAATCGGCTTGCCGTCAATCATATCATAGTCTTCGCCCTCAATGCCAAAGTTCATCAGCCGGCGACCTTCCTCCGTCCACCAAAAGTCAAGATATTTAATGCCGATGACCGGATCTTTAATATCCTTGGACAGCCCCCAGCCAGTGGGATTAACTGCCGGTCTTGACGCATATTCCCATACTTTTCCCTTGGCATCGGCCGGCGGCAGCATCGGCGCAAAGTTAAAGCCCTCTATTTTGCTTTGAAACTTATCATTAGCCGAAGCGGTCGAAGCAAACCAGTCATGGGTAAATCCGCCGACATTATCGCCCAGCAGGATCTCTCTGGCATCTTTCCCGCGGGTAAACGCTTCTGGGTCAATCAGCCCCTCGGCGTACCATTTGCTTAAATTAAGCATTGCTTCTTTATATTCCGTCTGCATTGGGCCAAACTTGACCTCGTCTTTGTCCAAGAACCAGTGATCCTTATCCGAATACGTATGTGCTCCCCACAGCGCCGACAAAGCAACCGTTTTCGCGCCATTGGCTCTGTCAATATAGGGGATTTCATCTTTTTGACCGTTTCCATTCGGGTCTTTCTCCCGAAACGCCTTTAACACCGTATAGACTTCTTCCACTGTCTTTGGCCGCTCTAAGCCCAGCTTATCCAGCCAATCCTGGCGGATAAAATACCCCTGCGCCGCCGCTCCGTCCGGCACAAAGTTAATGCTGTAAATATTGCCGTCTGGAGCGGTTAAATACTTGCGGATATCTTCTCTTTCGGCTAAAAACTTTTTAATGTTCGGTGCATACTGATCAATCAAATCATTTAGCGGCAAAAACGCTCCCTCCGGCCCATATTTAAAAAAGTTTTCTCTTTCCGCCACAATAATATCCGGCAATTCACCGCTGGCCATCATCACGTTAAACACCTGTCCGCTGTCAGTCGCCGATTCCTGCGCCACACCTTTCATCTTAATATTGGTCAATTCCGCCGCCTTTTGAAAGCTGACCCAGCTGTCATTAAAAACAAACTTATTGTATATATGCAAATGCAGTGTCAACTCCTGTGGCTCTTTACTGATGAGCAACCCCGACAGCTCTTCCTTGGCTGGATCTTCTGTTTTTGCAGCGGCCGGCTCCTTAGCTTCGTTTCCTTTTGCGGTCTTAGCCGGTGCTTCCTGCTTTTGCGCTCCGCAGCCCACCAACAAAGATATGGCTAAAACCATGGCCAAACAAAATGACAGTACTTTCTTTTTCATTACTTACCTCCCTTTTTTGCTTATATTCTATTCGGCTTTCCTCCCAAATGAGTACAGGAAAACCGGATGTTTTACTGCCTGCTTTTTTCCGCCGGCAGCCGTTTCCACTTTTAGCCTTTGACAGAACCTACCATAATTCCTTTTTCAAAATATTTTTGAATAAAAGGATACAGCATAATCATCGGCAGTGCTGAGATAATAATTGTTGCATAAATAACCGTTTCCTGCGATATACCCGTTGCCGCGACATCACCCAAGCCGATATTATCGCCCAAGTTCATTTCCACAATGAGTTTCTTTAAAAATACTTGCAGCGGAATCTTGGTAGGACTTTTTAAAATAAGCATTGCCCAAAAATAGCCGTTCCACCGCTGCACCGCATAATATAAGCCAATGGTCGCTAAAGCCGGCTTAGACAGGGGCAAAATGATTTTAGTTAAAATAGTAATATCATTCGCGCCGTCAATTTTAGCCGATTCTTCTAAGGATTCGGGAATGGACTCAAAATATGTCCGTAGCAGCACAACATAAAAAGCCGAACAAGCAAACGCAAGCAAAATCGTAATCCGCTTATCCAACAGCCCAAAGTCCCGTAAATTTAAGTAAAAAGGAATCATGCCCGGCTTCAGCCACATCGTTAAAAGCACCATAAAGGATAACAGACTTCTGCCCCGCAGGCGCTTTTTAGAAAGGGGGTACGCTCCGGCAATCGTAAATAAAATATTGACCGCCGTACCGGCAAACGTGTAAAATAGGGTATTAGCGTACCCAGTCCAAATGTTCGGGTCAGCCGCTACTTTTTCATAGGCTTTCCAAGTAAAATCAATCGGATAAAGCCAGACCTTAGCGGTAGAAACTGCGTCCGGCGAACTAAGCGATGAGGATAATACATAAATAAATGGATACAATGTCAAAAGCGCCGCCACAGCAACCACCATATGAATGGCAACCTCCGCCAGCCTTTCGCCTATTGATTTTTTAAATCTTGAAAGGTTCATACGCGCCTCCTACCACAATGATGTTTCCGAAAACTTTTTGGCAAACCGGTTAGCTCCATAAATCAAAACCACCGCCACTGCCGCATTAAATAATTCTGCCGCCGTTGCCAGAGAATAATTGCCCAGTTCCAGCGCTGACCGATAAACATAAGTGCTAATCACATCGGCTGTTTCAAAAGTCGCCGGCTGATACAGCAAAAGAATGGCTTCATAGCCTACTTCCAACATTCGACCAATCCTCAGAATCAGCATAATCGTAATTGTTGGCAAAATTCCTGGAATGGTTACATATCTTAGCCTTTGCCAACCATTCGCGCCATCAACATAAGCTGCGTCATAAAGCTGCACATCAATCCCTGACAAAGCCGCGATATATACCACTGCGCCAAATCCAGACTCCTTCCAAATATTCATACCGGTGAAAATCGCTCGAAAATACTGGGGTTTAATTAAAAAATAAATTTTTTCTCCCCCTAATTTTTCAATCAGCATATTCACCATGCCATGCGAGGGCGATAAAAAATTAACAACAATTCCCGCCACCACTACAATGGATACAAAATGCGGCAAATACGTTAATGTTTGCGTTACATTACGAAAAACTTTATTGCGGATAGAATGAAACATCAGCGCCAAAATAATCGGCACGGGGAAACCAATAAACAGGCCGTAAAGATTGATCAAAACCGTATTTTTAAACACCCGAACAAAACTGGGGGAATTAAAAAAGTTTTTAAAATTCTCCAGCCCTACCCACGGACTGGCTTCGATTCCTTTGAACAGACTGTAATCCTTAAAAGCAATAATTAAACCATAAAGCGGTTTATATTGAAACAAAATAAAAAACAAAACAAAGGGAAGCAGCAGTAAATATAAGTATTTATCTCTTTTGCAGTCCCGCAGCAGCCTCTGCCCATACGCCGCCATTTTCTTGGTTAAAGGCTTTTTCTCTGCTTTCACAAAATCTTGTTCTTCTTTTTTGGCTTTCACATCGGTTCCTCCTTGCGCTTATTTCCTTTTTATTATAGCGCAGCAGCTTGGCATTGTATATTTTCATTATCTATGATTCGTTGACAATATCTTTTATTATGGCTGATATTCCACTTGTTTTCCAGCTTTTTTCCCTTCCCGAATGCTTTCCGCGTATTGCCCCGGCGAAACGCCGGCATATTTTTTAAAGATCCGAATAAAGCTGCTGGTTGAATTGCAGCCGACCCGTTCCGCCAAATCTTTAATTTTAACCTCTTCCTGCCGCAAAATTTCCTTGGCTTTTTCTATTTTATATTGATTAAAATAATCCTTGAAATTTTCACCGCTGCTTTTTTTAAAAAGAATTCCAATGTACCCCGCCGAAAGATGAAATTCTTCCGCAATATCATTTAAAGACAAATCCAGCGCGTAGTTTGCCTGCAAATAAGCAATAATCTCATCGACAATATCAGTGCTGCGCTGCGCACTTTCCGCTGCCGACT
>CAUVDV010000043.1:0-15603 GCA_963550755.1 uncultured Lachnospiraceae bacterium
GATGAAGGAATCTTAAAAATGATGACCTGTGGATAAATCTGCGGAAACTCAAGAAATAAACAAGCTTGAATTTAGGCAAAAATTGTGCTAATATAAAAATAGTTAATGGATTTTTTGTGTATATTTTCAATTTTCCCAACTTAAATGTTTAAATGCAGAACAAGCTCATATCATGTTCCAAGATCAAACAGCGAAACATCAAAGAAAGGAGTCATTATGAAGATACTTAGCCTGTTTAAAAGCAATTTCACCACATCCGGCTTGGGCTTGATCCTGCTTTGTTTGGCGCTGCTTGCCGGATGTGCGGATAAAGAACATGAGATCTTAACCCAAACCAAGAAAGCAGAAACCATCATTCAAACCGCCTCGGCCGGGCAGACGATACCGGATTCGCTGGTTCAGGAAATTTCCTTTTCCGATACCATGCAAACCGATTTCTTTGACCGGACATGCCTTGAACCGGACAAAAGTCAAATAATCTCTGAAATTTATCCGGGGCAAACCAAAAAAGAAAGCGTTACTTCCCTTCGCTATTTTTTAGACAATGATCCGGCCGAACAAAAAAAGGCCTATCAGGATTTTTTAGACCGGCAAAACCGCGATTTTGGGAAGGTATCGCCGCAGGAAAAAAGTTACTCCAAAATCTACGAACAGGATAATTTAGCTTATGTGCTTGTCAAAGTTCCCTTTCAATTTGAGAAAATCAAACTGGCCGAAACTGAATATAACGTCCAAAGCGGTACGCTTTACCGCAAATATTTATGGCAAAAACGGCAGGACGGCTCATGGCAGCTAAACGATATGCAGTTTATCTTTGCCTTAAATCAAGCAGATACGGCAGCCCTGTTTAATCAGGCGGCCGCCGACAGCGTCGAAAAACAGCTGGAAAAATTCCTGACCTTATTTGGTGAGCAAAAAGCGGAGTTTCAGTAAGTCCCTTTCAAAACTTTCAATTCTTTTATTTTTTGAAAGCATGAGGAATCTTGAAATCTCATCAGCCCGCCGTCAGAGTAATCGCTGCTGCTCTTTCTTCGGCACAGCACCGCAGTTTCTTACTGCATTTGATTTTCTTATTTAGACAATACTTGTATCACCCCACAAAAAAACGTGCCAGCCACCCGCCGACACGCTTTTTTATTTATTTTTTTACTTATTTTTGACTTAAAACGCCGGTACAACCGCGCCCTGATATTTTTCTTCCAAGAACTTCTTTACTTTTTCGCTTTGCAGCGCCTTGACCAGCTTTTGAATCTCTTCGCTGTCCTTGTTATCCTGACGGGTAACTAAGATATTAGCGTA
Organism: uncultured Lachnospiraceae bacterium; assembly: GCA_963550755.1. Taxonomy (GTDB): domain Bacteria; phylum Bacillota; class Clostridia; order Lachnospirales; family Vallitaleaceae; genus W11650. Next base: position 1,300 of record CAUVDV010000043.1, read on the forward strand.
AGCCGATTGATCGCCCTCAATAAAAAGCGCATCCTTGGTTGGATTCAGCTTTGCCTCCAAGGCATAATTGGTGTTAATGATAGCAAAATCTACATCAATCAGCACTCGCGGCAGAGAAGCTGCTTCCAGTTCCTGAAACTTTAAGCTTTTCGGATTCTCGACAATATCTTTCGGCGTCTGGGTCAAGCCGCTTTCATCCTTTAACTTGATCAAGCCTTCGGCTTGCAGCAGGAGCAGCGCTCTGCCCTCATTGGTCGCATCGTTGGGGATCGCCACCGTCGCGCCATCGGCGATTTCGTCCTTGGACTTAATCTTCTGCGAATAAGCGCCCATCGGCTCAATATGAACCTTAGCGACCGATACCAGATCCATCTTATTTTCAGCGTTAAACTTTTCCAAGTACGGCAAATGCTGGAAGAAATTAGCGTCTAATTTCTTGTCATTTAAGGAAACATTCGGCAGGACATAATCGGTAAATTCCTGAATTTCCAAATTAACGCCCTCAGCTTCCAAAATCGGTTTAATCAAGTTCATGATTTCCGCATGCGGAACCGGTGAAACACCTACTTTCACCGTGATTTTTTCCGTAGTTGCCGTCTGCCCCTGCTTATACGTATCGTCAGTCGCTGTCTGTTTTTGGCAAGCTGCGACCGAAAAAGTCAAAAACAGCGCCATGCCTAATGCTACAACACTTCTTTTCATAAAATTCCCTCCTGTAAAATTAATGGATAACAAAGAGGTTACAGTTTAGACAAATGATTCATCGAAATAATGTTTGACATAAAATAAATTCCGCTGCTTCCTTTTGTCTGCGCCATAACAAAAAAGAGAAATAACAGACAAAGCCGCATTTCTCTCGTTCTATGCTGTGCTTTCTCTTTATTGCACAACATTATATCCTGTTTTTTATGAATTGACAAGGGGAATATTTCATCAATTTATACAAAGTTAATAAAAAACCTTGTTAGTTTTACCGGTTTTTCAACCTTTTCTTTTATCTAATTTTCCAGCGATAAAATTACCCAAGCTTTGCACAGCCTGCACCATCAAAATCAGGACAATCACGGTAATCCACAGGACATCATCGCGAAAGCGCTGATAACCGTAACGAATCGCCACATCGCCGATTCCGCCTGCGCCAACCGCGCCGGCCATGGCGGTGTAGCCTAAAATATTAATAACGGTCAGCGTCAGCCCCAAAACCAAGGCCGAAACTGACTCCGGCAAAAGCACCCGCCAAATGATCTGCCAATTATTAGCGCCCATTGACTTAGCCGCCTCAATCATGCCCCACGGCACCTCCCGCAGCGCTGATTCCGCCACTCGGGCAACAAAAGGCGCCGCCGCGATCGATAAAGGCACAATCGCCGCCGTTGAGCCAATCGCCGTATCAAAAATCAGCCGAGACAGCGGGAACAAAAGAATAATCAAAATGATAAAGGGTAAGGAACGGAAAATATTTACCACCGAAGACAGCGCCACATTAAGGCTTTTCATCGGCAAAATATGATTTTCCTCCGTGATTAAAAGCAGTACGCCAATTGGCAGTCCCAGTAATACGGAAAATAAGGTCGAAAAAAAAACCATATACAGTGTTTCCGCAAAACCCGGTAAAATCAAAGTATTTAAGGTTTCTCCCATTACAGTACCTCCCAGCGCAAATCCTTGGAATTCAGGTACTGGTACACCCTTTCCAAATCCGACTGCCTGCCTTGAATCTTAACGACTAAATAGCCCAAATTAACCCCTTGGATTTCTTCAATATTGCCCGCTAAAATCGAAACGTCAACCGGATAATTCTTAATCATGTTAGACAGCACCGGCTCGTCGGCCGCATCCCCGCGAAAAGAAATCTTCAGTACCGACTCCGTCCGGGTATGCTCTTTAACCTCAGCCTGCACCTTTTCCGATAAGTGAAACAACTCGTTTTCCAAAAAGTTTCTGGCCGTCTGCGACTGCGGATTACTGAAAACATCCAGCACTAAGCCGACTTCAACCGGCGTTCCCTTTTCCATGACAGCCACCTTATTGCAGATTTTCTTAATCACTTCCATTTCATGGGTAATTACCACAATGGTAATCCCATATTTTTGGTTAATTTCTTTTAAAAGCTGCAAAATCGCCTCAGTTGTCAGCGGGTCAAGCGCCGATGTCGCCTCGTCCGATAAAAGAATCTTCGGCGCGTTAGCCAAAGCCCTGGCAATACCCACTCTTTGCTTTTGCCCGCCGGAAAGCGTCGCCGGATAAGCTTTTCTTTTTTCGGATAAACCCACGACCTGCAAAAGTTCTTCCACCCGCCGCTTTATTTTATCCTTGGGATAATTCGCCAGCTGCAGCGGAAAAGCGATATTTTCCTCAACCGTTGAATTCATCAGCAAATTAAAATGCTGAAAAATCATGCCGATTTCCTTGCGCTTCTCCCGCAGCTGCCGCTCACTCAAGGTCGTCATCCCAATTTCATCAATATAAATCTCCCCGGCCGTCGGTTCTTCCAAGCGGTTAATACAGCGGACCAAGGTCGACTTTCCGGCGCCGGAAAGTCCAATCACGCCGAAAATATCGCCTTGTTCAATTGTTAAGTTTACATTTGAAAGTGCATGTACCTCTCCGGCGCCATTGCCGAAGGTCTTGGTCAAACCTTCAATCCGAATCATCGCTTCCTCTCTTTCCTGCCTTTTTATCCGCCGACTGCCCCTGAAAGCTATTCTGTCTTAGCCTCGACCTTATGCCGGCCTTTGAGCAGGTACCACAGCGGGCTGGCCACAAAAATTGACGAATAGGTACCGGAAATGATACCAACTAACAGCGGCAGGGTCAGCGCCTGAATCGAGGCGTTCCCCATAATATGCAAGGCCAGCACCATAATCAGCGTTGTCAGCGAGGTATTGATTGACCGGCTGACCGTCTGGCTGACGCTGGTATTAATCAGCGCTTTGTAATTGCGGTGTTCCATCTTCTTTTGATTTTCCCTGATCCGGTCAAAAATAACAATCGTATCATTGATCGAATAACCGACAATCGTCAGCATCGCCGCCACAAAAGAATTGTTGATCGGCACGAAAAAGACCGAATACACCATGAAAACTACGAAAACGTCATGCAGCAGCGCGATAATCGCCGCCACGCCAAAGGAAATATCCTTAAACCGGAACCAAATATAAATCAGCATCAGCACTGACGCCACCAATACTGACAATACGGCGTTCCGGCGCATCTCTCCGCCGATAGTCGCGCCAATGGTCGAGGACTGAACCTCCTGCTCGGTAATGCCATACTTAGCGATCAGCGCCTGATTCAGTTTTTGTCTTTGTTCGGTCGTCAAGGTCTTAGTCTTAATAATGAACTGTGACTTACCGTCCAGACTATTAACCGTATTTAACTGGGCCGAAGCTTCGCCGGTCGCTTCCTGAATCAGCGGCAGCACGTCCGCCTGCAATTCGTCAATTGACTGATAGTTCTTATCAACCGATACCACAGTTGAAGTACCGCCGGCGAACTCAATATCATAGTTCAGCGCCTCGCCCTTGCTGCTGCTGTTGACCGGCAGGAAAACAAAGCCCAAAACAATCAGCCCGATAGAAATCACGAAAAATCTAACTCTGGTTTCCACAAAATGATAAATCTTACGCGGTTTTTGATCCTGTTCACTCCGGGCTTTCGGTTTCCAGCCCAGCGCTACCAAGCCGTCCAGCAAAGTTCTGGTTACTACCAGCGAAGTAAACATCGACACCAGAATACCAAGCGCCAAAGTAATGGCAAAACCGCGAATCGTTCCTGTACCCATCACATAAAGCACCGCCGCTGCGATCAAGGTGGTGATGTTACCATCGACAATGGACGACAGAGCCTTATCAAAACCCGCTTTTAAAGCCGCTTGAATGCTTTTGCCTTCCCGCAGTTCTTCCCTGATCCGGGCAAAAATGATAACATTGGCGTCAACCGCCATACCGACCGATAAAATCATACCGGCGATTCCGCCCAGTGTTAAGGTAATATTGCCTAAGCTTAAAATCACGATCACCAGCGCTGAGTAAAAGACCAAAGCAACGGAAGCCGCCAGGCCCGGCATGCCGTAAAAGACAATCATAAACAGGAAAATCAAAGCAATACCAATCGCGCCGGCCTTTAAAGAAGTCGCGATCACATCCTGCCCCATTTTGGCGCCAACGATATTGGAGCGCAGCTCCTGCAATTCCAAAGGCAGCGCGCCGATCCGAATAAAGGAAGCCATTCGGTTAGCCGTATCATGATTTTCCATATTGGTAATGACCGCATGGCCGCCGGAAATCTTCTGCTGTACAGTCGGAGAAAGCAAAACCTGATTATTATAAAGAATATGAATGACCTTGCCGATATTGGCGCCGGTCGCTTCCTCAAACTTTTTAGCGCCTTCATCAGTCATTTCCAAAGCAATTTCATACGAGCCGCTGACGCTTTGCGCTGATTTTTGCGGCTGCGCGTTCTTGATATCGGCGCCGGTTAAAATCACCTTGCCGGTTTCGTCGGCAAACGCCAGACTGCCGGGTGTTCCCAATTCCTGCAAGATTTTTTCCGGATCGTTAACATTTGGAATATCAACGTTGATTCGATTTTCGCCTTCGCGATAGACTTCGTATTCGGTATAGCCGCTGTCGGTAATTCTTCGCTCCAGCTTAAAAATTGTATCACTGATTGCTTCCTTGCTTGGGTTCGGCGTAACCGTTTCATACGTGATACTGACGCCGCCCGCCAAATCAAGCCCCAGTTTAATATCCCTGATGCTGCCGATTTGCTTGCTGCCAAATCCCATAGCCGCCGTGTATATAGCAATGGCTAATACCAATAGCGCCACCAGAAATTTGGTCATTTTCTTCTTTTTCATTCTTTTTTCCTTCCTCCTGTTGATAAAATTCTCAAGCTACATTATAATCACTGTGCTTAAGATAGTCAAGTAAATTTCCGCCTTCCGCTTAAGCTTCGGTCAGCGGAAGGCGTTTTAAACATATTGAGTTTTTTGGCCTGCATTTTTCCTAAATTTCTTTCCCGGCCGTCCCCACCGCTTCAATTTCCTGCAGCATTTGGTAAATTTTGCGGTGATAATACCAGGACGGGGCCCATTTGCCGCTTAAATCCGACAGCATCACCGCCGTCCCCCTTAAAAAAGGAAAATGCCTGGGATCAGGTGTATCGGCCTTGGGATAACCGGCTAGTCCAGCGTACAGCGCCGTGTGGTCAGTATGCGCCTCAATTCCTTCCCGCCAATCGGCAAAACGCTTATGCGAACCGGCGACAAAGCCATCCCCGCCTTCGGTTACCTTTAAACCGCAGGGATTATGAAAGGAAGCATCTAAACCCGCCATACTGGATACCTTATACAAAAAGCCGGTTTCATGGCACATCTGCGCGTATTGGATTACCGGATTTAAGCCCTTTTTCTGGCAAATCTCAAAATAAATATCAATCAGCCCCAATCCTTCCTCCGACATCCCCTTGCGCTGAGCCCACAGATATACCTGATCTCTGGTCGCGGTAGCCGGTCCCGTTAAAGGATAAGGCTTTTCATCGGGAAATTCCGGTTTCACCGCTTCACTACTTTCAGCCGGTGAGGACGGCTTTTGTTTGGTTAGCGGCAAAACGGAATAATCTTCTTGCTTGACGGATTTTTCCACTGCCACATCGGCCGGTCTTGGTTCAGCTGGTGCCTCCGGCAGCGTAAGCTCGGCCAAAATCGCCTGCGCCTTACTGAACACTCCTTTTTCTATCAGCTCCTCCGCTAATGCCCGGCCGCCGGCTGTCTTGGTGTTTAGAGCGGTATAGGCCACTCTGACCGCGTCTTTCCGGTAAAAAGGATTGACTGACCAGGCAGCCAGTTGACTTTCATTGACTAAGTTTTTGGACATGGCAAACAGTTCCGGCTGATTCCAGATAAAATCAGCCGAATCATCCGTTCCGTCCTGGTAGCCCATCGCCCGCAGCATATAGGTCAAAAAAGCATAGGACTGGAGCGACACCTCCGGCGCGAATGTGTTCTCGCTCACTCCCTTGGTAATCCCCCGCTCATAGGCGTAATAAACATAGGGCTTGCCCCAAGCCGGCACATCGGTAAAAAACTCTATTTCCGGCTGGAAGCGCAAAGCATTTTCCTCCTCACCCAAAAGGCGAAGCATTATTACCAGCCCTTCCAGTCTGGTCGGTTGACGATCCAGTTCAAAGCCCTGTTCCGTTCCCCGAAAAACTCCCAAGAGCTTTAGTTTATTGGCGTACTCTTCCTCGCCGGTCGCCAAAGCCCTGCCCGCAAACAAAGTCAGAACGCTGATTATCACCACTACTCTTATCAAAAACTTATTCATATCTTCCTTTCTTTTGCATTTTCTAACTTTCCCCGTCATCCGGCCGCCAAAGCAAAAGAGCATTTGGTATTTGATCCCGTTCCGGCCGGCAGATATTTACGCACAGCTTATTTCGACAAGTTTTCCTGATCTGCAATGGAATTTTCCGCTTGCCCAGAACATCAGCTTTCCGGCCGCAGCCAGCTTTTCGTCATAGTAACCTCCCTTCCGCCACCTTTGGCTGGCGGTACAAATAGTGATGAAAGGGTCTCAACTCTATACGTTATGCTATAGTTAAGTGCGCCAATTTATGGTTTTCCTCTGCTTTCTTTCACCCTAAGCACTTGCCTAAAGATTGCATAAAAAATCACACCGGCCTTCTATTTTATTTCAAATACCCCTGCGCCTTGAGGAGTTCAGCAATCAGCACCGCTCCGCCGGCGGCGCCGCGCAAGGTATTGTGCGACAAGCCAACAAAGCGATAATCAAAGATAGCATCCTCCCGCAGCCGGCCGGCCGATACCGCCATGCCCTTTTCCAAATCCCTGTCTAAGTGCGTCTGCGGCCGGTCATTTTCAACAAAATAATGAATAAACTGCTGCGGCGCCGACGGCAGTTTCAATTCCTGCGGTAGGCCTTTAAACTCGGCGAAAGCCTTTAAAATTTCTTCTTTTTCCGGCTTTTGGCCAAAGCGCACGGAAAAGGTAGCCAAATGTCCATCCTCAACCGGCACCCGCACGCATTGCGCGGAAATAATCAAGCTTTGCGTGTTCTCAATACCGTTTTCGGAAACCCGGCCAAAAATTTTCAGGGGCTCTTGCTCGGATTTTTCTTCCTCGCCGCCGATATAGGGAATGATATTATCCGTCATTTCCGGCCAACCGGCTAAGGTCTTGCCCGCACCGGAAACCGCCTGATAGGTGCTGACAAAGACTTCCTTCGGCTCGTATTGCCAAAGCGCCGCTAAAACAGGTACATAGGACTGAATCGAGCAATTAGGCTTAACCGCAATAAAGCCCTTTTTCGTACCCAGCCGCTTTCTTTGCTGGTCAATCACCTGCAAATGCTGAGGATTGATTTCCGGAATAACCATCGGCACATCAGCGGTCATCCGATGCGCCGAATTATTGGAAACAACCGGGATCTCAGCCTGTGCATATTTTAATTCCAATTCCTTGGTCGCCTGCTTATCCAGGTTGACGGCGCAGAAAACAAAATCCACCTTTTCTTTAATGGCTGCTACATCCTCAGCGTCCAAAATAATCATTTGACCGACAAACTCCGGCAGCACTGTCTTTTGCGTCCATCTGCTTGCCACCGCCGAAGCGTATTTTTTTCCGGCCGAACGGGCGCTGGCTGCTAAACAGCTGATTTCAAACCAGGGATGCCGCGCCAGCAATGTAATTAAACGCTGACCGACCATACCGGTCGCGCCGACAATTCCCACTTTTAATTTTTCCGACATGCTATAACCTCTCTTTATTTTTTATTTTCCGCGCCGTTCTCCGCCATAGCCTTTTACCGCGCGCCGCCTGCTGTGTTTATGCATTGTGCTTTAATTAACGACAAGTGTCGAAAGGATCCGTTCTCCACCCAAGCGGGCAATCCAGCGAAAAGGCGTCCATCTTTTGGCTAAACAAGGGAAAAGGCTCGGCTTTCCGTAAACTGCAAATGTCGTTAGGCGGGCAGTCGCCTTTTTCGACTTTACGCCTCTTTTTCTTTTTCTACCGTTTCTTCTTTTTTCTCTTCTTTCTTATCCGCCTTGCCGGCCTTTTTATCTTCCGGTTCTTCGTCTTTATGAATGGTCAAATCCGGCTCTGTCACTCCGGCAATCGCGCTTTTATGCACCGGAATCAAAACCGATTTGTTTTTGCCAAACTCCACTACCACCACGTCATTGACAACGTCAGCCACCTTGCCGTAAAAACCGGAACTGGTCATGACATTGTCGCCTACCTTTAAATTATTTTGCATCATCTGGGTTTCTTTTTGCTTTTTCCGCTGCGGCCGGATCATAAAAAACCACAGCACCAAGAGCATACCGCCCCAAACAATAACCAGTTCCAACATTCCGCCGGCCGGCGCCGCACCCGCGGTTAAGCTAAAAATTTGATTCATCTTACGTTCCTCCTAATCTAGTTTAGTTTTTTTCCCGTACTTCCTGAAAGCCGCTTAGCTTTCTTTTTTTATAGGTTAAAAATTCGCCAGCTTCAATCGCCGCCCGAATTTCAGCCATCATTTGATTATAAAAATATAAATTATGCAATACGCACAAACGCATACCCAGCATTTCTCCGGCTTTGAGCAAATGCCGCAAATAAGCCCGCGAGTGATTCCGACAAGCCGGACAGCCGCAGCCTTCCTCAATCGGCCGATCATCCGTTTCATAGCGGACATTAAATAAATTGCGTCGCCCCTGATTGGTATAGACATGACCGTGCCGGCCGTTGCGGCTGGGATAGACGCAGTCAAAAAAATCAATTCCCCGCTCTACCGACTCCAAAATATTCTCCGGCGTTCCGACCCCCATTAAATAAGTTGGTTTTGCCAGGGGCAAATGCGGCACCGTTTTTTCCAAAATCTCATACATCTCGGCATGCGTTTCTCCCACCGCCAAGCCGCCAATGGCGTAGCCATCCAGCTCCATTTGGCTGATGGCTTTAGCATGCTCGATCCGAATATCGGCATAGATACCGCCCTGATTGATGCCAAATAACATCTGCCGCCGGTTGAGCGTCCGTTCCTGCCCATTCAGTGCTGCCATTTCCACCTGACACCGGGCCAGCCAGCGGGTGGTGCGGGCGACCGAAGCCGCCACATATTCCTTAGCCGCCGGAATCGGCGGACATTCATCAAAAGCCATGGCAATCGTGGAAGCCAGGTTTGACTGGATCCGCATACTTTCTTCCGGCCCCATAAAAATTTTACGACCGTCAATATGTGAGCGGAAATGCACGCCCTCCTCTTTGATTTTACGGAGCGCGGCCAGCGAAAAAACCTGAAAGCCGCCGGAATCGGTCAGTATCGGCCGCTGCCAGTTCATAAAACGATGCAGCCCGCCCATCTTATAAACGACCTCATCGCCCGGCCGCAAATGCAAATGGTAGGTATTACTCAGCTCAACCTGACAGCCGATTTCCACCAGATCAAGGGCTGATACCGCTCCTTTAATCGCCGCCGCCGTACCGACATTCATAAAGACCGGCGTTTCAATCACACCATGCGGTGTATGAAACCGCCCTCTTTTGGCGCTGCCGTCCTTTTTTAACAACTCATACATACTATCCCGCTTTCTTTCATTATAAAAATAAATCCAATCGCTTTTTCCGCCTAACAACCAAATATTTCCATCTTACCAAACTTTATTAACTTAACTTTCCCCTAGCCTTTTTTTGCTCTATCCCGCTCAGAGAGCGGTCGCCAAGCCTTAAGCGCTTGACTTAGCCATATTTAATACTTCCTGCCAAACGGTCAGCACACAGCCGGCAAACACCAGCAAATCAGCAATATTAAAATACAGCTTGCCGTTAAGGCTGACATAATCAGTTACAAAACCGTTCCATGCCCGGTCATAAAGATTGGCCATCCCGCCGATACTGGTCAGCAGCCAGCCGGCCTGAAATAAGCCCGGTCTTTTTCGCAAAATGAGATAAATAGTATACAAAATACTGCACAGCACAAAAATCATTTGATATTTCAGTGCTTTTTTCGGCCGGTCTTTCAGCAGCCCCTTATATACGCCGTAATTTTCCACATAGCCCAGCTTTAACGGCCCGATTTGCCGGGGTCTTTGCCGCCAGTCCGTCTTGGCTTTCAGCCGAAGATAAAAATCCAATATCCATATACTTATCATCGCCCTCTCCTATCTTAACTCAGTCCCATGCCCATAAGCCTTTGCCGCCGTTTTTCCGTAAAAAATATCCGTTTGCCATATGGCCAAACATCCGCCGCCTGAAAAAATAAAGCTTTCCCGTCCTTAATTGCTTTCTTAATCGCTTTCTCCCACTCGGCTGATATCATAGGGCGTTCGCTGATAAACATAGTAATTCAGCCAATTGGAGTAAAGCAGGTTAGCGTGCGAGTTCCAAACCGATTTGGGTGTCAAATAAGGATTATCTTCTGGAAAATAATTTTTCGGCAAAGCAATCTCCAGTCCCTTATTTCGGTCCCGGTCATACTCCTGCTTCAAGGTCAAAGCATCATATTCGGAATGACCGGTCGCAAAAACGTTCCGCCCGTCTTTAGACAAAATCAAATAAGCACCTGCTTCTTCGCTGACCGCTATTAATTCCAGTTCTCCGGCAGCGGCAATATCCTCGATATGAACCGTCGTGTAACGCGAATGCGGCACCATAAACTCCGGATCAAAGCCCCGCGTCAGCGGGCAGTATTCCTTAACAACCCGGTGGCTAAAAATACCAAACAGCTTTTTTTCCAAAGGAAACTTTTTAATGCCGTATTTATGATAAAGCGCCGCCTGCGCCCCCCAGCAAATATAAAAAACCGAGGTCACATGCTCCCGCGTCCAGTCCATAATTTCCGTCAGTTCCGGCCAATATTCCACTTTTTCAAACTCCAAAAGCTCAACCGGCGCGCCGGTAATAATCATGCCGTCAAACTTTCGGCCTTTAACCGCGGCAAAGTTTTGATAAAAATTGCTCAAATGATCCTTGGCCGTATTTTTGCCGACATAACTGGCCGTCGTTAAAAAAGTAATCTCCATTTGCAGCGGCGTATTGGACAGCATTCGCAAAAGCTGCGTTTCCGTTTGCTCTTTGAGCGGCATCAGGTTCAAGACCGCGATCTGCAAAGGCCGAATATCCTGCGTTATTGCCCGTTCCTCATCCATTACGAAAATATTTTCTTTTTGCAGGATTTCTCCTGCCGGCAATCCCCTTGGTATCTTAATCGGCATTCTATCCTCCCGAAACTTTTTTAACTTAGTTTCCCCGCTCAAAAAGCTCTGCCTTTCTGCCTAGGCGGCAGTCCAGCGAAAAGACGTAGTCCCTTGGCAAGTCCAGTGAAAAGCGCAGTCTTTTGGCAGCTCTAAGTAAAAAGACCGTTTTATCAAACATCAAAAAGTTAAGTTTTTAACTTAATTTTCCGCCTGTCCGGAATTTACCCGAAACTCTTCCTCGGTAATAATCGGAATGTTTAACTCCTTGGCTTTCTTGTTTTTCGAAGAAGCCGAACTGATTTCATTATTAATCAAATAATCCGTCTTAGCGGAAACCGAGCCGGTGACCTTGCCGCCGTTTTCTTCAATCAATGCTTTCAGTTCCTCGCGGTTGGCGTAATGCTTTAAGCTGCCGGTAATGACGAAAGTTTTGCCGTAAATAAAGGGATGGCCGGCTTCCGCTTCGCCCTCTGCCGCCGGAACGCTTTCCGGCAAATGAAGCTGCGCCTGCAGTTTTTCCATCAGCCGCCGGTTTTCCGCATCGGCAAAATAGTCCTGCACCGACTGGGCAATCACCGGTCCAAAGCCCGGTACGGCTTCAATTTGCGCTGCTTCCGCCCGCATAATCAAGGTCAAATCATTGCGAAAGCTTTTCGCCAGCAGCTTAGCATTGCTTAAGCCCACATTGGGAATCCCCAGCGCATAAATAAAGTTCCCCAGCTGCGGCGTCCTGGCCTTTTCAATTGCCGCCGCCAGCTTGGCATAGGACTTATCGCCAAAGCCCTCCAGCCCGATAATTTCTTCCTTATATTCCGCCAGCTTAAAAATATCGGCCGCATCAGTCAAAAAGCCTTTTTGGATAAACTTTTCCAGCGTGGCTTCACTTAAGCCTTCAATATTCATGGCATTGCGGCTGACAAAATGCTCCAGCCCGCGCAGCTTTTTGGTCGGACAGGCGGGATTAACGCACAGCAGCGTTTTAATATCATTCGCTTCCTTTAGCTGCGTTTCCTGACCGCAGACCGGACAAGCCTCCGGTATGGGCAGCCCGCCGCTTCTGGTCAGATTATCGGCCACCTGCGGAATGATCATATTGGCCTTATACACCGCCAAGACATCCCCCAGTCCCAGCTCCAATTCCTCAACAATACTGATATTATGCAAAGAAGCCCGACGGACAACCGTTCCTTCCAAATCAACCGGTTCAAACACCGCAATCGGATTGATCAGACCGGTGCGCGAAACCGACCACTCCACCTCAACCAGCGGCGTTTCCCTGATTTCATCCTGCCATTTAAAAGCAATGGAATCACGCGGAAACTTGGATGTTTCTCCCAGCGCCCGCGAATAGGCAATATCATCAATCGTCAGCACCAAACCGTCCGTTGTATAAGGGTTTTTCCCGATTTCCCGTTCAAACCAAGCCACCGCTTCCGCCACCGACTGAGGCGTAACCTTTTTAAAGAAAACCACTTCAAAGCCATTTTCCTGCAAAAAGGCAAGTTCCTCTGATTTCTTGGCAAACTGCCGACCGGCGGCTTCGACCAAGGTAAACGCACAAAAATGCACTTTCCGGCTGGCGGTAATCTCATTATTCAGCTGCCTGACTGTGCCGCTGCATAAATTGCGGGGGTTTTTATACTGAACTTCCGGCGGCAGGTCGGCGTTGATCCGCTCAAAATCAGCATAACGGATAACCGCTTCGCCCCGCAGCACCAGCCGTCCTAAGAAAGGAATCTGCTTCGGCAGATTAACAAATACTCCGGCGTTATTGGTCACCACTTCGCCAATTAGTCCGTTTCCTCTGGTAACCGCCTTGGCCAGCCGTCCGCCCTCATAGGTCAGCACCACCGTCAGCCCGTCCAGTTTCCAGGAAAGCAAGCTTTCCTGATCGGTAAAAGCCGCCAGCTCGTCGATACTCTTGGTTTTATCCAAGGACAGCATGGGCCGGTCATGTTCTTCTTTCGGCAAAAAAGCAACTGCCTGATAGCCAACCTGCTGGGTCGGACTATCGGCATAAACAATGCCCGTCTTTTTTTCCAAAGCCCGCAGCTCGTCATACTGCTCGTCATACTGCTTATCGCTCATGATTTCCTGATCTTTGGCATAATACGCTTCATTGGCGCTTTTTAGCCGATCAATCAAAGCCCGCATTTGATCTTTCATCGCAAATCCTATTCTTCGTCCTGATTGCCCCAATTATGATAAACGTTTTGAACGTCGTCGTCATCTTCCAGCATATCCAGCAGACGGTTCATTGCCTTAATGTTATCGGCGTCGGTTAAATCCGTCGTCGTCTGCGGCAGCTGTGTTACTTCAGCCGAAATCGGCTGATACCCCGCCGCCAGCAAAGCGTCATTGACCTCGCTGAAGGTTTCTGGGTCGGTAATAATCTCATAGCCGTCATCACTGGCGGCAAAATCCTCCGCTCCCGAATCCAGCGCCAGCATCATCAGCTCGTCCTCATTAATCTTGGCGTTTTTTTCAATAATAATCTGTCCCTTTTTGTCAAACATAAAAGTAACGCTGCCGCTGGTACCAAGATTTCCCTTGCCTCTGGTAAAAGCACTGCGCACATTGGCGGCTGTCCGGTTTTTGTTATCCGTCAGGCATTCGACAATCACCGCAATTCCCTCCGGTCCGTAGCCCTCATAAACAATCGCCTCGTAGTTCGCTCCGTCGTTATCGCCGGCCGCTTTTTTAATTGAGCGGTCAATCGTATCGTTCGGCATATTATTGGCTTTGGCTTTAGCGATGACATCCGCCAGCTTCCGATTCAGAGAAGGATCGGCTCCGCCGCCGGTCTTAACCGCTACTGCCAGTTCCCGGCCGAGCTTAGTAAAAATTTTCCCTTTTTGCGCATCGTTTCTGGCCTTTTTGTGTTTAATGTTTGCAAATTTACTATGTCCTGACATAATTTTACTCCTTTAATTTTCATAGTCCTGACTCAATTCTTCCCTATTTTCCGCCTTTGCCCAAACAGCCTTTTCGGCCGGCCGCGTCCGCGGGGAAGCATGCAGCGCTTTATAAGACTTTTTTGAGTCATACATACTTCTTTTTATTTTACCACAAATTCAGTTAATCGACAAGGAAAAAGTT
>CAUVDV010000044.1:0-15568 GCA_963550755.1 uncultured Lachnospiraceae bacterium
TCAAAATCGCCGATATCAACGGAGCGGAAGCACAGCAGCGGCTTAACTCGGAAACTGCCGAAAATTATCGGGGCGGCATGGAAAAAATTTGGGGGACAAAAGATATTGACATTCTTGCGCAGGTCGATCCGGTCGTCAAGATTCCGGTACTGTTGCCGGTTTATTATATTACCGACGGAAATGTGCATGCTGCCGTCAATGGGCAAACCGGCAAGGTTAGCGTGCGGGCGGAAAAAGAGTCAAAGTATGTTGCCTTTCCGTGGTGGATGAAAGGCTTGTTGGTGCTGCTTGTTACCTGCGCTGCCCTTTATTCGGCTATTCTTTTGGGCAGTAAGGAGCCGGGAACGGCGCTGACAATAACCGGCATCGTTGCCCTTGTTTATGTGATTATATTTGCCGCCATGTTTGACGGTGCCAACAATCGGTTCAGCATTACCAAGTATCGAGATATCTTTTCCTCCGGTGAGCAGACGTACCGGCGGGAGCGGGGAAAATTGATTCTTAGGGAAGATATTGTTAAGCGGAAGATAGAAGCGCCGGTATTTAAGCACAATTTGGACGGCCGGGTGGAGGTTGTCACCTATGTGTTCCGCTCCTTTGCCAGAAGCCTGCGGATGCTGATGCTGGGTGTGGTCACGATCTTCTTTCCGGTTATTCTGGCTTTGCTGATCAATGGTTTTGATTTTTCCAGACTGACGATTAGTGCTTCTGCCGTTTGGTTTTGCATTACGGTGCCGGTGGTGCCGATTATTTTTATCAAATACGGCATTCAATCGTTGTATGAATCGCCCCTGATTTATATTATATCCGAAAATGGAAAGAAAAGGCGTTACCGAAAAAAGTTGGGGCTCAAAAAGAGAGATGCTTTAGAGTTTATAAAGGAGTTCTTTTTTTCGGCGCCGCTTTGCTTTTTGACGTGGTTTGGGGTGATTGTATTTATTATGACGGTATATTTTACGGCGTTTGGGTTGGAGTAGATCTAAATCGAACTGGCAAAAAAGTTTTGCAGATTTCCTTGCTATTGCATTGCAAAACATATATAATATAAGTGCAAAGCATTGAAAGGAGTGAATGATATGGCGGCAACAACTAATTTCAGCGTCCGCATGAACAGTGAGATTAAAAAGCAGTGCGAAGCTCTGTATGGTGAATTGGGTATAAATCTTACGACTGCCATCAATGTGTTTCTTCGCCAGTCGCTTCGGGCGGGCGGTTTTCCGTTTGATGTTCGCATGGAACGGCCCAATCAGGAAACGATTGCGGCAATGCTTGAAGCAGAGCGGCTTGCCCGAGATCCGTCAGCCAAGCGGTATACCAATGTGGAAGATGCGTTGAAGGCGCTGAAAGAATGAGATGCTTGGATATTGTCTGGACAAATCAATTTAAAAAGGATTATAAATTGGCAATAAAACGTCATTTGGAGATTGAATTGCTGGATAATGTTATTCGTAAGCTGGCAAATGATGAACCGCTTTCCGCCCAAAACAAAGATCATGCTTTGACCGGAAATTGGCTGGGATATCGGGAATGCCATATTCAACCTGATTGGCTATTAGTTTATCGACTGGAAAAAGATTTGCTCATATTGACGTTAGTAAGAACAGGAACACATAGCGATTTATTTGGAAAATGAAGAACTCTCGGTGTAGACGGATTGGTCGCCGGAGCCGAGTTAAAGTTTGCTTGAGCTGTATTTAAGCCGGAAGTGTCAGAGCAAACTTTACACTTGCCTATTTTTTGAAAGTATAATATAATGAGGGGGTAGCGAAACATTGTATAAAAAGGGAGGATTACAATGAAAAAATTATTTTCAATACTGCTGGCGTTGACTTTGCTGTTGTCGCTGGCCGCTTGCTCGACGACGGAGAAGAAAACGGAACCGACCACAGATACAAAGTCGGAAACAGAAACAAAAACGGATAACAAAGCGGATAACAAGACGGAAGAGCCGAAAAAAGGCGAGGCCAAAGCGGACGAAACAAAAACCGATACAGCTGTTACGGATGTTGAGGTAAAGAGCGTTTTTGATGTGGAAATTACCGACGCGATGAAAGAAAAAGCCAAGGACTTTTCGGTTCGATTAGTGACC
This sequence comes from uncultured Lachnospiraceae bacterium, assembly GCA_963550755.1. Taxonomy (GTDB): domain Bacteria; phylum Bacillota; class Clostridia; order Lachnospirales; family Vallitaleaceae; genus W11650. The sequence continues at coordinate 2,090 of CAUVDV010000044.1, forward strand.
GACCTTGGAGGAATTGATGACCGTTCGTTTAACCAGGGTACATGGGAAGGCGTTTTGAAGTTCAGCGAATTGACCGGCGCCAATGTGAATTATGCTCAGTCCAATTCCGATGCCGACTATATTCCGAGTCTTTCTACTTTCTCGGAAGAAGGCCATAACTTAATTGTAGCGACGGGATTTTTGTTCCATGACTCGATTCAGGAAGTTTCTAAGACTTTCCCGGATCAGAAATATTTGCTGATTGACTCAGTTGCTGAAGATTGCCCGAATGTTGTATCGGCTGTCTTTTCTGAGCATCAGGGTTCTTTCTTAGTGGGTGTAGCTGCCGGTCAAGCTGCCAAAGAAGCCGGTAAAACGGTAGTCGGCTATATCGGCGGCATGGATTTTGATATTATTCAAAGATTTGAAGCCGGATATGAAGCCGGTGTACATGCAGTTGACCCGAATATTGAAGTTAAGGTTGAGTATGTCGGCAGCTTTGATGATACGGGTAAAGCCCAGGTTTTGGCCAAGAAGCTCTATGATGAAGGCGCGTATGTCATTTATCATGCTTCCGGTGCGGCCGGAAACGGTATGTTTAAGGAAGCAAAGGAAAGAAGACTGGCCGGTCAGGATATTTGGACGATCGGCGTAGACAGAGATCAATACGAAGAAGGTATTTACGACAAGGATAACAACAAATCCTGTACCTTGACTTCCATGGTTAAAAGAGTTGACGTGGCTTCCTTTACCACTGCTATGATGACCTTAAAGGATGAATATCCAGGCGGACAGGCTTTGGTCTTTGATATGAAGAACGGCGGAATTGATATTCCGGCGGAAAATCCGAATATGTCGGCCGAAGCGGTTAAGCTGGTCAACGAATATAAGGAAAAAATCAAGAGCGGCGAAATTGAAGTACCGTCCGTTCCGAGCAGAGTAAAATAAAGCGGACTTTGCCAAGGGCAAAGCAAGAGAATTAAAAAAGGTGTAATCCTAAGGAAATGGGGTTACACCTTTTCTCTCATACAGAAGTCTTCCCGTAAAAAAAATACGGATGCTGTTGTAAAGAGATAGCCGACATGATATAATTATATATACAAATAAAATTTGAAATGAGGTGAGAAATATGCTTAAACAATTTAGTGTAAAAAATTTTAAGGGATTTAAAGAAAAGATTACTTTTAATCTTGCAACTCCGAATAATTATGAATTTCAGCCTGAAGTGATTTTGGATGGTTGCGTTACAAAAGGAATTATTTATGGCATCAATGGAAGTGGGAAATCCAATTTTGGCTTGGCATTGTTTGATATAATTTTTCATCTTACAGATAAAGAAAAAATTTATAAAAATTATCAACTCTATAAGAACTTAGAAAGTGAACAGGAGGGAGTTGAATTTGAGTATATCTTTCAGTTTCATCAATCAGAACTGAAATATGAATATATTAAGGAAGATGTTAATACAGTTATATATGAAAAGTTGACAATTAACGGAACAGTGGTAATTCTATATGATTATAAAAAAAGAGAAGGATTTACTAAACTTGCCGGTTCAGAAACTTTGAATCATTCAATATTAAATGATAGTTTAATGTCGAGGGTAAAGTATGTTGAGCGCAATTCAATTTTGAATAGTAGTGATGAAAATAATGTTTTTCTGTCATTTATGGATTTTGTTGATAGTATGTTGTTATTCTATTCACTGGACGAAAGAGGATATGAAGGCTTGCAGATTGGCAGTCAAAAACTTTCGGAGGGGATTATTGAAAGTGGAAAACTTAATGATTTTGAAGAATTTTTAAGAGAAAATGAAATAAATTATAAGTTGAAAGAAGTATATATTGATGGGGAGAGAATGATTCATTGTGTGTTTGGTGAAGAAAGTGTTGATTTTTTTAAAATTGCTTCTACTGGTACGAAATCATTAGCACTTTTTTATTATTGGTATATTAGAATGAATAAAGCGTCCTTTATTTTTATTGATGAATTTGATGCTTTCTATCATTTTAAATTAGCTGAGAGCTTGGTTAAAAGGATAAGAGGAATCAAGAAAGTTCAAATTTTTTTGTCAACCCATAATACGGATCTTCTAAGTAATGACCTATTGAGACCGGATTGTTATTTTAAAATAGAGAACAATAAAATTCAGCCGTTGTCTGATAAGACATCAAAGGAACTTCGTAAAGCACATAATTTACAGAAGATGTTTAAAGCGGGGGCATTTGATGAAAAGGATGAATTATAAGGTTTTTATTGTAGAAGGAGAGGAAAGAGAAGTAAGAATCATTAAAAATTTAAAGGCTAATTTTTTTAAGAATGGAGAATCTCTGATTATAACTTTGCCCGCTGGACAGAATACATGGTGGCGTGAGTAATGACGGCGGCAATTTCTGCTTTGGTTACGCCGTGCGCTTTGGCATCAACCAGCTCCATCATGCCAACAGAGGCCAGTATACCCGATACCCCGGCAAAGCGTGAGAGCATGTAGGACAGGAATGAGCCACAGTGCGGCAGATCCACTGGATATGCGGAAAGCGCGTCAGGATGCGGTTGGCTATCATATTCAGCACCGCCACATGGCCTGCCGAAATACATCTGTTATTGGATGCGCGTGGAAATCCATGCAGTGAAAATTTTCAAGGTTTTTCATTTAGCTTGTCCCTTTCTCATATTTATAAAGCAGCAGACAGAAGCTGCCGCATATTCATTTTTTTAAACTTTATGGGAGAAGCCGGATCAGGCAGGTATAAGTAAGGTCATAGACAGATAAGGGCATATAATCAACGCCCGCTTCCGTCATGGCCGTCTTTTGCTTGTCAGTAACCGCCGTATAGGGGTAAACGCCGAACAGAAAGGGAAAAAACAAATAAATAAAAGTATGAGCCGCGTCCGCGTTCATTTCCGGGCAGAACTTGGCCAGCAGCTGACGGATATTTCGGATGGCTTGGCCGTAAGCTTTTTTAAAAGAGGTCAGCATCTCCGGGCGGCTGTTGGCTTCCATATCGTAGGTGTTCATGCAAAGGAGCTTCAGCAGTTGGATCCGGTCGCTCAGCGAAGCCGCTATCTTGGCGGCCAGCTCATTTTTGGTCAGGCTGGTGCTGCTGCTTAAGATTTCGCTCAGCGCCTCGTTCCAATGGTCATATTCCCGTTCAAACAGCGCGAGGAAGATTTCTTCCTTGGTTTCAAAGTAGTTATAAATGGTCGGGCGGGAAAAAGAGGTGACATTGCCAATCTCCTTGAGCGTGATTTCCCGAAAGCTCATGGTTTGATATAATTGCTCGCAGGCATTGATAATTTCTTCCCGCCGCTCTGCGATTCGGGCCGCTGCTTCCTTGAACATATCCTGTCTCCGTTTGCCGGCGGCCGGCTAAAGCCCAAATCCGCCGAACTTTTTGTCGTGATGGTTGACGGTGTGTCAATATTTATTATACCTGTGAATTGACATGATGTCAATAGATTTTGCGGATTTTTCTTTTATGCCATTTTTTCGGCTATTTTTCTTCCGCCAGCGGGATCAGGATAGCCTGGCTTTCTTTCTTTGCTTGCGCTTTCCTTTGATTGGCTGCTTGTTTGCGCATGCTGCGCTGACGCAGAATAAAGGGCAGATGAAACAGGCTTAATAAAACAATGCCCAATGCCACCAGCCGGAGAAAATAAACATACCAGCCGCCAGCCAAATTCAAATACGGCAGATTTTCCATCGGCGGCCGCACTAAATACATGAAGTTTGTGTCATAAACGGACAGGGCGCTGTTAACATACAGCATGAGCAGGCTGAGCAAAAGAAGAATGCCTGTATTACGAGCCAGCGTTTTTAATCCGAGAGCGGCATGGCCGGAAAAAACCAAATACAAAGAGAACCAGAGCAGTCCGCCATGATAAATAAAGCACTGGTAGGCGTGGATGCTTGTAAAAGCCGTTCCGTTGGTCGGGATTAAAATAGCGCAAATGCTGCCGATCGTTCCGGTCACCGCGATAAAATCAATAATTGCTTGCTTTACTGCGCCGGCTTTGCCGAAGGCAATAAACATCACGCCGAACAGCATTAAACTGCATAAATGAAACGGGAGCGATAAGGGGCTTAAAACCATACCGCCGCTTGGGCTTTTCACCATATCGCTCATGACTTTACTGATTTCACTGAATACGCAAATAACGGCCATGATCCGGCCGGCGGCTTTTAAGGACAGCCGTCGTTTCAGGCAAAGACCGCTCATGCCGATTACAAATGCCAAACAAATTCCAATCCAAATAAAATGTTCCGTCGTAAACATAATCTTCTCCTTGTATTTTTTTAACAACAAAAAACAGCCCGGCTGTTCGCAAATCCATACGAATCACCGCGCTCACTGAAGCCTTATCGGACAGGCAGCCCGCCAATCAAAAGAATTTACTATCTGTGCCGCTACGGTGACCTATCCGAAAAATTATAGCACAAAAGCAAAATCAAAGCAACCGCCGATTTTTTGGCTTTTTGCCAGAGTTTCAATAATTTCGGTGTTTTTTGCCGGCGGTAAAAGCGGCCCTTTTGCTCTTTTCTAAAGGAAAGTTACCGTTCCGCAAGCCTCTGTAATTGGCTGAAACGAGAAGGCAGCGCCATTTTATCAAAACAGGCTTCCATTACGCACGGAAGCAAATGGGAAATGAGGAGCCGCCCAGGATTGATTTTAATTGAATTTTGGCGGGGTTGATTTCTGCACATTATTTTCTGTTTTATATGCAGAAAATAATGTGATTTTTTTGTTTTTCTGCACATAATATGATATAATTACATGCAGAAAGGTTGGTGTGAAATGAGAAAATTTGATTACTCTTTTTTAAAAGATGGCTTATTGCCGGCAAATCTGGTAAATCTCACGGCGAGCATTGCCGCTTTGAAAACGATGGCTGGGGTACGAAAAGAGGAATATAAGCGAGTTTTTACGGAACTGGAAGCGGTTGCTAAGGTACAGTCAATTAAGAGTTCCAATGCGATTGAGGGCATTGTGACAAGCGATGAGCGGATTATAGCGATTGTCAATCAAAACAGTGCGCCGTTGAACCATGATGAAGCGGAAATTGCCGGATACAGGGATGCGTTGAATGAAATTCATTTGCACTATGAATGGCTTGATTTTAGACAAGCTGATATTCTGCGGCTGCATGAAATGATGATAAATCTTGCAGGATATGGATACGGTGGTCAGTACAAGACAGAGGATAATGTGATTTTGGAGATTGACGCGGACGGCAGGCGGCGTGTTCGCTTTCGGCCTGTACCGGCCAAGGAAACGCCGGAAGCAATGGAACAGCTGGTGCTTGCCTATTTGGATGCCAGAAGCAACGTCAATATCAATCAGCTGCTTTTGATTCCCTGTGTAATTTTAGATTTTCTCTGTATTCATCCGTTTCGGGACGGCAACGGCAGAATGTCCCGGCTGCTCTCGCTGCTGCTTTTATATAAAAATGGCTTTGATGCTGGAAAATATGTGTCCTTTGAAGAACAGATCAATCATCACAAAGCCTACTATTATGAAGCACTGCGGCAGTCATCCGATGGCTGGGAAATAAATGAGAACAGCTATTTTCCCTTTATGGAAAATTTTCTATCCTCTCTTTATCTTTGCTATAAAGAATTGGACAAGCGTTTTGTGGTTGTACATGGCCGGAAAATCACCAAAAAAGCGCGAGTGGAAGCCACGGTTTTAAATAGTCTAACACCGCTTTCCAAAGCTGAAATCTGCCAAATCCTGCCGGATGTCAGCCCGACTACAGTGGAAGCCGTTTTGGGCGCAATGGTGAAAAATGGTTCCATAAAGCGGCTTGGCGCCTCCCGAGTAGCGCGCTATATTAGGAGGAATGACTAACTCAGCTTTCCCCGGATCGAAGTGCTTCGCTTTCTGCCCAGGCGGGCGACCTACCTAAAAAGCCTGTTCTGACGAACATGGGAAAGTTGAGAGATTAATAGATTGATAAAAAATTGACAAAATGTTTTGTCAGAGGCCATTAAGGAAAGCCGGAAACAGTCAATGAATGGAAATAAAAAAAATTTGACAGTGAAGTTAAAAGCCTGCAAATAGAAACAGGGGCGAGGCGCAATAGTGATGTCTTTCTGCTTTTCCCTTTCCCCTTTCCCTTTGCCGTACTTTTAACCTAAAAATAGATTGTAAATTGCCGCAAAAAAAGTTATAATAGGCTTAGGGATAAGGCGGATTTAGTAATTTTAAAGGCTAAAAAACAGACATAAAATAAATTTGACTTTCTCCGCGGGGGAAAGTTTTTTTATGCGGTATGATTTTCCCGGCGAAATCCGGCCTGCTTCGGTTCGGCGCGCGACCGGCCGAAAAAACGGCTTTCGTTTTGCGAAATAGAGGAAAACGCAGGCTTCACTTTTCTATTATGCTGCTTCACGGCGCAGCACGCGCGGCAGCCGGGACAACTTAGTTATCAAATCAGCACCTAAAAAAGAATGGAGATGAATACTATGCTTGCCACCAAGGAAGATATTTTGCAAATCGCCACCAATCCGGCGCTGACTTATCAGCAGAAGCTGTTTAATCTGGCTAATGCCGCCGAGCGAATGATTTCACCGGTGGAGCTGCTTGGCTATACTGAGGAAGAATGGGAATATATTGAAAATCAAATGATCTGCGATTTGAACGAAGGCTATGCGATTTACCGGCCGCGCTATATCGTGCCGGATTATTCGGTTTACATTAAAAATGGCTGCCGGTTTTTAGAGCTGCCCGCCCCCAAGGATTTGGAGGAATGCTTAGACGGGCTGCTGATTTTGTACGCCCATGTGCCGTCGATTACTTCCTTTCCGGTCTTTATCGGGCATTTGGACCGGCTGCTGGAGCCGTTTATTACCGACGAGGAAGCGGATTATAAGCGGATCAAGCGGTTTTTAAATCATATTGACAAGGTGATTACCGATTCCTTTTGCCATGCCGATATCGGGCCGGTTGAAACCAGAGCCGGCCGGCTGATTTTAAAGGCGGTGATTGAACTGGAAAACACCACGCCGAATATGAGCATTAAATACGATCGGGCCAAGACTTCGCGGGAGTTTGCCGAGCTTGCGGCCAAGGCCTGCCTCTTGGTGTCCAAGCCGTCCTTTGCCAACGACGCGTATTATACCGAGGATTTGGGTGAATACGCCATTGCCAGCTGCTACAATGCGCTGCCGATGGCCGGCGGTGCCTATACTTTGACTCGGCTGCGTTTAGGCACAATTGTGAAAGCCGCTGCTTCAGCGGAAGATATGGTAGAGCACTGGATCCCTAAGGTGGCGAAGCTGGCGCTGTCCACCATGGATAAACGCCATCGTTTTGTGGTCGAGCGCTCGAATTATTTTGCCAGCAGCTTTTTGCAAAAGGAGGGCTTTATCCGCCAGGAAAACTTTACCTCAATGCTGGCGATCGTAGGCTTAGCGGACGCGGTCAATCATTTGCTGCGCTTAGAGGGGATAAACGAAACCTTTGGCCAGTCCGAGCGGGGCGATGCGATTGCCTTTGCCATTATGGATAAGTTAGAGGAAATTAATGCGGCGCATCCGGGCGTTTATGCCGAGCGGACTGGCGGGCATTATCTCCTGCATGCCCAAGTGGGCGCCAGCCTGCATGAGGAGGATAAGAACAATACGCCGGCGCATCGGATTCGGGTTGGCGAGGAGCCGGCATTGCTTCCGCATTTAAAGCAGTCGGCGCCGTTTCACCGCTATTTTCCGTCCGGGACGGGCGATTTATTTGCCTTTGACCAGACCTATGTGGACCATTTGGACGCGGTCGTTGATATCATTGACGGAGCGTTTGCCCTGGGCTACCGGTATATTACGACTTATTTAAAAAATACCGATTTAGTTCGGGTCACCGGCTATTTGGTGAAAAAAAGCGAGGTGGCCAAGGCCAGAGCCGGGCAGGCGGTGCTGCAGGATACGACTTGGTTTGGTTCGGGCACGGATGAGAATGCTCATGTTTTTGACCGGAGTCTGCGCACTGAAAAAGAAGCTGCGACAAACGCATGAATGTAATTTTGCACAAAAAATATTGCGGAAAATAGAATGGACTCTTTTTGCGGTTAAAATTATGCGTTTGGCGAATGGTAAAAGGATGCCATAGTAGTATTTACTGTGCATTTTGTATGTTCTGCGGGTAAAAAAAGCCGCTTTTTAAAAGCCGGATAGGCTGGCCGGCGGCTAACCGCCAAATGACGAGGGAGTAGCAAATCAACAAGCGGCGGCATTTTACAAAAGAGGAGCGGAATGAGCGATTTATCAGAGATTTTTTTACCGGTGCAAAGGATTATTCCTTTTTCCAATGTTGAGGGGAGCGGCAATCGAACCAGTATTTTCTTGCAGGGCTGCAATATTAACTGCCTGTACTGTCATAATCCGGAAACCATTCCGCTGGCGTCGCCGGCGGCCCGCCGTTTTTCCCTGGCGGCGCTGGTGGAAAAGATTCGCGCGTCCATGCCTTTTATCCGCGGGGTAACGGTTTCCGGCGGGGAACCAACGATTTACGCCAAGGAATTGGCGGTTTTATTTCGGGCGGTGCACCGGCTGGGGCTGACCTGCTATATTGACAGCAATGGTTTTTTTGATTATGAAGCGATTTGGCCGCTGATTGAAGAAACCGACCGCTTTTTATTTGATGTCAAGGGTACGGGCGAGGGTCTGGCGGCGCTGTGCTTTACTAGAAGCCATGCCCGGTCGGGCGCGGACGAGGGGAAAGCGGCGGAACAAGGGAAACGGCTTTCTCGGAGCGGCGAGCTTCCCGAGCTTCCGGCGGAAGGCGCGGATAGTTTTCCGCCGCTAAGCGAGCGGCCGGAAGCGGCCGATTTAACGGAGCAGGCGGGAGCGCCGGTTTTTGCCCGCAATTTGGAAAATCTGCGCCGGCTTTTGCCGCTGGGCAAGGTTGAAGAGGTGCGGCTGGTTTATATTAAGGGCTTTTATGATGAAAGGGAAACGGTTCGGGAAATTGCGGCTTGCTTAAAGGATTATCCGCAAGTGCTTTTTAAACTGATCCGGGTGCATGGCAAGGGGGCGCGCAGCGCCAAAGAGGTGGCGCTGCATTTGCCGGGGCCGGAGGAAGCGCAGGCGCTGTTTGACTTTGCCGGGGCGCAGGGCTTAAAAAACCGAAAGCTGATTTTATGATACGGATATCAAAGCTATGAAAATCCAAGCGGGGCGATGCGCCAAAGAGCTTTTTTTAACAGTTGGATTGTTATAAAATTAACGCGATTTCCCTGGTTAAATACTGCAATCCGGCGTGTTTCTGTACGGGGCGCAAGCCATATCCGCCAAAAACTTTGTTTTTGCAGCGGCGAGCAGCCAAGCGAAAAGCCGCCGATTTTGGCAAAAAGCATATGTCAAAAGCTTTGTTTTTGCTATGGCTGCGGTTTGTTTGAGCGAAAGCTTTGCTTTTGCAGTGGGCGGACAGCTAAGTGAAAAGCCGCCGATTTTGGCGAACAAGCAGGCGGTTATGGTCTTTGGTGAGGATTTAGTTAAAAAGAGGGAGTCGGAAGCGGTGAACTTAAAAAACGGTTATCGCCAATATGGGAAAATTAAGGAATTAAGTGAAAAGGGGCAGAAAATGGAGTATATTATTGAAATGCTGGGCATTACCAAGGATTTTCCCGGAATTCGGGCAAATGACGATGTGACCTTGCAGCTGCGCAAAGGAGAAATCCATGCGCTTTTGGGGGAGAACGGGGCGGGCAAGTCAACTCTGATGAGCATTTTGTTCGGGCTGTATCAGCCGGATCAGGGAATTATTAAGATTAACGGCCGGGAGGTCAAGGTCACGGACCCCAATGTTGCGACCGAGCATGGTATCGGTATGGTGCATCAACATTTTAAGCTGGTCGAAAACTTTACCGTTACGGAAAATATTGTTTTGGGCGCTGAGCCGAAAAAAGCATTTGATTTTTTGGATATGCCGACGGCCCGGCAAAAGGTCAAGCAAATCAGCGAGCGCTACGGCTTGGAGGTTGATCCGGATGCCAAGATTATGGATATTTCCGTCGGTATGCAGCAGCGGGTTGAGATTTTAAAAATGCTGTACCGCAATGCCGAGATTTTGATTTTGGACGAACCTACGGCGGTGCTGACGCCGCAGGAAATTCGGGAACTGATTAAGATTATGCAGCGTTTGATTGCCGAGGGCAAATCCATTTTGCTGATTACCCATAAGCTGGCGGAGATTAAGGCAGTGGCTGACCGCTGTACGGTTTTGCGCAAGGGCAAATATATCGGTACGATTGATGTCAAAGATACCAGCGAGGAGCAAATGGCGGAAATGATGGTCGGTCGGACGGTTTCCTTTAAAGTCGATAAAGCACCGGCCCAGCCGGCGGAGGTGGTGCTAGCGATCAAGGATTTAAATGTCAAAAGCAGCCGCGATTTGCCGGCGGTCAAAAACTTGAGTCTGGAAGTGCGTAAGGGCGAAATCTTTTGTCTGGCCGGGATTGACGGCAACGGACAGATGGAGTTGATTGAGGCGATTACGGGCTTACGCCGGGTGGAAAGCGGCAGTATTTCCTTTAAAGGGCAGGATATCACGAAAGAATCCGTTCGGCAGCGGACGCTGGCCGGTATCGGGCATATTCCGGAGGACCGGCATAAATACGGCTTGGTTTTGGATTTTACGCTGGAGGAAAATATGGCTTTGCAGACCTACTTTATGGAGCCTTTAGCGAAAAAGGGTCTGATTCAGTTCGGGCCGCGCCGGGAATTGTCGGATCAGCTGATTGAGGAGTTTGATGTTCGTTCCGGTATGGGCAGTGAAACCTTAGCCCGGTCAATGAGCGGCGGTAATCAGCAGAAAGCGATCATTGCCAGAGAGGTCAGCCGTTCGCCGGAACTTTTGATTGCGGCGCAGCCGACCCGGGGATTGGACGTGGGGGCGATTGAGTATATCCATGAGCGTCTGGTTAAGGAAAGGGACAAAGGGCACGCTGTTTTTCTGATGTCGCTGGAACTGGACGAGGTGCTGAACGTGGCGGATCGGATTGCCGTTATTCACGGCGGGGAGCTGGTCGGAACGGTCATGGCCGATCAGACCGATGAAAATGAGCTGGGGCTGATGATGGCCGGCAAGCGCAGAGAGGAGAGTCAAAATGGGAAATAAATCCGATGACAAGCGGTTAAACAGATTGATACCGGTGATTGCCGTTTTGCTGGGATTTTTATTTGGGGCGCTGGTCATGCTGCTGACCGGGGAAAATCCGATTATTCTTTTTAAATCGGTCATCCGGGCGGTATTCGGTCTTAACTTTGATTATTTCGGCGATGCCAAGAGATTTTTCTCGGTGCGGACGCTGGCGAATTATTTTGTTTATATCATGCCGATTGTTTTGACGGGCTTATCGGTGGCGTTTGCATTTCGGACAGGACTGTTTAATATCGGCGCCGAGGGGCAGGTCATTGTCGGTTCGATGATGGCGGCGGTCATCGGCGTGCTGTTTGACGGACCAAAAATCATTCTGCTGCCGGCAGTGATTTTAGGCGGCGCTTTGGCCGGCGCTTTGTGGGGCTTTATCGCCGGTTATTTAAAAGCCAAATACAATGTCCATGAGGTGGTCGTGACCATTATGCTTAATTATACGGCCAGATATTTGTCCAATTATCTGCTCAAGCAGCTGCCGGGCTCCAAACCGCATGAAACGGTCGGGCTGCACAGCGGGGCGCTTCTGCAAAGCGAATTTCTGTCGAAATTAACCGGCAATTCCCAACTGCATTGGGGTTTTATTATTGTGATTATCGCCATTATTATTTTTAGTTACATTATTAACAAAACGACTTTCGGCTATGAACTGAAAGCAGTCGGTTACAATCCGTTCGCCGCCGAATATGCCGGGATGAAAGTCAAGCGCAATGCGGCGCTGTCGATGGCGATTGCCGGAGCCTTTTCGGGTCTGGCCGGGGTTATTATCGTGGCGGGCACCTTTGGTAAAGGCCGGGTCTTATCCGGCTTTGAAAATTATGGCTTTGATGGGATCGCGGTGGCTTTGATCGGCGGCAATACCGGCCTGGGCTCGCTCTTTAGCGGCATGCTTTTGGCGGCGCTTAAAGCCGCCCAGCCAATTATGGACGGGCAGGGAATTCCGAATGCGATTGCGGTCATTATTTCCGCCTCGATCATTGTGTTTGTGGCAATGAAAACCGGTCTGATCGAAATGATCCAAAAATTAAGGAGGGCAAAATAATGGATTTATTAGCGTCAATTATTCAGGCAACTCTGATTTACGGAACACCGATTATTATTGCCGGTTTGGGCGGCCTTTATTCGGAACGGTCGGGCGTAGTCAACATCGCCTTAGAGGGAATTATGATGATCGGCGGCTTTACGGCGGCAACGCTGATTTATTTTTTGGAGCCGTATTTCTTACAGTCGTATATCAACTGGGCGCCATGGCTTGCCATTTTGGGCGGAGCGCTGGCGGGACTTTTGATCTCGCTGCTGCATGCTTATTTAAGTATTAACCTGCGCTCGGATCAAACCATTTCCGGTACGGCCATCAATATTTTCGCCGGCGGGATCACGGTTTATTTAGCGGGCATTATTTTTAACCAGCAAAGAACAGAAGCGTTCAGCCGAGGCTTTTTGCGTTCGCCTTTTCCGCTCTTAAACCGGATTCCGCTGATTGGGGATTTGTTTTTTAACAATGTTTATCCGACGGTTTATGTGGCAATACTGATAGTGGTACTTTCCTGGTATCTGCTGTATAAAACGGCGTTTGGCCTGCGGCTGCGGGCGACCGGAGAAAATCCGCAGGCGGTTGACAGTTTGGGTATCAATGTTTATAAAATGCGCTATATCGGCGTGCTGACCTCTGGATTTTTGGGCGGCTTGGCCGGCGGCATTATGATTTTGACCCAAACCACGCAGTATACGATTACCGGTATTCACGGTACCGGCTTTATTGCCTTGGCTGCTTTGATTTTTGGAAAATGGAAGCCATTTGGCGTTCTGGGGGCGAGCCTGTTCTTTGCCTTTGCGCAAATCCTCAGTATTTACGCCGATTCTTTGGGAGTGGCTTTAGGGATGCCGATTTTGGGGCAATTGCCCAAGGAGATGTATGATGCGATTCCGTATTTGCTGACGATTGTCGCCCTGATTTTGTTCAGCGGCCGAGCCGTTGGCCCGAAAGCAGCCGGTGAGCCGTATGATAAGGGCAAGAGATAACAGCTGACATCAATGTCGCGAGTAGTCTTTTGGGATGACATATCGTTGGCAGGAGAGGACACCAACACAGGATAAGAGAAAAGAACTGTTCATCAAATAGGAAAAAAGAACCATTAACAACAGGTCTTAAATTTAGCTGAATGAATATGAAGAGATTAAAGAATAACGATCCATTTATTCTTTAATCTTTTTTATATAATAAATTTTATAAAAAAAATTTAAATATTAATTTGAATTAAAAATCAAATCTTATAAATAATCAAAGCTTGATAACTTTTAATAGGCTTATAAGATTAATAAATAAAAATATAAACAAGACTATTGACTTATT
>CAUVDV010000045.1:0-15562 GCA_963550755.1 uncultured Lachnospiraceae bacterium
CATAAAAATACCGCGGTAGTGTTTATGTCGAAATTAGAAGGCGGCCGACAGGAGAGAATTGGCCTGTGTCTGCCTTGTGCGAAAAGACAGGGAATCGCACCCCTCAATGATTTGCTGGCTCAGACCGGTATGTCGCCGGAAGAAATGAATAATCTCAACGACCAGATGATGGAAATACTGGAAGATCCGCAAATCGGCGATCGGATTAATCAATTTATGGAAAACCTAGATGGCGGATTTGTTGATCCGACATTGGAAACCATCGAAAGTGCCGACGCGCCGGCTCAGGAGTTTTTAAATTCGGGTGAGGATGCGCCGCATGGGGCGTCCACCAAAACCAAAGTGAAAACGGCGCGTAAGATAAAACGGAAAAACCTGGATCAATTTGGTATAAATTTGACAGAAAAAGCCAAAGCCGGAGAAGTTGACAGAATAATTGGAAGAGAAAGAGAAATTGACAGAGTCATTCAAATTTTGAATCGGAGGCAGAAGAATAATCCGGTCCTAATCGGTGAACCGGGCGTTGGTAAAACGGCTATCGCTGAGGGCTTGGCGGTGCGGATTGCTGAGGGCAATGTGCCGCATAAGCTGCTGGGGACGGAGATTTATCTCTTGGATTTGCCCGGCGTTGTGTCCGGCACGCAGTTCCGCGGTCAGTTTGAAGCCAGAATGAAAGCGATTTTGCATGAAGCAATGGAAAGCGGCAATGTCATTTTGGTAATTGATGAAATCCATAATATTACCGGTGCCGGCGGCGCGGAAAGCGGCTCGATGAATGCGGCCAATATTTTAAAACCGGCGCTGGCCCGGGGCGATATTCAGGTGATTGGCGCGACTACTTTGGAAGAGTACCGCAAGCACATTGAAAAGGACGCGGCGCTGGAAAGACGTTTCCAAAAAGTGCTGGTTGAGGAGCCGGATGAAGCGGACAGCATTGAGATTATCAAGGGAATTAAAGACTATTACGAGAATTTCCACCATGTGATTATCTCTGATGAAGTAATTGCTTATGCCGTACATATGTCCAAGCGCTATATCCATGAAAGATATTTGCCGGATAAAGCGATTGATTTGATTGACGAAGCCGGTTCCAGGGCCAATTTGAAAAACTTAGGCTTAGTTGAGCTGGAAGCCTTGAAAAATGAGCTGGCTAAGACCGTAGAAGAAAAAGAGATCGCGGCGGCGGCGGATGATTATGAAAAAGCGGCCGACTGCCGGATGGATGAACTGCGGCTGGAAAATAAGATCAAAGAAATTAAGCGGCAATGCGATCAGGTCGAGCTGACGGAAGAATTGGTGGCCGATGTGATTGAGTCATGGACCAAGATTCCGGTGCAGAAACTGACGGAAGAAGAAGCGATTAAGCTGAAGCGCTTAAATAACCGGCTCAGCCGCTGGGTCAAGGGACAAGATAACGCGGTTACGGCTGTCTCAACGGCAATTAAGCGCCGCCGCTCCGGCTTTATGCCGAAACTTCGGCCGGCCTCCTTTATCTTTGTCGGCCCGACCGGGGTTGGCAAGACGGAACTGGCTAAAGCGGTTGCCAGAGAGCTTTTTGGCAGCGAAGACGCCATGATCCGGTTTGATATGTCGGAGTTTATGGAAAAGCATACGGTTTCCAAGCTGATTGGAGCGCCTCCGGGCTATATTGGTTATGATAATGCCGGTCAGCTGACGGAGCGGGTGCGCCGCCGGCCGTATTCGGTGATTTTACTGGATGAGATTGAAAAAGCGCATCCCGATATCTTCCATTTGCTGCTGCAAATCTTAGAAGACGGCAGACTAACCGACAGCCAAGGCCGGACGGTTAATTTTGAAAATACCATCCTGCTGATGACCAGCAATGCCGGCACTGACCGGAAAGGCGCGGGGATTGGGTTTAACCCCAGCGAAGCGCCCAGAACGGCGGAAAAGGTGAAAACGGCGTTAAATGAGTTTTTTAAGCCGGAATTCCTGAATCGTCTGGATGATATCATTGTGTTTGATAATCTGACCAAGGAGAGTTTGGCGGAAATTGTGGACATTATGCTGGAACAGCTTCGCCGGACGACTAAAGAAAAGGGCTTTGATATTGAGGTATCGGATGAAGTGAAGGCCTTTTTGGTGAAAGACGGCTATCATGAGGCATATGGAGCCAGACCGCTGCGCCGGAGCATTACCGTCCATATTGAAGATCGGTTATCGGAGATGTTCTTGGATAAAGAACTGGAAAACGTGGCGCGGGTTCGTTTTGTGATGGAAGATGACAAGATTAAGGCGATTCCGGAAAAACCAGAATAAGCTTTTGACAGACAACAAAAAAGCGCATATAAGGCGCTGATAAAAGCAGTAAAGGCACAGTCGATGGGATTTTCTCATGACTGTGCCTTTAAAATGCTGAACTTTAGCCAGAAAAGCGCTGGGGGAGTTTGGCTTACCGGAAGGAGGGCGCTTGGCTTGGGACTTAATAAGAGGCTTTATAGGCTATAAGATTTAGATTGGCCTAAAAACTGCACTATTTTCAACTGGGGAATAAATCCCTTTTCTTAAAAGAAACGTAAAAAAGCGAAAAACGCAATTGTCAAAAATTACAAAAAAAATAATGATTTAAAGACATTTTATCCATCAAAATGTATGACATAATTTTCTGAAAAATTACATATGGCAAAAATACGGATAATATCAGCAAATCATATTGACACTTTCTTCGGCTATCGGTATAATTGGCAAATCGTTGAGGAATCGCCAAAATGGTTTGCGGATTAAAATCAAAGGAAATAACAGCGAACCGGCCGCGGGCTTTCAGATAAAAGCTGCGGCGGCAAAGCATTAAACCGGATTCCGAGCGTTTATCATAGATGAAACGAAAACAAAAGAAGATAAGCAAAAACTTAATTTTTCGATAGCCGGCTATCTGGTTTAAATCAATAGCGGTGCGCAAAGAGCGTGAAAATTAAGGGAAAAGAAAGGAACAGACAAAAAGATGAACTTTTTAAAAAAGTTGTTCAGCAGTTTAAAGCAGGGACATCAAAATGGTCTGGTCGTTTTCGCAACATGCTGTGTGATAGTGTTACTTTTAGGAGTCAACGGTTTTGCATCAAAAAAAGATGATAGAAATACAGCGGAGCGAAAGCTGCTGCCCGCCGATGAGAACGAGCAGGAATCGGAGCTTACGGCGGCGGAGAAAGAACCCAACTCGTATTATTATACGGCTAAGATTGAGGAGTACATCAGCCACAGTCAAAGGCAGGAGCATGTTTTGCAGCTGGCCGAAGATAGCAAAAACCGGCAGTTTGTAACATCGGGTAAGCTGATTTCCAGGCAAGCCCGGGATATTTCCGCCGAGGAATATGAGATATTAACCCGGATCGTTGAGGCGGAAGCCGGAGCAGAGCCTTACCCGACTAGGCTTTTGATTGCCAATATCATTTTAAACCGGGTCGAAAGCGAGCGCTTTCCCAATAATATTGCTGATGTTGTTTTCCAAAATAATGGGAAAACCTATCAGTTTTCGCCGATTTCTAACGGCAGTTATTATTCCGTTACCGTCAAAGATGGTACCCGTAAGGCGGTTGAAGAAGCGCTGAGCGGCCAGGATAACTCCGGCGGGGCGCTGTACTTTATGGTCAGAAGCATAAGTTCACCGAAGAGTGTGGCGTGGTTTGACACCGCGCTGACCAAAATGGGACAAATCGGTGAGATTGAATATTTTAAATAAAAAAGCAGAGATTAAAAAGCTTTGAGCAAGTTTTGCCGCTTGTTCAAAGCTTTTTAGTTTTTAACAAAAATTAAATAAAGAAATTGTAGATTTTATAGAAAATAAATAAATAAATGGATTGACTTCCCTTGATAAAAGAGCTATCATATATTTAAATCATAAGTAAATAACTAGTTACTTCTTATCGAGTGAAAATTTTTTAGGTTGATAAAATGAGCAGGCGAGACAGTTGTGGCCGGACAAAGGAAATCTGTTTTTTCGCGGTAAATCACGCTGCCGTTCCGGCCGGTCATCCGTCATTCCCCGTAAGGTGAGGAAATGCTGGGCAAATGTCCGGCGGAGCACAGCAAAAGCGCGGAAGCTATCCGTACCTGCCGTCAGCCGGACTTTCCGGCAGGAAAAATCAATTACAACAGGAGGCGGCACTTTGATTAAAGCAGGTTTGGTTAATATGGATACTTCCCATCCCCGTTGCTTTGCGGATGTGATGCAAAGAACGGGCCGGATTCGCTATGCGGCGATCTATGACGATTCCTTTCGGTCGGGATCCGAGATAGAAGCGTTTATTCAAAAATACGGACTGGAAAAGCGCTGCACCAGTTTAGAGGAATTAGCGGAAATTACCGATGTTGGTTTTGTTCATGGCTGCAACTGGGACGATCATTTGCGCTGTGCCGAAGCTTTCTGGCGGCGGAAAAAGCCGGTATTTATTGACAAACCTGTGGTTGGCTGTCTGCGGGATTGTCGGCGGGTACGCGACTGGGTAGAGCGGGGAGCGGTTATTTTAGGCGCTTCCAGCGTCAGATACGCCGAAGAAATTAAAGAGTTTTTAAAAACGCCGATAGAAACCAGAGGCGAGATTATCAGCCTTTCGGTCAGTGTGGGGATGGATGAGTTTAATTACGGCATCCATATCGCTGAAGCAATCGGCGGTTTGGCGCTGGGCCGGGCGGAAAGCGTCAGGCATATCGGCCGGGCCGAACGGGCGAGACAAACAGCGCATAGTTATTGTATTTCGTTTCCGGCGGGGCAAACCGCCATTATGACAATTGTAAACGGAGTGTGGCAGCCCTTTGCGCTAACCGTACTGACTACCAAAGGTACCTATCCGCTGCTGCTGGATTCGGACCGCTTATATGAAAGCTTACTGACAGAGCTGTGTGACTATCTGGAAGGCAAGGCGAATCATTTGGCCTCGGCAGAGGAGTTGTTAGGCAGCGTAGAGCTGATGCTGGCGGCTCTGGCGTCGCGGGAGGGCGGCGGCCGGACGGTGGCACTGGCGGATTTGAAGGAAACAATGCCGTCCTATGACGGCCGGAAGTTCTGGGAGAGCTACCGTCAAACCGCCAAATAAAAGCAAAGCTTTAGGCAGCGGTAACCTTCGTCCTTTCGTTGGGCAGATTGGACGGAAATAGCGAGCTTTTGACTATAGTGTTTGAAAAGTCTTCGCTTTTTCGCTGGTCAGGTCGCGCGCTGGGAGAAAATAGGAAGTTTTTTGTATAGTCCATGAAAATCTGCGCTTTCACTGGGCGGGGCGGGGAGAAATAGGAAACTTTCGTTATAGTTTACGAAAAGTCTTTTTTCGCCAGGCAGGGCGTATGGCATAGTCTGAAGGAAAAAAATCAGGCAATGGTTACGGTAAGCTAAGTGCGGACTGCCATACACCGTTAATCGGCGGCGGAATAAAAATGAAAAAAAGTTTTGGGAGGGACAAAATGGAACAATGGAAGATAGCGGTACTAATGCCGAATAATGAAATCCGCCGATCTTTTTTTAACGAAGAAGTGTGTCGTGAACTGGAAAAACTAGGGACAATTTATTGGAATCATAGCCGGGAACATTACCGCGAAGAAGAACTGAAGCGGATTTTACCGGGTATGGATGTGGTAATTACCGGTTGGGGTTGTCGGGCGCTGACGGAAGATGTGCTGCAGTCGGCCGATCGCCTGAAAATTTTGGCTCATACCGGAGGAACCGTGTCTTTTGTCGCACCGCCGGCTGTCTATGCCAAAGGAATTCGGGTGTTAAGCGGCAATGAGATTTATGCGTTGTCTGTGGCCGAGGGAACAATTGCATATATGCTTTTGGCCTTGCGCCGGATACCGGAGTATATGGAAGAAATGAGGGAACAGGGCTGGAAGCCGGTCGATTATTACAGTCAGGGATTACTGGAAGCGGAGGTTGGCATTGTCGGTTTTGGTGCTATTGCCGGACATTTAGTCCGACTTTTAAAGCCTTTCGGGGTTCGGCTAAAGGTGTGCAGCTCTCATATGAGCGTGCAGGATTTAAAAGCAATCGGTGCGGAAAAGGTGGAATTGGAAGAGATCTTTCGCTGCAAGGTGATTAGTCTGCATGGCGCCGGCGGATCTCAGCGCCGGATCGGCAAAGAGCTTTTAAATAAAATGCAGGATTTTTCGGTGTTAATCAATACAGCCAGAGGAGATTTGCTGGATGAAGAAGCTTTAGCTGAGATCATGGTCAGCCGGCCGCGCCTGCGGGCGGTGCTGGATGTCTTTGCGGAAGAGCCATTGCCGGCAGAAAGTCCGCTGCGGCAGCTGAGAAACGTTTATTTAATGCCGCATATGGCCGGGCCGACGGTTGACCGCCGGCCGCTGGTCACTATGGGTCTGATTCGGGATATCCAAGCGCTGCAGCATGGAGAGGAGGCGGAACTTGAGATCAAAGCGGAACGGGCTAAGTTTATGAGCCGGACTTAGATAGACGACGTTATTTTTATGTTTACGGAGCCTAATTTTCCGCCGCCGGCGAAAGAATGGCAGCTTTGACCATACGGCGGAAAAAGAAGCTTTTAGTTTGAAACTATAATCAAATAGGAGGGAAAACATGAGAAAAATTAAGAATCGTAGGTTTATGACACTGCTGTCGTTTTTGATCGCGGCTATGTTTTTCTTTAGCAGCTGCGGCTCGCAAACGCAAACCAACCAAACTAAGGAAGAAACAAAGGAGAATGTGACCAAGACTGAGGACACGGGCAAAACGGAGACCGAACCGGCCAAAGAGCAGGTGCCGGCGGAAGATTTGACCAGAACCGGCGGTTTAAAGCTGCCCTTAGTCAGTGAACCGGTGACGCTGACCTGGATGGTGCCCTCAGATGTGGAAAACTTAAACGATTTGCCGGTGATTAAGGAAATCAGCAAGCGGACAGGAATTACTCTTGATTTAATGCCCTATCCGAAAAAAAGCTATGTTGAGAAGTTAAACACTATGATCGGCAGCGGCAACTTACCGGATATTGTCAATGGCATTAGTTTGGCCGAAGCCAACGCATACGGCCAAATGGGCGCATTTGCCGATATTACCGAATATTTGGAAGAACTGCCGAACTTTAAGGCGCTGTTTGTTGATGACCGGGAAAATAACTGGGTCATGTACTCCTGGGCCAGTGACAGTGGTTCCGTTTATAAGTGGCCGATTTACGGTTTATCCAGAGATGTCAATCATGGCTTGATGTACCGGGCGGACATTTTTGAGAAGCTGGGAATCAAGCCGTGGACCAATACCGAAGAGTTTTATGACGCTTTGGTCAAATTAAAAGAAGCATATCCGGATTCTTATCCGTTTTCTTCCAAAAACGGAGCAAATATTTTCCGAAACTTAGGCAGATATTGGAATGTTTCCGACAGCCGGTTTCCGTTTTTCTATGACGAAACGGACGGTCAATGGAAGTTTGCCGGAACCTCGCCCGTTTATAAGGATATGCTGGACCTGATGAAGAAAATGTATCAAAACGGCTTATTGGATTTGGAGTTTTTAACCGATACGCAGGATTCCTGGTCGGCCAAGATAACAAATGATAAATCCTTTGTCTTCTGGGATTGGATTGGCCGGATGAGTTTGTTTAAGGGTCAGGTTGGCGACGCCAACCCAGATTTTGATTTGGAGTTCGGTCATCCCATTGGCTCAGGCAAGCAGAACACTTTGGCCAAGGTCGAGTCCTTCGGTCCGACGGTCACCAAAGGTAAAAATGAACTGGCTGCCTTAAAGCTGCTGGATTATCTGACCAGCCCGGAAGGGAGCGAGCTGTTTACGATTGGTATTGTTGGGGAAAATGTGAAATTTGACGAGACTGGTAAGCCGGTATACCCGGAATTAAAGGATGAGCCGCTGATTGACATTAACCTGCTGGAGTCGCGCTATGGCATGTGGATTGAAGGCAGCTATGTCCGGCCGGATCATCGCAGCGTTTATTACAATTATACGGAAGCTGAGCAAAAAGCGCAGGATATGGCCAATAAGACATCCGGTTACAATCCGGCCGATCCGGAACTAAAATTGACGGATGAGGAAACCGAAAGCTATGCCGGGATTGTCACTAAGCTGACGCAGGAACTGCAAACCTTCTCGTCTAAGTATGTGACCGATGATTCCTTCGGCGATAAGGAATGGGAAGCATTTGGCCAAAGCGCTGAGTCTATGGATTTAAGCACGGCGCTGAAGATTTTAAACGATGCGCAGGCCAGATTTAACGGAAGCAAATAATTTAACGGCGCTTAGAGCCGGCTTTCTGGCTTTACGGTACAACCGGTGAGGACTTTTAAAAAAGGTCTAAAGTTTGGCAAAAACCGTCATATCGCACCGGCAGGCGGTATGATGGTTTTTAAGAATGGGAGAATAAAATGGCAAAGCAAAAAAAACAAACAACGAAATCTTCATTATGGGCAAATTTAAAGCGGGACCGGCAATTATTATTATTGCTGCTGCCCGGAATGCTGTTTTATCTGGTGTTTCGATACGGCCCGATGTACGGTCTGGTTATTGCCTTTAAAAAATACAGTCCGTTTTTGGGGGTGTTCAAGAGTCCTTGGGTGGGCTTGGCTAATTTTCAAAAATTCTTTGCAACCGGGGATTTTTGGCTGTTATTTAAAAATACAATGCTGCTGGGTCTATATAATCTTTTGTGGTCATTTCCGATTACCGTCGCTTTTGCCCTGTTTTTAAACGAAGTCCGGCATCAGCGCTATAAAAAATTGGTGCAGACGATCAGTTATCTGCCGACATTTTTATCGGTGGTTATCATTTGCAGCATTACAATTGACTTTTTGTCGCCGAATGGCGGAATGATGAACCGACTGCTGGCGCTGTTTGGACTGGAACCGGTTTATTTTATGACAATGCCGAAAGCGTTTCGCACGATTTATATTGCTTCCGGGATATGGTCGGGCATGGGGAGTGGTGCGATTATTTACCTGGCGGCTCTGGCCGGCGTGGACGCTGGGCTTTACGAGGCGGCTCGGATTGACGGCTGCTCCAGACTGCGCATGATGTGGAGCATTACCATTCCGTCGATTATGCCGACGATTATTACGATGCTGATTTTAAGCGCGGCCAATATTATTAAAGTCGGAGCCGATAAGATCCTGCTGCTGTATAATCCGATGACTTATGAGGTAGCCGATGTGTTCGCCACTTATGTTTACCGGCGGGCGTTTAATCTGCACGATTATGGTTTTGCCGCCGCGGTTGGTGTTTTTGAGTCGGTGGCCGCTTGTATTTTGCTGATTGTCAGCAACCGAATCAGCCGCTCGGCTACCGGTGAAAGTCTGTGGTAAGGGGGAAACCAGATGAAAGAAAAGTTCGGTTTATTTGATATCCTTGTTTACTGCCTGATGGCGGTAATATTGGTGGTAATTTTGTACCCTATTTTAAATGTAGTGGCAATTTCCTTTAGTTCCGCCCAGTATGTGGCGCGCAATCAGGTTAGTATTTGGCCGCGTGGCTTTACGCTCAGCGCTTATCAGGAAATTCTGTCCAGTCAGCGGATTCCGCAGGCGTATTGGAACACCTTGCTTTATACCGGATTGGGAACAACGGTTAACATTATTATGACGGTGCTGACGGCATACCCGCTGTCCCGCTCAAAACTGACGGGACGAAAAATTTTTATGGGCATTATCTTATTTACCATGTTTTTCAATGGCGGGATTATTCCGACTTTCATTGTGGTGCAGGCGCTGGGGATGAGAAATACGATTTGGTCGATGATCTTGCCAAACGCCATTTGGACGATGGAATTGCTGATTATGATCAGCTTTTTTCGCTCGATTCCTTTGGCGCTTCATGAGTCGGCCACATTGGATGGAGCCTCGGAATTTAAAATTTTGTTTCGGATTTTTCTGCCGCTGTCCAAAGCGGCGCTGGCATCCATTGGCTTGTTTTACTTTATGGGACAATGGAACAGCTATTTTTTGCCTTTGATTTATTTAGACCATCAAAGAATGTATCCATTACAGTTGGTGTTAAAAGATATGCTGCTGGATGAAAGCGCGACGATTTCCAATGTAGCGAGCAGTTCGCAATTAACGCCGGCCTCCTTGAAAAATGCTGTGATTTTTATTACAATGGTACCGGTGATGATTATTTATCCGATCGTCCAAAAATATTTTGTGAAAGGCGTTATGCTGGGCTCGGTCAAAGGGTGATCAAAGAAAGGAAACGGCGATGGCAAGGAAAGAAAGAAATGCGGAAAAATCAAGACGGGATATTTTAGCGGCAGCAGAGGAACAATTTTCGGAAAAGGGCTTTTATGGGGCGAGAGTTGATGAGATCGCCGAGCAGGCTCAAATCAATAAACGAATGATTTATGAATATTTTGAAAATAAGGAAACGCTGTATAAAAAGGTACTGTTTGAGGTTTATCACCGCATGGAAGGCGCCGAAAAAGAACTTTTAAAAAATGATTTATCCGGCAGAGAATTAATTGGCGGGATTATATCAACATATTTTGATTTTTTGGAAAAAAACACATCGTTTGTTAATATCCTGATGTGGGAAAACCTAAATAAAGGGAAGTATTTGGAAGAAATGCCGGCCGAACAGGTGCGCCGGCAAACTTTAAATATTTTTTGCGAAAAAATTATCGAAGGCAAAAAAGCAGGCATTTTTTTGCCGGAGATAGATGAGAGGCAGACGGTATTGTCGCTGATCGTGGTATGTTTTGCTAATTTTTCTAATCGTTATACCCTGTCTCGGTTATTTTCACAGAATTTAACGGAAAAGGAAATTTTAGAAAAGCGAAAGCAGCATACTTTAGATTTGGTGCTGTCATATATGTGCGGAAAGAATTAAAGCGACTGCTTGAGCCTGGCTGGAGAAAAGGAGAAAAAATTGAACTGGAGTGAAGAAAGATTAAATCAATTGTTAGTAGAGCCGTCGCCGGCTCTGCTGGAGGATATAAAAAAAGTAAAGGGCGATATTATGATCTTGGGCGCCGGCGGGAAAATGGGGCCGTCTTTAGCGGTGCTGGCCGCTAAGGCTTCCGGTCAAGCGGGGCTGAATAAAAAAATATGGGCGGTCTCCCGCTTTTCCGATGAAAATAGCCGCCGCTTTTTGGAAGAGAACGGCGTAACGACGATTTCCGTGGATTTAATGGCGGCAGGAGCGATGGACGAGCTTCCGGACGCTGCCAATTTGATTTATATGGCGGGGAAAAAATTCGGCACTAACGGCAATGAAAGCGAAACCTGGAAAATGAACGTCAGTTTGCCGACTTTAGTAACCAGACGGTTTTCGGGAAGTAATGTTGTGGTTTTTTCTTCCGGCAATATTTATCCGCAGGTTCGCATTTGCAGCGGCGGCTGTGCGGACTGGGAAAAACCGGTGCCGGTTGGCGAATATGCTATGAGCACGCTCGGCCGGGAACGAATTTTTGAGGCAGCGGCCAAGGCCGGTGAAATGAAGGTATTGCTGTACCGGCTGAATTATGCCGTTGATTTACGCTATGGCGTACTGTATGATTTGGCGCAAAAAGTTTTAAAAGAAGAAACGATTGACCTAACTTCCGGGAACTTTAATTGCGTTTGGCAGGGCTACGCCAATGAGGCGGCAATCAGGGGGTTGCTGCATGCGGCAAGTCCGGCGGCGGTCCTGAACGTGACCGGGCCGGAAACAATATCGGCCCGCTATGTGGCGGCCGAATTTGGCAAACTGTTTGGCAAAGAGCCAAAACTGGCCGGTGTGGAAGAAGACAGGGCTTATTTAAATAATGCGGCTCGCTGTTTTGAGTTATTTGGTTATCCGGCGGTGACTTTGCGGCAAATGATCAAATGGCAGGCTGAATGGCTTTTGTCCGGCGGCCGGGTTTTGAATATACCGACGCATTATGAAGAAAAGGGAGGAAGCTACTAGTGAGAGAAAAGGCCAGAAATATATTACAAAAGGGAACGGTGATACCGGCGCTGCCGTTGGTTTTATGGGAAGATCGGAGTTTTGATGAAGCCGGGCAGCGAAGGCTGGTGCGCTATTATTTAGAGGCGGGAGCAGGGGGACTGGCGGTAGCCGTACATACAACGCAGTTTGAAATTCGTCAGACCTCGGTTGGGCTGTTTGAACCGCTGATTCGGATTGTGCGCGATGAGATCAGCCGATTTGAACAAAGAACGGAGCGGACAGTTGTTTGTATTTGCGGCGTTTGCGGGCCGCAGGAAACGGCTTGCCGGGAAGCGGAACTGGCCAAGGAAGCGGGATATGACGCCGTTTTGCTCAGTCCGAACGGTTTGACGCTCAGCGAAGAAGAGCATTTGCGCCGCGCAGAAGCGGTTTCCCGGATTTTGCCGGTGATTGGCTTTTATTTACAGGCAGCAGTCGGCGGCCGGAAATTTAGTTATTCCTACTGGCAGAAACTTTGCGCTTTAAAAGGCATAGCGGCAATCAAAGCGGCGCCGTTTAACCGTTATGAAACTTTGGATGTGGTTCGGGCGGCAGCTGACAGCGGCCGGGGAAATGAGCTGGCTCTTTATACCGGCAACGATGATAATATTGTATTTGATTTATTAACGGAATTTGACGTTGATGGGAAAAAAATCCGCTTTGCCGGGGGCTTGCTTGGACATTGGGCGGTTTGGACACATAGTGCGGTTAAGCTCTATGAAAGGATTTGCCGGGAAAGAGAAAGCGGTCAAATTTCAGCGGAGCTGCTGACGATTGCCGCTCAGGTCACGGACTGCAACGCGGCTTTTTTTGATACGGCTAATCACTTCAAGGGCTGCATTACTGGAATTCATGAGGTTTTACACCGCCAGGGACTGATGCCGGGCATATGGACTTTGCAGCCGAAGGAGACGCTGTCTCCGGGACAAGCGGAGGAAATCGACCGAGTTTGGCGGAGCTATCCGCATTTGGCGGATGACGAATTTGTTCGGCAGTTTCTGCAACGGGAAAGGGAGAGAGAAAATTGATGAAATTGTTAGTTAAAGCCAAAGCACCGGAACAGCGACTGGTGCAGGCATTGGCGCCGGAACTGGATTTTGAGCTGACCAAAGAGCAGGCCGATTGGGAACTGGAAATAGAAGCCCAAGAAACCGCAGTGAGGTTAAAGGTAGTAAGAAACGGCCGCCAAGCCAGAATTGAGGGACGGCTTTGTGATTTGGGCAGAGGCTTGTCCTTGCTGCGGCAGCATAGGCAGGAGGAAAGCGTAAGGATTGAGGAACAACCGGCTTTTAGCAAATGCGGCGTCATGTTTGATGCATCGCGCAACGCGGTGCCAACGGTTGATACGATGTGTTTTTACCTGCGAAAAATGGCGCTGATGGGTTTAAATACAGCCATGCTTTATACGGAGGATACGTATCAGGTTAAGGATGAGCCCTATTTTGGATACTTGCGGGGAGCGTATTCTTATGAGGAATTAAAGACAATGGACGATTACGCCGCTATGCTTGGCATTGAGCTTTTGCCCTGTATTCAGACCTTGGGACACTTGGAACGGCTGCTGCACTGGAGCGTAATGCAAAAATACCGCGATACCATGAATGTATTGCTGGCGGAAGAAGAAACGACCTATCAGCTGATTGAGAAAATGATTCAGGCAGCCAGCGCGCCGTTCCGCAGTAAGCGGATTCATATCGGCATGGATGAGGCCTGGGATTTGGGAACGGGTCGGTATCGCCGTTTAAAAAGCAAAAGTGTGTCTGAGCACGAAATCATGGTCAGACACTTGAACCGGGTTCGGCAAATTTTAGCCAAATATGGTCTGCATGCAATGATGTGGAGCGATATGTACTTTCGCAGCGCTTCGCCCAATCAGGACTATTATGATTTGTCGGTGCCGGTTCCGCCGGAGGTGATAGCCAAGGCGCCGGCCGATGTCGATTTGGTATATTGGGATTATTATAATGAAGATCCGGAATTTTACCGCGAATATTTGCGGCGGCATGGTCAGTTTGCCGCCAAAACAATTTTTGCCGGCGGGATTTGGACTTGGCCGGGAGCAGCGGTGGATTATGAAAAATCTCTGGCGGCAACTTCGGCGGCTTTAACTGAATGTCAGCAGGCCGGCGTGGAGGAAGTTTTTTTAACGGCCTGGGGCGACAACGGGGCGGAATGTAATTTGCTGGCGGCGCTTTATGGCATGCAGCTTTATGCGGAGTTTTGCTATGGAAAATATGACCGGGCAGCTTTGGCGGAACGCTTTTTGGCTTGCACCGGCGCAAAGGCGGAAGATTTTGAAGAACTTAGCCGTTTTCAAAGATTGCCGGGAGTTAAGGCTTCGCCGCTGACGCCGCCGAATGCCGCCAGAACACTGCTTTATCAGGATCCGCTTTTGCCCATGTCGGAAGAGGACTATCGGGGAATTGATATTGCCGGGCATTATCGGGCGCTGGCGGAGCGTTATCAGCGGGTGGAATGTCCGGCGATGCTGCGGCCGTTATTTGATTTTTATGACGCTTTAGCGCAGGTCATGGCCAAGACGTCGCTTTGGCACGCGCAGGCAGCCGGCTGTGTCCGCGGCCGTAACCGGACGGCGGCCCGTGAGCTGTGTGCTTTGGTGCCGGAGATTATGACGGCGCTGGAAAAACTGCGACAAACGGCCAGAGAGCTTTGGTTTGCTACCAATAAGCCTTATGGCTTTGAAGTGCTGGATCGGCGGTTTGGGGGTCTGGCGGCCAGATATGATTCGGCCGGTTACCGGATGGGGCAGTTTGCCGCCGGCGAGATTAGCGATATTGAGGAGCTAAGTGCAAAAAAATTGCCTTTATATAAAGGCAGTGATGAGAGCTTGGAAATTTGCTACGACTGGGCGGAAGCCGCTTCCGCCTGCAAAATGTGATTTTGTAACTCACTCAATTTTCAGGTTCGATAAGACCATCTTTTTTATTTAGCAATTCGTCCAAGACGATGTTCTTTCGTTTGATTCACTCATTTTCAAAACCTTTGAAAATGGGTAAAAATGTTACATCGCCGATAATGGAATCCATGCAGGCTGCGCGCCTGTGCAGAAGGCGCGCAGTTCGCAGAATGTTGATAAGCAGAACCCGAAATGCTTTGATCCGCTTTTTAGCGAGATAGAGAAAAAAGACGATGGCAAGCTGACGCCGGCCAGAGTCTTTTTTTGGGAGTTATTTTTACTCAGCGGCTAAAATAAGAGCCAGCGCCAATTCGGTCACTTTGGTCAACTCGCTGATTGTCGTGTATTCCTGCAGGGAATGACAATCCTGCATGGCGTTGGCGACAACCAGACCGCGCAGACCATATTGCGAAAGCTGGTTATTATCGCTGCCGCCAAAGGTTGTTATCAATTGCGGGGTCAGGTCAAGGCTTTGACAGGCGGCTTTAAACCGGCTGACTACCGGATGATCGAGCGGAGTCTGATAAGCGATGCAGTGAAGCTCTTCTTTGACGCTGACCGCAGCCCCGAAAACCGCGGCCGACGCTTCCAGCTGGGTCTTGATTTGAGATAGGGCTTCCAGCGCCCGCTGATGACTATGGCTGCGGATTTCTCCTTTTAAATGACAGTATTCGGGGATGATGTTACCTGCCCGTCCGCCTTCAATCGTGCCGATATTAATGGTCGCGCCATCGACACGGCCGCAGGGGATCCGCTCAATAGCATGGGCAGCGGCTTTGATC
>CAUVDV010000046.1:0-15467 GCA_963550755.1 uncultured Lachnospiraceae bacterium
GCTGCCGCCTTGGTCGGAAGTATTTTGCAGATTCCTATTTTGATGGATATTGGTACGCTTGGTTCTTCTTGTGTCTTAGGAATTGCCTCACTGACTATGCTAAGAAGTGCTGTTTCTTTTCATCGCTTTTTATTCTGGATTGTCAGCTTTCTTTGGTGCGACTTTTTTTCTGTGCTTTCCATTTTGGCTATCCGCGGAAATTATATCTCTTTGCCAATTTGGTTTAACAGCATCATCCACTATGTATCGGTTTTGCCTAGTTTCTTCCTCTTTGTTACCTGTGTTGAAATTATTTATTTAATCCGGGAAAGAATTGATACTAAATTCTTTTGGATCAATGCGGCCGGTCTTTTTAGTTTTTTTGGCATATTCCTTTATGGTGTTGCCAGTCAAATAACTGCTATGCCGCTTTTAGAAGATTTATTTGATTTAATTAATATTATCTCCATGATTCTGATTGGCTCGATTATAACCTCTTTCCCTTTAAAGCAAATGCATAAAAGTCTTGCCTTTACCTTGTTTAGTATTGGATTTTACGCTGCGGTTGATACCATTCATATTTTTTTCCCGCTCTGGATTATCCGCTCCGATTCTGTTATTTTGATCGTAATATGGATGATTTATTTTATCCCGCCTTTATTCCTGACATTTGCCTTTTTTTCCTTGATTAAACACTCCGGCTATCTGCTCAATCACTCCGTTCAGACGGAAACCAAACTGCCCAGTTCATCCATATATCGGATTCGGATTCAGTATATTTTATTCTTTATTTCTTTGCTGGCTTTTCTGGTTCGGTATATTGATCTGCCTACCTTTTTACTGACAGCTTTAATTATGATAATGTATCTTTTAGTCAGTAATTTTTATCAGGTTTCCTCGCAGAACCAGCAGTATATCCAAAAGCAGAAAACGCTGCATGATGAGCTGAAGGAGGAAGTCACCCAAAGAAATATTGAGCTTTTAAAGCAAAACATCAAGCTGCAGGAGGTGGTCAACCGCGATTTTCTGACAAACGCTTACAACCGTCGTTATCTGCAGGAATTGCTTCCTATTTTAAATGAGGACGCACAGTTATTCGCCATTGATATTTTGCAGTTTAACAATATTAATCAGGTTTTCGGCGACAGCGTCGGCGACAGTGTTTTAATCCATTTATACAAGGTATTGCAGCAGGCTTTTCCTACTCAGCCTATTTTCCGGGTGGATTCCAACGAATATGTGATTCTTTTTCGGGGAACGCCTCATAATATCGATGACATCAGCCGAAAAATTTTTGATGTGGTCAGCATTCCTTTTGTATCGGAATTTTATAAAATTTCGCTGGAAGTTGGGGTCGGCGTATCTACTTATTCGGCGGCGGACACAGAGGATAAACCGGATAATCTTTTAACAAAGGCGAACTTTGCCTTAAATGAGGTCAAAACCTCGGTCGTTCTGCCTCGAATTTTGGTTTTTGACCAAAAGCTGGCGGATAAAAAATATCGCTATGGCTTGATTCAGTCGCTGCTTGATTCGATTAATTATGACGATGAATTTCAAATATACTTTCAGCCTCAATATACCTCAGACGGAAATGCCCTGATTGGAATGGAGGCTTTGCTGCGCTGGACTAACCCGAAGCTGGGCATGGTTTCACCGGGCGAGTTCATTCCGATTGCCGAGGAAAGCTCAACCATTATTAAAATTGTGGACTGGACCATGAAAAAAGCCTGCGCTCAGGTCAAAGAATGGAACAGCAAATATGACCGGCAGCTAAAGGTGGGGATTAACCTTTCGCCCAAATACGTGGAAAAGCCGAACTTTTATGAGGATCTGCAAAAGATGGTGCTGGCTCAGGGACTAAATGTCAATTGGCTTGATCTGGAGATTACCGAAACCAGCGTTATGCATCTGGACGTGTCGGTGATTGATTTATTTAAAAGATTATCGAACTTTGGCATCAGCACCAGTATTGACGACTTCGGCACCGGTTATTCCTCGCTCAGTTATATTAAGAATCTGAAAATTTCAACCTTAAAAATAGCCAAGGAACTGGTTGACAGCCTGGCTCAGGATTCGAGCGATGTCCTGATTGTCAACGCCATCATTAAAATGGCGCAGGGGCTTAATATCAAGACCATTGCTGAAGGCGTAGAAACGCGGGAGCAGTTAAACGCCCTATATGAACTGGGCTGCGATTATATCCAAGGCTATTATTTCGGCAAACCGCTGCCGGCTGAGGAGTTTGTGAAAATGCACTTGTAAGATAAAAGGGTCAAGAGAAAAGACTTCCATTCTCCCACCTGCAAAAACAGCAGCCGTTTTTTGTAAAGAATTACGAATGTTTTTGTGAGGATTGCGTCCGCAATCCTCTGTCTTTCGTATTCTTATAGCATTAAATTCTTATAATAAAAAATAGCTAATTGGGTTCGATCGCGCAGTTCCAGCTTGCCCAGCAGCTCGGAAATATAATTGCGTACCGTTCCCTCACTCAGGAAAAGCTGACCGGCGATTTCCTTGTTATTCAGGCCGTCGGCTACGGCTTTGATGATTTCCGTCTCCCTCTCTGACAGTTCCGGCACCGCCGCTTTTTTCGGCTGTGCCGGGCTGTCAGCTTTTATTTTGGAAATAATTTCCTCGTCAAAAACCATGCTGCCGGCATAGGCCGCTTGCAGCGCCGGAATGATATGTGAAATATTTTGCTTTAAAATATAGCCCTTACAGCCCAGCCGGAGCGCCTTAGAAATATATTCCTGATCCTCAAACGTCGTCAGCAGCAAAAGTTTAGCCTCCGGAAACTCTGCTAAGAGCTGACCGGCCGCTTCTATCCCATCTATCCTTTTCATCCGGATATCGGTCAGGACCAGATCGGGCTTCGTCTGCCGGTACAGCGCCGCCAGTTCTTCGCCATCGCTCCCTTCGCCAACCACTTCAATCTTATTATATTCCATGATGCTGCGCAAAGAGCTCAGTACCAGACTATCGTCATCCATCAATAAAACTTTCATAATTCCTCCGCTAAAATTCCACACCTTCTGTTTTTACTGTCACCCCTGCCCAAAACTTTCCTTCTATTTAAGGTCTATCCCGCAGCTAAAAAAGACGCCGCCAAGCTTCCGGCTCTTTTCCTCAAAAACAAGGCCGCTTGCCCGGCAAAATGACAAAATGCTCCTTCTTCCCCAATAAAACACATATGCCTAAGCCAACCCTGTTTTTAAGATTAAACGCGCTCCGGCGGCAGCACAATATGGATATAAAATCCCTTCCTATAATAATAATTCATTTTGCCGCCGTATTTTTGCACGATTTCATCCATTTCCGCCAGTCCCATGCCAAGTGTAAGCTGATCCGGCTCCTGGCCGCCATCATCATACAGCAGCAGGATTTGATTATTTCCCTGTTCCTTTAAAAAGGCGGTAAAGTTCCGCGCGTCGGAATGTTTCATCGTATTGGTCAGCGCCTCCCGGACAATGCTGAAAATATC
The DNA here is from genome assembly GCA_963550755.1 of uncultured Lachnospiraceae bacterium. Taxonomy (GTDB): domain Bacteria; phylum Bacillota; class Clostridia; order Lachnospirales; family Vallitaleaceae; genus W11650. The sequence goes on from CAUVDV010000046.1 coordinate 3,464, forward strand.
CTTTTTTTTAGCAAAGGACAGCTGGCTCTGAATTTGGTTTTCCACATGCACCGTCATCTCCGGCGCTGCCGCTGCCAGTTCCGCCAAGCCCTTCTCCAGCGAAAAGGCCGTATCATACATGCCATGCAGCTGGCGGCGAATATCCGTCATGCCATTGGTTAAAGTATCCTGCAGGAGCTGTAATTTTTCTTTTTTATCGGCTTCAGCCTCCGTTAATTTCAGGACTTCAACCTGCATGATACTGCTGCTGATCGTATGTCCCAAGGAATCGTGAAGCTGGCGGGCGATTCGGTTTCTTTCCTCCAGCTTGGCGATTTCCCGGCTTTTTTGCTCATTTTCCAGCAAACGCGCATTATATTTTTCAAGTGAGATCATATCTTCTTTTAATTGATCGGACAATTCCCGGTTTTTCCGGGTAAAGGTATAAAACTGACCGGCCCGGTAACTTAAATAAACCGCCAAAACAGCCGTCAAAAGTCCGACCGGCTCCCCTGTCCGCAGCCAAAGACTGCCTAGCGCCAGCGCCGGCAGACCTAGCCCGGAAAAAGCAGAATACAGCAGCGGCGGCAGAAAAAAAGCAAGCGGCGACCAAACGATCGCCAGCAGGGCAAAGCCAAGGCAAATGGGGATCAGCCGCAATTTCCCCCAATTACTTAAATTGGCCAGCTCCAGCCCAAAGGTAAAGCTAATTCCCACCAGCCCATAAACCGGCATAGTTTCAAGCGGCTGACGGCTGAGATAGCTTAAGCCGCAAAAGCCAAACAATATAAAAGTTTCCAGTAATCTTCTCATTGCTTCTCCTTGGCACGCCTTCGTGCTGCGCTGTAACCGGCTTTTTGCTTTTCTGGAGTTTGTGCTTTTCCCTGAGCCAGCTTTGCCTGCGCTCCGCCGGCCGCAGCACCGTGTTTTTCGAACACGCCTTTACTCAACTTTCCCATGTTCCATCGAACAATCTTTTTAGACAAGAACGTTAGACGATTTACGAAGCAAATCGCCAATCGCGGAGTCCATGCAGGCTGCTCCCCGGAAAGGAATCCTCTCTCTGAACGGGATAGAGCTAAAAAACATGTCAGTTTGCGCCCCCGCAAAAGCGTATCTTTCGTCAAGGAAAAGTTGAGGTCTTTACTTTTCTGAAATTTCTGATATAATGGTGGTCATTCAATTAGCAAAGGAGTTATTATGTTTAGTGCAAAAAAATCTAATATTTATCATTTTTTATCCATTTTATTCATTATCTTTGGCAGCATCGTCTTTGGCATAGTGCAAAGTCTGACAACCGGCTTTTCCGGTCTTTTTTCTTTGGCTTTTTCCCAAATCTTTTTGGTTTTCGGACCGGTGCTGGTTTATTTTCTAACCCAAAAGGATTCCTTAAAAAACAGTCTATACCTGAAAAACCCCGGTATCGTTAATTTAGGCATGTCGGCTCTGCTGGTTTTTACCCTGATCCCGACCGTATCCCTGCTTAACCTGCTGTCCCTGTACTTCGTACAAAACCAAATCGCTGATACCGTTTCCTCCTTGGGCGATTCCCCTTATCTTTTGGTGCTACTGGTTTTGGCGGTATGTCCCGGAATTTTTGAGGAACTATCCACCCGCTTTATCTTGTTAAATAATTACCGGCATAAACCCTATTATATTGCCTGTATTTTCAGCGGTTTATTTTTTGGCATGCTTCATTTAAATATCAATCAATTTATTTACGCCTTTGTGCTGGGCGCGGTTTTTGCTTTTGTGGTGCAAATCACCGAATCCATTTTCACTTCGATGTTAATGCACACCTTACTGAATACAACCACTTTTTCCCTGACCTACTTCCTGTCGTCAGCCCTGCAGGACGGCATGCTGGCCGAAGTCGCTAACGCCACACCGGATGTAACGGATGTTTTGGCTTTGCTGGGCGTCAATGTCGTCACTGTGCCGCTGGCCATTTTGATTTTAAACTTTTTAATTAATTATAACGGCAAACGCGGAATTTTAAAGCAAAAGCCCAGTGTTCTGGAATTAACTCTCGGCCGCAAATTAAGCACCGGCAGCGATGCACCGGCACCGGTGACCGCAGGCTTTTCGCCGGAAGCTCCTGCCATGCCGGTCATGCCGGTTCAGCCGATTTTCTCCGGCGTTCCGTCCGGCGCTTATCCCCAGCCGGACACCGCTGTTTACGAAACGGATCCTTCCTCGCCCTTTAACTGGGCTTTTTGGAGCAGCGTGATTTTATTCCTGGCCTTAACCTTCTTAAATGAATTCGCCAGCCGCCTAATGCAGTAATGGCTGCCGCTTAGGCAAGCAGGCATTTTGATTTAATCTGCTGCGGAGAACTTGTTTTCTCCCGGCGGATCAAATCTACTGTCATTTGCGCTTCCATGTAATTCGTCGAAATTTCATTTTTAGACCCGACCGGTTTCCTTTGACCGATCGCGAAGGCTTGGCGGAATGATTGTATCTCTTTTTAGGCCGGATTGCACACAATTATTACTTTGCTTTTAACCGGGCAGTCAATTTATAAATTGGCTGCCCTTTTGCGGAGAACTTTTTTTCATACTCGGTCATCACATTCTCCGCCAGCGGAACTTCCCGATGTAAATCCCAATAAATCTTTTCAATTGCAAAATCTGCGTTTTGCGCAAAGCTGTCTATGGAAAAGCAAAACAGCGCTTCATTATCGGTTTTAAACTCGATGGTGCTCCCCGGCTTTAAAATTTTGGTATAAAGCACCAAAAAGCCCGGTGCCGTCAGCCGTCTTTTGGCATAGCGCTCTTTTGGCCACGGATCGGAAAAGTTTAAATAAAGGCCGTCCAGTGACGCCGGCGAAAAAAAGCTATCCAGCTCCCTGGCATCCTCCCATAAAAAGCCGACATTATCCGGCTTTGGCTCAAGCTGATCGTACTTGGCCAAAGCCTTAATCAGCACGGAGGAATATTTTTCCATACCCAAAAAGAAATCAGCCGGATATTTTCTCGCCATACCAAGCAGAAAATCGCCCTTGCCCATGCCAATCTCCAAATAAATCTTCCGCCCGCCGGAAAGCGCAGCCAGCCTTTCCGCTGCTTCCTGCGCCGGCCAAACCCGGCTATGTCCGGCGGCCGCCTCATCGGCTCCGGCTATCTTTCGTAATCGCATTTTCATTTCCTTTCGTTTTTATTTTTTGTTATTTTTCGCGAGCGCGCTTTCATCTTTTTCCCGCAATAAAATACGCAAATCATCCCACCCTCAGATAAAACCCGGCAATATAAAATTTATTTTTTTATCCGATAAAGCGCTAAATAGTTCCCGCATACCCAAAACGGTAATCCATGTCGCTAAACTGCAATGGCGTTCCCATTTCCGCGACCCCCGCCCCGGCAATTGCATTCATAACCCGGTTTATTGTTTATTCAGCCGCGTCTTTCTTCGTTGCCAATATTTTATCCTATTATATCATAAACGCGCTGCAGTGTGAACTATTTTCAGGTTACGCTTCAGCCAAACGCATGCAAAGGCATTCTCTCGGCAGATTTCTCACCCAAGCAAAAAAACGCAGTTTTCAGCGAGAAAAAGCCGCTTCTCAATCAAATTTTTATAATCCCTAAAAAAGGCTAAATAAAGACGCCGCCGGTCATCAATCCCCGACGGCGCCTTTGCCTGCTTTTTCCCTTAATTTTAAGGCCGTTCCAGCTTGTCCTGATAAATTTTCCTATTTCCTGTGGCATACTTAATGCCAAACCGCAGCGCAGCCTTTTTACTTCAAGATCTTAATCTTCTCCGGCTGACCGACAAAGATATGATCTTTGACCTGAACGCTCTGCATGACCGGCGCTTCGGCTTTGTACTCACCCGGCGATACCACCCGAGCGTAATAGGTATGGGTCCGATCCGCCTGCGTCAAGCCCTCGCGCCAATAACCGACATAAATGCTGACCTTTTGCCGGTCAATATCCTGCCACCACCAGCGGACATAATAATTGCTGCGCAGGAAACTGAAATCCTTCTCGATCGGCTTTAATCCGGCCGGCAGATAATCGGTGATCCGGTAACTGCCCGCCGGTGCGTCCGGGCTGATGTCCCAGGTCAGCTGTACCTTGACAATATCGCCCTCTTTAAACTCGGCCGTTTCCTGATCATTGACAAAATATTTGCGCTCCAGCTGCAAATATTTATCCGGACTGCTCTTTAGCTGCTCCGTCTGCGAATAGGTCAGCACAATGTCAACATTGCCGCTGACCGCTTTAATCTGCAACTCGCCCAGCTTGACCGACGGCAGTCGGAACGATGCCGGATAGGCCCCCAGCTTTTCTTCCTTTTCCTGTCCCAGATACACATAGCTAACCCGGCTGTCCGTCAGCTTAGTTTGCCCTAGTGCCGCTTTAATAAAGCACAGCTTCTGCGCTCCGTTAAAGTAGTACTTGGAAGCGTTATCCAGTTCAAACTGGAACATTTTGACAGCGTTTTCCTGCCCCAGCTTCTGTGCCAGCAGCATGGCCGTACCGGTCAGCTGATAGCTCTTTTCCTTATCGCCCTGACGGAGCGAGGCAATCGTGTCATAAACTTCCAGCTGCGGCGCCACATATTGATCATAAATCTGTTGCGCCCGGTAAGTATCGCCCAGTTCGGCATAGGCTAAGCCGACATACAAGCGTTCTTCTAAGGCCAGATTTTCAATCCGGTCATATTCCGTCAACTTGTCCAAAATCGGCCGGCGCAGAACTGCTAAGCCATAAAGCGCCTTGGCATTGGCTTTTTTCTTTAACTTGGCACTCAAATAGGCTTCCAGTCTCTGCCGATTGGCCAAATCTTTCGTGCTGTCAGTCCGGTCAATCAACAGCGGCAGCATTTGCACGGTTATTTCCAAGTCATCCTCGCCATAAGGCAAAACAGCGATTCCGCCGTTTTTCTTCTGATAATCGGACAGCTTGACATCATCCAGATTGTTGACATCTGCCTCCTGCCCCTGAATATCCTTAAGGATCTGAGCGGCCAGCTTTGCCGTCAGCCTTTGGTCAATCCGCTCGCCAAAGTAATAATTCATCTCATACAGCGCCGGAATATATTTTGATTTTTCCCGGTCAATGAAACTGACCGTTGTCATACCCTGCTCACCGGCCGGCAACTTCATGCCCTTTTCTGCCGCCATAATCCGGCTGACCATTTTCTGGTGATAGGTAGAAAGCACCTTCAGTTTATAGCCTAGTGCGTCAGCCAGCCCATTTCCGGCCTTGGCCTCAATCCGCAGCGCCGCTTCGCCGATCGTCTGAAACTGCGGCAGCGCCAGATTAACCCGCTCAAAAGCCTTGCCGCTGGCCTTGGCCACCGCTTTATCCCCCACAAAGGCCTGATATTCGATCACCGTATCGGCTTTCAGCTCGCTGCCGTAGCCGGTTACGCCCAGCGTCAGCTGGTCGCCCTGCAAATACTCGGTATTTAGCGAAGCGTTAATAAAGAAAGGCAAACTGACCTTTAAGTTCTGTATTCCGCTGCCGGCCTGCAAATCATCGGTAATCGCCGCCAGCATCACCCGCCATGAGGTAACATTATCCGGCAGAGTAAAACTCATCACCGCTTTGCCGTTCTCATCCAAATCCAATAGCCGAAAGACCGCCGTATCTAAAAACTTTTCCCTGACCCGAACAGAACTGTTACTCGTATCCGCTTCCGCCTTCATCATCATCCGCGGGGAAGCGTCCTCCGCCGTTGCCTCCGGCATCTCTTTCACTCCGCTTGCTTCCACTTCATCCCTGTTCCGGTCTAAAAAGTTTTGCTGAAGACCATGTGAAGTATACTCGCTCCCCAGGCCGGAAGAAACGCTGCGGTAAAGTTCCTGTAAAATATCCTCTTCTTTTTCCGATAAAGCCAGCAGCGCCTCGTCAATGGCTTTTAAATGAACCTTGCCGCTGACCGCCGGTTTCCCCGCCGCATCCTTGACTTCCAGCAGCACTTTTACCTCTTCGCCCGGCCGGTAGCTTTCCTTATCGGTGGTCGCCTTAATTTCCAGCTTAGCCTGCGCCGTATCATACAGGATCTGCTGGCGGCTAACCTCTTCCGCCGCGTAACCGCCGAAAACAACCGCCGCCACATCCAGCCGCGGCGCTTCCTGCTCGGTATAAGGCAGGCTGACCTGACCGCTGCCGATAAAAGCTTTCCGCAGTCCGCTTTGGGCCGTTAAATACAGCACCTTTTGGCCGGTTACTTCTTTGCCCTGGCTGATTAACCGAAGCTGAACGGTATCGCCAATCTGATAGCCGTCCTTATCCTTAATCAGCTCAAAGCCGTCCTCGGCCGGCCGATAGCTGTACCACTCCCGGTCGCTCCAAAAGTACAAATCCTGCTCCAGCCGGTTGCCGCTTTGATCCTGAGTGGAAATGACCGCCGTGTAATAAACATCCTCTTCTTTGGGCAAAGTCCTTTTATACTCAAACTTGCCGGCGGCATCGGTTGTTAATTCCTTGGTTTCCAGCAGCGTTTTTTCCTGCGTCCATTCGTATTCTTTGATCACGACCTTGTTAATATAATCATAATGCTGGCCGATTTCATGCCGAACCCATTTGTTCCGGTAAATTCGCGCCGTCAGCTTATGTTCCGACAGGGGCTGATCCAAATAATCATAATCATCCTTGGCCGTGCCGTTATTTAAGCGCTCCAGCGTAATGCCGTGCATTTCCCCGCTTAACGTTCCCTGGCTCCCGTCTTTTGTCGCTTTGGCCGTCAAATCAGCGTCCCTTAAAAATACCCGGAAGTTTTCCCAGCCGCTGATTTCTCCCGACTCAGGCAAAGTCGCCGATACGCTGGCCCGGCAATAGGCAATCGTCTGCTCCTGCCCGGACTGCACCGGTTGATACGTAAACCGCGCCTTACCGGCGGTATCGGTCCGGCCTCTGCCGTCCTTGCCGTTTTGGCCGTAAACAGCGTAGCGAAAAGCTAAGTCACTGACCGGCGTTCCCTCAAAAAACTGGGTATTGACGGTAAAGCCCATCGTTTCCGTCCAGAAAATCGCTTTCTTATCTTTTTCGATAGTAATCTTATAGGCCGGCTTGACATAATTTTCGACCTGAAAATAACGGGTCTGCAAAACCGTGTCGTCCAGCTTAATCCTAAGCTGATAACTGCCCTCGGCTAAATTCGGCAGCGCTATCTCGCCGCTGTAAAAACCGTCCTTGACCGGCAGCTCCTGCCGGGCGTAAACCAAAGAATCATCCGTCGAGTCAAAGAAATACCAGTAGCTCTGAGTGATTTCCGCTGTTACCTTGGTGATTTCCCGTGTCTTTTTAACTCTCTCTTCCCGGCTAAGCCCGGTATTGCCGCCCTGCTCATACCGGGGGGCAGCAAACCCGAAAATCCCGACCTGATCCGATGGCTGATATAAATTGCGGTCCAGCTGCAGCACCTTCCAGTACCGGGTCGCGCCGTCCGCCCAATCCTCGCTGAAATAGCGCCAATACCACGGCTCATAATCTCCGGCCCGATAGTACATAACCGCTTCCATTTGGCCGCTCCGCAAAAGCAGCGCGACCGGCCCCATTGCTTTTTTCGCCAGGAAGGCCAAACCGTCCCGATCCGTTTGGGTTCGCTCAATTTCTTTGGGCGTAATCACCTCGCCCTTTTCATCCATTGTTTCAAAAGAAATGACGGACACGTTCGCCAGCAGATTACCGGTCTTGACCTGATGAAGCCACAGCACGTTCTGCGTATCGGTCTGCCGGTAATAGCTGCTGATATCGGTCACCTGCAAAAAGGTCTGCGCCGTACATCCGCCTTTTTTGGCCTCCACCAAATAATAACCGGCCGGCAGGGTAGTCGGCAGTTCCACTTGATAGGCCCAGCCATCCTCGTCCCGCTCCAGCGTTTGTTCTACGCTAAACGCTTTTCTCAGCCCTTCCTTGCTGGTCAGATTATCGGCATAGCGCGCCCAGCCGGGCGTACTTGCCTTTTGACTCAAGGCTTTTATATAATCCTCCGCCTGCGCAAAGCGGTAAACTTCCAGATTTACTTTAATCTTGTCCGTCCGCTCTTCCTCGGAGGAATAATACTGCATCTCCAGCCGCGGGTGGTCGGCGGCGGCAATGTCGTTTTGCCAGGTATTAAAGTCCAAATACTCATATTTACGATTCCCGAAAATACTTTCCTGAGCCGCCGTTTCAAACTGAAAGGCTCGTCCCTCTGTCAGCGCCTTACCGGAAGCTCCCAGCGGCAAACCGGCCTTAACTACTACCGTATAAACCGTCTGGGGTTTTAGCCTTTGCCTTGGCATAAAAACCGTTAAATTGCCTTTTTGCTCAAAGCTTCCCTCTACTTTCGGCGTAATTTCAATATATTTTCCCAATTCCGCCGCGCCGGCTGCCGAAAACAAAAACTCAATTCCGCTGTCTAACGGCACGCCGGTTGCCTCATGTGCCGGCATAACCGCCTGCAAAGAAAACTCCGTTTCCGTTTGAAACAGCCAAGTTGCTTCCTTAAACGCAAAGGCGTAAATGCTGTTTTCTTTCAGCTTATCCTGCAAAATGATTTTTACTCCGTCCGCCTGCTGCTCGGCAGTAAACGCCGCCGCCGGCGTAATTTGCAGCCCTGCTTTAACTTCCTCTGCGCTTACTTTCATATCCTTGCCGGTCAGTAAAAAGCTGCTGTCGATTTTAACGCCGGTATCATCCTGCTTTTCCGGCGTCAGTTGATACCCGCCCCGCACTTCGGCGGCATAGACCTCCGTTCCCAATCGTAAAACCCCCGCTTCCGCACAGCCCGCCAGCATTATCACTGCCAGGCAGATTGAAAAAAATCGTTTCGCCATGATGTTATCCTCCCTTCTGTTTTTCTATTAACTCGGCTTTCCCAGATTGAAGCCCTGCGCTCTTCTCCGCCATAGTCTTTTTTTCTATCCCGCGCGGGTGAGCAATCTGCCAAACAGAAAGCCACATAAAAAATAAAGCCTTCCCAAAATATAAATTCGGCCTTTGGCGAGCCGCAAATGTCGAAAGCTTCGCTTTCTGCTTCTGCACGGACACGCAGCCCGCATGGACTCCGCTCTCGCAATTTGCCCTCGTTGCCAACCGTCATTTTACTGCTATTGTTATCATTTATTTTACCATTTATCGTCAAATTAAACAAGGAACTTTGATTACAATTCCATTAAAAATAGAAGGAGTAAAGCAAAAAAGCCCCGCGGCATTGCTTTTCTCTCTATTTCACGCTATAATAATACCAGCGTTCCAAATATGAAAATCCAAGCAAAACCTATCAGTCAAAGGAGCATCAACCTTTAACGCCGGGCATATCATAAAGCCATTATAAACCATTGATTTGGCTTTGGCTTTTTTCATCGCTGGAATACCTTTTTAATAAACGGATTTTTCTAAACAGATAGACTTGACTTACAATAAGGATTATTTATGAATACAAAAGCTTTAAAGATATTAGAATACGCCAAAATTATAGATCAATTAGCCGGTCTGACCATCAGCCCGTCCGGCCGGGATATGGCGCTGGCCCTGACGCCGTCGGCGGACTTAGCTGAAATCCGGCTTTGGCAAAAGCATACCGCCGAAGCCGTTTCCCTTAGCTTAAAACAAGGACGGCTAAACTTACGCGGCTTTCATGAAATTCGGCCGGCCTTAAAGCGCCTGCCAATCGGCTCAACCTTATCGATGAAAGAACTGCTGGACATCGCGGATTTCCTGCTGACGGCCGGGCGGGCAATTGCTTATTTTAAGGACTTAGAAGAAGACGGGGAAAATCTGGCCTTAGCTGACTTTTTCTGCCAGCTTCAGCCGCTTTCCTCTCTGGAACGGGAAATTCACCGCTGCATTATCAGCGAGGAAGAAATGGCCGACGACGCCAGCCCGAAATTAGCTGAAATCCGGCGCGGGATCAAGAGCAATCAGGCCAGCGTCAAAAGCGAATTAAATAAGCTCCTGCAATCTTCCTCCATTCAAAGCTATTTGCAGGATACGTTAATCACCATCCGCAATAACCGCTATTGCCTGCCCATCCGCAGCGAATACCGGAACGAAGTGCCGGGCATGATCCATGACCAATCCGCTTCCGGCTCCACTCTTTATGTTGAGCCAATGGCGGTGATCAACTTAAATAATAAGCTAAGTCAGCTTTTATCCGAGGAAGAAAGTGAAATTGAGCGAATTTTATCGCTCCTGTCCGCGTCGGCGGCTTTGGAGTACGGCACTTTAACCGGCAACTTAGATGCCCTGACCCATTTGGACTTTATTTTTGCCAAAGCGGAACTGGCGCTGTCTATGGACGCCAGCGAGCCGATTTTTAACGAGGACTCGGCTATTTACCTGAAAAACGCCCGTCATCCGCTGCTGCCGGCCGCAAGTGTCGTCGCTTCCACTATTTACTTGGGCGATACTTTCAGCACCTTGGTCATTACCGGCCCAAACACCGGCGGCAAAACGGTTTCTTTAAAAACGCTGGGGCTGCTTTCCCTCATGGGCCAAGCCGGACTTCATATTCCGGCGGCCGACCATTCTAGGCTAACCGTTTTGGAAAATGTTTACGCCGACATCGGCGATGAACAAAGCATTGAACAGTCGCTGTCCACCTTTTCCTCGCATATGGTCAATATCGTGGACATCTTAAAAAAAGCCAATTATCGCTCCTTAGTTCTTTTTGACGAACTGGGCGCCGGCACGGATCCGGTCGAGGGTGCGGCACTGGCCATGGCTATTTTGGAGGACTTACGGGCGCGCGGCGTGTTGACGGCAGCAACCACCCATTACAGCGAATTAAAGGTTTACGCCCTGTCCACCGACGGCGTGGAAAACGCCAGCTGCGAGTTTGATGTCAATACCTTAAAGCCCACCTACCGCCTTTTAATCGGCGTTCCCGGCAAAAGCAACGCCTTTGCCATTTCTAAGCGCTTAGGCCTGCCGCCGGAAATCATTGCTTCGGCCGAGGAATTAATCGGCGGCCGGGAGGTTCGGTTTGAAGATTTAATCACCGATTTGGAAATGAACCGCAAGACCGCTCTCTTAGAAAAAGAACGGGCGGAAAAGCTGCATGCCGAAGTGGCGGCACTCAATCAAGAGCTGCAAAGCCAAAAGGAAAAATTAAACGCCCAAAAAACCGACATTATCCGGCAGGCCAGACAGGAGGCTTATCGCATTTTAGATACGGCCAAGGGCGAAGCCGATCAAATCCTGCGGCAAATGAATAAGATCGCCAAAGCCGGCACACCGGTCAAAGAATTGGAAGCCGAGCGCAGCAAGCTGCGAGACAAAATGAATGACGCGCTGACCGCCGCTGAAGCCGCCGCCATCCAAAACCGGCAAGGCCCGAAGATCAACCTGAAAAGCTTAAAAGTCGGTCAGTCCTATTTGGTTACTTCCTTTCAGCAGGTCGGCACTTTGCTGAGTCTGCCGGACTCCGACCGCAAGGTCAAGGTGCAGCTGGGGATTATGACCGCCACGGTTGACGCGGCTGATTTGCGGATCGCCGCCCAAGCCAAAGGACAAACGCAAACATCAGCCAGCCCCCGCGCCGGCTACAGCGCCCAGCATACGGCTAAAAGCCTGAATATCAGCAAGGAAATCGACCTGCGCGGCTATAACGGACTGGACGGCATGGAGGCGCTGGATAAGTATATTGACGATGTTTTCCTATCCAGCTTAAACGAGCTGAATATTATTCACGGCAAAGGCACCGGCGCGCTGCGCAGTCAGCTGCACCAGTTTTTAAAGCGCGACCCGCGGGTCAAATCCTATCGCTTAGGCGATATTAACGAGGGCGGCGCGGGCGTAACGGTGGTGACGCTAAAGAAGTAGCGGCCTTTCCCGGTTATTCGTCATTTATAATGCAGCTCGCGACTCCATCAGAGTAACTGTTGAGTATGTTTCAAAATGGTTTGATATTGATACTGAAGAAGCAATAAGCAAAAGAGTTTGGTAAGATAAATTCCAGTCTATCGTCCAGTTTTCACCGCCAGATCAAATGCTGTGCATTTGCCGCACTTCGTGCTTTTCCTCTGGCGGTGAAGCGCCGCAAAATGAATATGCCCGCTTCGCGGTCGCATTCATTTGTGCTTGCG
>CAUVDV010000047.1:0-15327 GCA_963550755.1 uncultured Lachnospiraceae bacterium
TTTTACTACCTTTTTAAATAGTCCTTATTTTTGGCGAAATTTAAGAAATACTTTGCTGATCAATTTTTACGGTCTGCTGTTTGGTTTTCCGATCCCGATTCTGTTGGCGCTGATGTTAAATGAAGTAAAAAATATTTACTTTAAAAAGACGATCCAAACTTTGACCTATTTGCCGCATTTTATTTCGATCGTGGTTATCGCCGGTATTGTTGTTAATTTTTTATCGCCAACGAACGGCTTGGTCAATATTTTGATTGAAAAATTGGGCGGAGAAAAAGTTCACTTTTTAATAAAGAAAGAATACTTCCGCACCATTTTTATCACCATGAATATTTGGAAAGAAGCCGGATTTAACGCCATTGTTTATCTGGCGGCCTTATCGGGCATTGACCCCAATCTTTATGAGGCGGCCTATGTGGACGGTGCCAATAAGTTTAAACGAATTTGGCATGTCACCATTCCGGGAATTATGCCGACGATCGTGGTGCTGCTGGTCTTAAAAATCGGCAGTATGCTGTCGGTCGGTTATGAAGCCATTATTTTGCTGTATCAACCGGCGACTTTTGAAACGGCCGACGTGATCAGCACTTATGTTTACCGAATGGGTTTGGGCGATCACGCACAGTATAGTTACGCGGCGGCCGTCGGGCTGTTTAACGCGGTGGTTTCCGTTATTTTAGTTGTATTTGCCAACAAGGTCAGCAAAAAGCTGTCCGGCACATCGCTGTGGTAAGGAGGAGAAAATGAATTTCAAGCAAAGTAAGAGTGAAAAATTCTTTTCCGTGTTAAATCATATTCTTTTAATCTTGGTGGGTTTTATTACGGTTTACCCCTTGATTTATGTGTTTTCGGCTTCGATCAGTTCACCAGACGCGGTCATCAGCGGCAAGGTTCTGCTTTGGCCGAGCGATCTGACTTTTGACGCGTATCAAAAAATCATAGAAAATAAAAGTATTTGGAGCGGTTACGCCAATTCGATTTTTTATACCGTTGCCGGCACCTTGGTTAATCTGATTTTTACGATATCGGCCGCTTATCCCTTATCCAAAAAGCGGCTGCCCGGCTTAAAAGGCTGGACGATATTTTTCATTTTAACCATGTGGTTTCAGGCGGGCATGATTCCGTTTTACTTAAATATTGTTGACCTGAATCTGCTCAATACCCGAACCGTTATTTTAATCGCCTTTGCCATGACGCCGTTTAATATGATTTTGCTGCGGACTTTCTTTAAGTCGATTCCGGAGTCCTTAGAAGAAGCGGCTAAAGTGGACGGAGCTTCGGAGTTTTATATTTTATGGAAGATTTATATGCCGCTGTCCAAGGCGGGGCTGGCGACGATCGGCCTATTTTACGCCGTTAGCCGTTGGAACGGTTATTTTTGGAACATGATATTGCTGCGCGATGACAGTAAGGTGCCGCTGCAGGTTATGCTGAAAAAAATGATTGTGGAGTCCAAAATTGCCGAAAGCATTCAGGACATGGATATTGGCAGTACGATTTCAACCGAAACGCTGATTTATTCCACCATTGTGATTTCGGTGATCCCAATGATGATTGTTTATCCCTATATCCAAAAATACTTTGCCGAAGGCATGCTGTTGGGAGCAGTGAAAGAGTAGGCTGCTAATATTTCAGCGAATTGACTGGGCGGCGTCGCCGCCAAAAATTATCAAGGTAGCAGGGAACGGTGCATAATAGAAATTCTTATTAAGATATTGTGCTGTTTTTAATATCTTATATTGAATGGAAAATGCAGCAGTTTCTTAATATAAGCAAATCGCCGGCGCTGCGGAAAAATATTTTCGGCACTCGGCAGGAAAGCTTAAACCAAAACATAAATAAAAGGAGGCATCAATGAAACGTTTATTAAGCTTATTTTTGACTTTGGTATTGCTGGCCGGAGTTACTGCCTGTACTCAGCAGGAAGAAAAAAAGCAAGATGACACGAAAACAGCAGTTGAAAACGAAAAACCGCAAACCGCGGACGTGAAACAGGATGACAAGAAAGATGACCAAATGCAGGAGAGCACCAGCTTTTTAGCCAGTGAAAAGCCCTTGGAATTAAGTATCTTTTATTTCCTGCACGAACCGTATAAGGATGACAACGCCGTTATGAAAAAGGCAGCGGAAATGACCAATATTTCTTTAAAGGGTTATGTGTCGCAGTCATCTTCCAGCAACCAGGAAGCCTTTACGTTAATGGCAGCTTCCGGCAAGTTAGCAGATATCGTTTGCTGGGATAACGGTAGGATCGGGGGAGAATTGGCACAGCAGGGCGCTTTCTTGGCGCTGGATGAATTGATGGAGCATGCGCCGCATATTAAAGCATTTTTGGACGCGAATCCGGAGATTAAAAACCATGTAACGGCTAATGACGGACATATTTATTCCATTCCCTACATTCCGGACGGTGACGCCGCTCAGGGCTGGTATATCCGCAAGGACTGGCTGGATAAGCTGGGCCTAAAGGAACCGACCAATGCAGCTGAACTCCATGACGTTTTGCTGGCCTTTAAGGAAAAAGATCCGAACGGCAACGGCAAAGCGGATGAAATTCCGTATTTTAACCGGGACGGAAGCCCGAAGACCGTATTTGCTGACTTTGCTCAGCTGTGGGGGGCAAAGGAACTTTGGTATGTCGAGGACGGCAAGGTTAAGTATGGCCCGTATGAACCGGAATACAAGGAAGCTTATAAGAACTTAGCGCAGTGGTATAAGGAAGGCTTAATTGATCAGGAAATTTATACCCGCGGCAAGACGGCGCGCGACGTTCTGTTAAAAGAAAACTTAGGCGGCATGACCCATGACTGGTTTGCCAGCACTTCCAAATACAACAGCAACGAAGGCATGCCGGAAGGCTTTAACTTTGCAGTTATTGCTCCGCCGGCCGATAAGGACGGCAAAGTTTATGAAAGAACAGTCCGCAGCAAGCTCCACTGGAGCGGCTGGGGTATTGCCGCCAGCAATCCGGATCCGGTTGCGACCATGAAATATTTTGATTTCTTCTTTACCGAAGAAGGCCGCCGTTTAAGCAACTTTGGCGTTGAGGGTGAAACCTATACTATGGTTGACGGCAAACCGGTATTTAAAGAGGAAATCTTAACCAACGGCGATCCGGTTGTTAATTTGCGGAGCTTTGGCTGCCAGATGACAATCGGCGTACAGCAGGACTTTGAATATGAAAAACAGCTGATGAATAAAGATGCCTTAGCCGGCGTTCAAATGTATGTGGATAACAATTACTTTGGTCCGCAGTTCCCGACCTTGAAGTATACCGAGGAAGAAAACGTTCGTTTGTCCGAACTGATGACGGCGATCGATACCTTAAAGGTTGAAACCGCTCAAAAATGGGTGCTGGGCTCCGAGGATGTAGAAAGCGGCTATGAAGCCTTTAAATCCGCTATGGAAAAGTTTGGCATGGAAGAAGCCATTCAGATCCAGCAAGCAGCCTATGATCGGTATATGCAAAGTCTCGGCAAATAGGTAAAAGCCGGATTAGGTGCAGAAAGTTATAGCTGTGTGCGGTTTTGCCGCAGCGCGGCGAAGGAAAAGAGCAAATGGAGATTTGTCTGTTTGCTCTTTTTGAACTACATTCCGGCCGGCAGATAAAAGCGGATTTGCATAGTTTGACCAACTATGAGACCGGCCTGAATCGTATTTTTTAACAATTAATTTTGCAAGAAAGAGGATAGCGTGAAAAATTCAGAGTTATTGGCGAAACTGGTTTGTCCTTCAGCCAGGGCAAAATGGAGTATGGTTGTCGAGCGCTTTAAATATCAGGACAGCAGTATCCGGATTGATTATCAGCCGGGTGCGGTAATAGAATTGCGGCAGGATAACCCTTTTCACTATTTTTCCGGCGGGAGTACGGATCAGGCCAGAGATACTTTTTGTTTTTGGCTTTATCAGGCGCAGCCGCAGGCAGGTGAACTGCGGTTTGTCTTTCAAAAGATGGGCCGGAGCTGCTGCTGGTTTTCCTTTGACCTGGATTTCAGCGGCTGGCGGACGGCTTGGCTGATTTATGAAAGAGATATGATTGGCCGGCCGGAAGAGGGAATGGACTGTTTAAGGCTGGAATTTCCGCGGAAAGAGGGCCGGCTTTATTTAAGCGATGTTCAGCTGGCTGCTAAAATGGATCCCCGCCATCCGACGCCCGATCGGCAGGTCAGACAGATCAATCCAAACATTGGAGCCAGCGGACATTGGATGAAACTGCTGCATTTTGAGGAACACCGCAAAAAAGCCAAAGCGGATATGGCCGGTGAAAATAAAACCTTTATAGTTAAAAAATTATCAAATGACGCCGGCCTGATTCAGCAGCGGCAAAGACAATATTTGACGGAAAAATATGCTGACCGGCAAAATACGCTGGAGTATGATGAAATTTATGAGCGTTATAACCGCTACCAATGGCAGGAGCGGAGCGGCTTTTTAACCGGGCGATCGATCGACAGCGTTTATACTTTGGAAATTTTACCGGCCGAGCAAAGAAGAGAGCTGACGGAGCGGGAAATCAGCCTTGATATGCGGCAAACGGCGGCGCTGCTTTTGGATATTGCGCTTTTTTACCGAAAGGAAAAATCAGAAAAATTATTTCACATGTATATGACCTTGGCGGAGCATTTATGGGATCAGGGATTAGCGTATGGCAGCAGCCTGGGCACTACGCATCATTACGGTTATGTGTTAAAAGAGCTGTTTGACAGTATTTTTTTAATGAGCGAACTGCTTTTGCTTAAAAATCCGCAGTTATTAGACGATCTTCGGCAAATGACGATTTGGATCACCGGTCTTGGCCGGATCCATTGCCCGGGCGAGGAATGCTCGGTTAATATTGATGTTTTAAATACCTATTCTCATGCTATGCTGATGGTGATTTTGCTGGAAAAAAATGAAAAATACCGGCACAAGCTGCTGCTTGATTTTGCCGGCTGGCTAAATGCCTCGATTGACTACGCCAAGGGGCTGGAAGGCACTTTTAAGCCGGACGGCTCGATGTTTCATCATTGCAACCACTATCCGGCGTATGGCCTGGACGGCCTGAAAAGTCTAACGCCGCTGATTTATTTTCTGGCGGGAACGGCCGCGGAAATATCACCACGCGCTTACGGCATTGTGGAAAACGCCATGGAAAAAATGCGCTGGTACTGCAATTTAAAGCACTGGCCAACGGCGCTGTCAGCCCGGCACCCCAAAACGGACGGCGAGCATACCCATTTAAACAGCGACATTTTTTATTATATGGCGCTGGCTCAAATAAGCAGCGGCCGGGGACAACAGATGGGCAATATCTATTTGCGGCTGGAAGGCCCGCTTTCGGGCGAAGAAGAAGAAAAGCCGGAGCTGGTGCGCCAAAGGATAGCCGTGCTTAAAAAGAAAGGCTGTCAGGCGGAAGCTACGCCAAGCGGCCATTTGACCATGAACTGGGCGTGCGCCGGCTTTCACCGGCGGGGCGAATGGCTGGCGGCGATTCGCGGGCATAATCGCTATCTGTGGAGCCATGAAAGCTATGTTGCCAATAATTTATACGGCCGCTATATCAGCTACGGCCATTTGCAGATATTAGGCCATGGCCGGCCGATTACACTGTATTCTTCCGGCTATCAGGCTGAAGGCTTTGATTGGAACTGTTTTCCCGGTACAACGGTGATTGAACTGCCATTTGCCGAGCTTCGCTCGAAGGTGCATAATGTCGATGAGTTCAGCGGCTATGAAGAAATGCTGCTGACAGACGAAGCCTTTGCCGGCGGACTGACTGCGGGCGCGAATGGAATATTTGCCATCAAGCTCCATGGTCATGCTAAGTATGATGACAGCCATCGGGCTAATTTATCCAGTTTTTTCTGCGGGGACTTTATTTTGCGCTTAGGTTCGGATATCAGCAGCAGCGACGCTAAGCACCGCAGCATTACGACACTGTTCCAAACTCATATGCCGGCTGCCGGCGCGCCGCTGGTTATCAATAAACGGCCGGTCAAAACAGCCGAGTATTTTAATGTTAAGCACCGAAATGCAATTGTCCTGGCGGACGCTTACGGCAACAGCTATTTTATGCCGCACAAAACCAAGATGGAAATCCGCTGCGGCTGGCAGACTTCACCGGCGCAGGATACCGGGATTGAGACCGGCGGCTATTTTGCCAAAGCGCTGCTTGACCATGGCAGAGCGCCGCAAAAAGCCGGGTATGAATATGTGATTGGCGTAGGTCAGGAGCCGCTGGCGTTTTTTGAACAAACCAGAAAATGGCTGGAACATCCGTTTTACCGGATCCATCAAAAAAACGGGCAGGCGCATATTGTGGAGTTTTTGGCAGAAAAAACCTTTGCTTATGTTTTTTTTAGCGCTTACCGCAAAAAAGTCAGAGCCGAAAATGATATTTTGCGCAGTGCCGACCGGCCTTGCTTATGTATGATCACGGCCGAGGCGGAAAATAAGATTTGCCTTAGCTTCTGCGACCCGGATTTGCGGCTGTATGAGGGCGTGGACGCGGAGCAGTATGATGAAGCGGGCCGGCAGATCGAGTGCAGCGTTTATTCCCGGCCGTGGCAGCATCATAAGAGCATTGGCCGGGAAACTAAAATTATTTTGCAAGGGCTGTTTGTGTCGGAACAGGAATTAACCGGCGGCCGCGAGCAAACCGGCTTACTGGCGTTCGAACATAATTTGATCAAAAAGGAAACAACCCTGATTTTTTGGGGGGTTGACGGCGGCAGCGCTGAGGTGCGGCTGGAGCGGATGAAATAATTTATTTTAGAGCAAGCAAATCAATCCAAGGAGAAGGAGAGCGAGGGAAAAATGAAACAAAAATGGAATAAGATAGTAGCGCTGTGTCTGGTCTTTGTTTTGCTGGCCGGGCAATTAGTAAGTGCGGCTGCCTATTCGGCTAACCGCAGCACGTTTTTTGACGGCCGAAATCCAACTAAGACGCAAAATACCAATAATGAACTTATTATTAAATACGCTGACAATAATTACCGCCGAGATGGCTTAATTGGCTTTTCTCTGCCGCAGGAGGATTATTCGGATGTAACCAAAGCAACCTTGCGCCTTTTTTTGACGCATGTTTCTCAGGTGAAAGCGCCTCATACCGTCACCGAGGCGGCGATTCAGGTCTTTGGCTTTGACTCGGCGTGGGACGCGGCGGCGGTCAACTGGGATAACAAACCGGATTTCAGCGGCGAAACCAAGATCGGCGATGCCGGCCTGCCGGAACAGGTAAACGAATGGCTGGAATTAGACATCACCGATTATTTTAAAAACAAGATTGTCCATAGTCAGGATTTATCCTTTCACTTGGTCGGCGATATGGCTACGGGGGCGTATATGAAGATCGCCAGCGCCAATCACAGCAGTCACCCGCAGCTGATTTTGGAAAAACTGTCAACTCCGCCCGCGACCGGCGATCCGCAGCCCGATGTTGATGTTAATAATGTTGACAGGAAAATAACGATGCAGGATCAAGATACCATGTTAAACAGTCTTTATGTAAATCAAAAACAGCCGGATAAAAACCGGGACAAAACCGATACATTGCTCATCGGCCGGGAGTATTCGGCTTATCTTTACACCGACAGCGTTAAAGTAAACGCGCCGGACAGCGCCTTTCTCCGCTTTTATGTGAAAGAGGATTATAAGGATGCGCCGATTCCAGTTGAAATCCGCGGCTTAAAGGACGGCGCGGCTGTTGATGATCATACGACCTATCAGCACCCGGCCGAAACCGAAGCCGATGTTCTTTATGAATTAAATATCACCAATCAAGGCTGGTATACGGTTGATGTGACCGATTATGTTAAAAGCCATTCGACCTACGGCTTTTATTTAAAAGCCAAACAGGACAATCAGCCGGTGGTTAAGATCGCTTCTTATCACAGTGAAAAAACGCCGGTGCTGTATACGGCGGCCGGCGAGGACGAGTTTGACCGGCTGCGGCAAAAGTTTGCCATTCAAAAAACCATGTATGATTTGAACGATCCGCAAATTCAGGCGATGATTAAACGGATTGACGACCGGGCGGACGAATATTTGGCGAAGGTTGACAATACGCCGAACCGGACAGCGGTATTTACGAACTATCCTTTAGAGAAGGGTCAAAACGGGAAACCGATCAAGCCGGCCGATGCTACCAATAATATGCGTAATTCCTATGTTTGGCTAAATACCTTGCTTAGGGCTTATCATACCTACGGCGGCAAGTATGAAAACAATGCGCAGCTGTATCAAACGATTAAAGACGGCTTAGAACTTCTTTACAAAGTGCGCTACAACCCCTTTGCCCGCGAAAACGGCAACTGGTGGCAGTGGGAGATCGGTGTGCCCAAAGGCTTGGGCGAAATGATCGCCACCATGTATAACGACCTGACACCCGAGGTGCGGATGGATTACTTAAACGCCATTTTCCGCTTCCAGCCGAATCCGGAAAAATCGTATTATAACCGCAATTCGGAAAATTCTTCGGAAGCAAAGCCAATGCAAATCAGCGTTGGCGCCAATCGGGTTGATACCTGTATCGGCGATTTGCTCTTAGGCATCAACGCCAAAAATCCTGATTTAATTCAGCATTCCGTCGAAGCGCTGCATGACGTGTATCAATACGTTGACCATGGCGATGGCTTTTACCGCGACGGCAGTTTTGTTCAGCATGAAAATATTGCCTATACGACGGCTTACGGCATGGTTTTAATCAGCGGCTTAACGGATTTAAACGGGAAACTGAAAAACAGCCGCTGGCAGATCACCGACCCGGATTATCAAAATGTTTATGCTTGGTTAGAAAATTCCTTTATTCCCATGGTTTATGACGGACAGGCATTTCCGGTGACCGCCGGCCGCAGCTTATCCCGGCAGCTAAATAAAACGGAAACAGGCAGCAATTACGACGACGGCTATAAAATTGCCCGAATGCTGTATGCGGCAGCCGAGGACGCGCCGGAAGGCAAAGCGGAAAAATGGCGGTCATTAGCTAAGCGCTATATGGAAAAAAACAGCTTTTACGATGTCAGGGCCAATGCTGCGAGTCCCTCCATGCTCAAAGAATATGAAGATTTGCAGCAAAACGCGGCCATGGCCGGGCCTTATATCGGCAGCCATGTGTTTGCCAATATGGACAGAGTGATCCATCACCGGGAAAAGTACGCGGCGGCGTTAGCCATGTATTCATTCAGGATTCAAAACTTTGAAATGATGAACGGCGAAAACTTAAAAGGCTGGAATCAGGGCAACGGCGCGCTCTACTTATTAAATGCCGACTGCGGGCAGTATGACGATGGCTATTGGCCGACGGTTAATCCGCTCCGGCCGGCCGGCGCGACCATTGACATAGTAACGCGGCTGTCGCAGGATTATAAAGAAGAGTTTACCATGCACAGCGACTTTGTCGGCGGTGTTTCCTTAGACGGACTGTACAGTGCGGCGGCTATGGATTTGGCCGAGCCGGTGCGCCGCAAACCAACTGTTTATCAGACGACGCTCAAAGCTAAAAAATCATGGTTTTTCTTTGACGATGAAATCATCGCGCTGGGCAGCGGCATTACTTCCGGTGACGACCGCCAGATTGAAACGATTGTTGAAAACCGCATGATTCGCAGCGACGGCAGCAATCAAGTGCTGATTAACGGCCAGCCGGTTTTAGATACTTATCCGGCAGCTCAAGAAGAGTTTGACAATGTTTCTTGGGCTTATTTGGAGGGCAATACTTCGCCGGAAGCCGCGATTGGTTATTTTTTCCCGCAGCCTGCCAATTTAAGCGCTATGAAGCAAAAGCGAACCGGTTCCTGGTCGCAGATCAATACCAAAGGCAGCACTGATGTGATGGAGCGCGGCTATTTCACCTTGTGGCAGGCTCATGGCAAAAAGCCGGTAAACGATACATACAGCTACGCGCTGCTGCCGAGCAAAACAGCGGATGAAGTCAAAGCTTACGCCGCTGCGCCGCAGTATGAGGTGCTGGCCAACACCCCGGAAGTACAGGCCGTTTATGAAAAAAGCTTAGGCATTGTCGCGGCCAATGTTTTTGCGGTCGGCGGTGCGGATTTACCAAAGCTAAGCGTAAATCAGCCCTGCTCTTTGATGATTGGGCAAAAAGACGGGCAGCTGTCGGTAGCGGTGTCCGACCCGACCATGAAGCTGACCGCGCCGGTACAGGTAACGCTGGATAACGAGCAGGAATTTATCATCAAAGACCACAGCCGCAATGTTAAGGTTTTACAGACCAAACCGCTGAAGCTGGAAATCTCATTAGCCGGCGCCAAGGGGCAGGCCGCGGTTCTGCATGGCGAAATCAATCGTACCCCGGCGACTCCTTATTCGCCGCAGACATCCAGCCAGGCCGAAAAAATGCCAAATCAGGCGCAGGATAAAGAACAAACCATTGGCCAGGAACAAATCCCAATGGACGGCCTTAGCAAAGTACCGCAGCCGGAGCGCAAAGAAATAGCTGACCGCTTAAGCGATATTAAAACGCACTGGGCAGGCGAAGCCATTCGCGAATTGGTGATGCGGGGGATTTTGAACGGTTATGCCGATCAGACTTTCCGGCCGGACGCATCGGTCAGCCGGGCGGAAACGGCGCAGGTTTTATCTAATTTGCTGGATCATGCGGTGGAAATAGCGCAGCCGCAGGCACAGGCCGACGGCCAGCCATGGTATTATGCGGCTGTCGAGCGGGTAAAAAGGATCGGCCTTATGCAGGGCGCAGAAGACGGCAGCTTTTATCCAGATAAATCTATCAGCCGGCAGGATTTCTTTACTGTCCTTGGCCGCTATGGTAACTGGCAGGTAAGCGGCGCGGAAGCGGATGAGATATTAAAAGCATTTGCCGACAGCAGCAAGGCGGCAGATTATGCCAAGCCGTATCTGGCGCAGCTGATCAAAATGGGTTTCATCAAAGGCGAAGGCGATATGCTTTGGCCGGAGCGGCCGGTCACCCGGGCGGAACTGGCGGCAATGCTCAGCCGGATTTTGCAGATAAAGAGTAAGTAGGCTGTATTTGCTGGTCGAGCTTTGCCTGCAATTTTAAATAATAAGGGCAATGCCGTCAAAGGCAGAAGCAATCAAGAAACCGTTAAAAATGACTACATATCCTAAAAACCGTTCTTTTCAGAGAAAATTACTGACAAGGGCGGTTTTTTAATATAACTTCTATATTTCATTTTTTCTTTTTTTAAAAATATATATTGTTTTGCTAATACTATATATCGTTTTAATATTAATTTTCTAAAAAATATTGTCGCTTTAAAAGATATGTGATACAATAAAAATATCTAAAAGAGAGATGGCAGAAATAAAAGCAGTACAAGATTTATCAAAGAACTGACTTATCGGCGGAAACGCTGATTATAGTTTAGATTATAATTCTACGCCAACGCCAATGCTTAAGCGAGAAGATACTGGAAATATGCCTTCGTGGAGTCAGTTGAAATATGGACTTTTGACTTCTGGGACGAATAATGCTTTCAGCATAGATTGCAGATGATTTGTAAAAAGTAAATATTTATTTTTGGCCATCTTTCTTTTAAAAGGATATTTTAAATTTGTTGAAAAGGGGAAAAAAATGAATAAATTAAAGAAAATAATTATTTTTACATTGATTTTTCAGCTGATTATAACTGCAAGTCTTCTGCCGGCGCAGGCGGCGCAGAAAAACAAGGTAGCCGCCGATATTGCGGCGATGGCGATAAGCATAAATTATGAAGATTATAACGGCCGTGGTGGGGAGTGGGATGTATCTCATGGTAATCATAGAAACGATATGTTTTTATGCGAATATCCGCTGATAGTATATCAAGGCATTACTTATATCCCACTTACATATGATAACTGTGTTTTGTTAGGCTTAAATCTGGAATGGAAAGACGGTCAGATTTTCCTGTCAAAATCAACCCCGGAAAAACCGGCAATGTATTTAAAAGATCAGTCGCATACAAGAAGAGGTAAAAAAACAATAGAGATGGCATTTTTGCCATATCCCTTGAATCTATGCGGCGCGGAATACAGCGATTTGGAATATCCGGCTCTTTTTTATAAAAATATAGCATATCTTCCCTTGACATGGAAGGTTGCACATGAGATCATGCAGTGGGATTATCGTGTTGGCGAAAAGGGAATCGAACTCTACACTGACAGCTATTACTATTATTCGGAGGGTGATTCCGATTTTAAAATCAACAAAAAGAGAGATTTAGCCGCTTCCGTATCGGAGGGGAAAACTTACTATAAAAAAGGCGATACCAAAATAATTGCTATTACAGAGTTTTACAATAGGCTTGGACCTTCTAAGGGTAATATGGCAATTTTCAAGGGAGAAAAGAAAACGACCATTCCGGGCTACACCGGACACGGTCAGAAGCAGGGGCCTTTATTTACGGTTGACGGCGAGGATATCTATACCGCTCATATTGATATTGAGCGTTATAGATATGGCTACTGCAAAATAAAAATAGATACCGGCGAAATAACGTATTTAGGTGGAGATAATTTATATTATGAAGAATGATAAAGAGGATTAAGAGAACTATCCAAGCGGAGACAGCCAGAAAAGGCTTCTGCTTGGATATTTTTATGGATCAAACAGCTTATGTTGGCCAATATATTTTATCTTTTTTTAAACTTGTTTCTTGGCTCATTCAGTGGTAAGATAAGAAAAAACAAGGCAAAGCGATGGGGGATGCAAATGGCGATCGATACAAAGCAAAACAGGGAACAAGAAATAGATATGCTAAATGGGCCGCTGGCAGGGAAAATCTTACGATTTTCCCTGCCTTTAATGCTGTCCGGAATTTTGCAGCTTTTATTTAATGCCGCCGATGTCATGGTGGTGGGAAAATGGGCGGGGCGGCTGGCTTTGGCGGCGGTTGGCTCAAACGGCGCGCTGGTTAATTTGCTGACCAATGTTTTTATGGGGCTGTCAGTCGGTGCCAGTGTGCAGGTGTCAACCAATTACGGCGCCGGCCGGCAGGAGGATGTCAGCAAAATCGTCCATACTTCGGTGCTGCTGAGCATTATTTCCGGAGTCCTTTTGATGCTGATTGGCCTGATTTTCGCCAATCCCTTACTGGAAATGATGGGTACGCCGGAGGATGTTATTGCGTTTTCGGCTCTTTATCTGCGCATTTATTTTCTGGGGATGCCGGCCATGCTGCTGTATAACTTCGGCGGCGCGATCCTGCGGGCGGTCGGTGATACCAAGCGGCCGCTTTACTATCTGTCAGTCGCCGGCGTAGTCAATGTGGTGCTTAATATTATATTTGTAGTCGGTTTTCATATGAGCGTGGCGGGTGTGGCTTTGGCGACGACCATTTCGCAGTGTATTTCCTGCTATCTGTTGGTTCGCCGTTTGCTGACGGTTGACAGCTGTATTCGTTTATATGCAAAAAAGCTGGCTATCCATCAGGATAAGCTGTTAAAAATCATTAAAATCGGCCTGCCCGCGGGCCTTCAGGGTGTTGTTTTTTCGGTGTCCAATGTTTTGATTCAGTCGTCGGTCAATTCCTTTGGTTCCGTGGTCATGGGCGGGAGCACGATTTCCTCCAATGTCGAGGGCTTTGTCTACGTGTCGATGAATGCATTTTCCCAAGCAACGGTTACCTTTACCAGCCAAAACTTAGGGGCGGGTAAATATTCTAGGCTCAACCGTATTCTGATTAACAGTATGATTTTGATTTTCATTATCGGCGTGGTGCTGGGCAATGGCATTATCTTTTTTGGCCGGACATTTTTAGGTTTCTTTTCCCCGGATCCGGAAGTCATCGGTTACGGTATGCGCCGAATGGTTATTGTGTTAAGCGCTTATTTCTTATGTGGCATGATGGAAGCCGTTGTCGGTTCTCTGCGGGGGCTGGGTTATTCGGTCATGCCGATGATCGTTTCGGCGATTGGCGCCTGCGGCCTGCGGATTTTGTGGATTTTTACGTTTTTTGCCTGGGAAGGCAGTCTGGAAAGTTTATTTTTGGCCTATCCGATTTCCTGGGGAGCAACGCTGGCAGTGCATTTGATTTGTTTCTGGGTCGTGCGTAAGAAGTTCCCGCAAGAAGATGTGATGAAAGCAAGGCCGGCGGCCGCGCATTAACTTTGCGGTGCGGGTCGGCATTTATTTTGTATGGTTTGCAGACTGCGCAGCGCCTTGATTTTTCGGCTGCATCTGATTTTGGCGGTCCGATAATGGAAAGTAAGCTAAAGATGAAATTAAGGGAATTATTGAAGATAACGCGCAAATGAGCGCGATAGATGAAAGACCAAGCAAACGAGTTGCGGTAAAGGATAATCTACGGGATGCGAAAGTTTTTCTTATTACCCAAAAAGTTTAATTTTTAACAAAGGAGAAAACGATGATCTTTTTATATAAAGAGGCGGCTTTTTATTATGAGCGGATTGGCGATGGCCTGCCGATTTTAATGCTGCATGGCCTAGGCGCGGACATGGAATTGATGAAAGGCTGTATGGAACCGGTTTTGGAAAAAAATGGCCGGTATCAAAGGATTTATTTTGATTTGCCCGGAATGGGCAAATCGGCCGCCGACTTTAGGTATTGCTCGGCCGATGGGATTTTGGAGGTGCTGACCGCTTTTATCCGGGCGGAAATAAGCGGTGATTTTTTAGTGGCGGGTCAATCTTACGGCGGATATTTAGCCAGAGGCATTTTGTCGGCTTTTCCGGAGCGGACGGCCGGGCTTTTGCTGCTTTGTCCGGTCATAATCCCGGCGCGGGAAAAAAGAAGCCTGCCGCAGCCGGACGGTCAGTATAAGGTAATTGATCAAACTTTTTTGCAAACCTTGACCCAAGACGAACAGGATGATTTGCAGAACTTGGTCCGAATCAACCAAGGCAGCTATCGGCGTTTTCAGATAGAAATGCTGAGCAGCCGGTCTAAGGCAAATGAAAAGTTTATCGCCCGGCTGCTGCAAAATTATAGTTTTTCTTTTCCCTTAGAAGCAAGCATCGGCGTGTGCCATAAGCCGGTCAGTTTTATTACCGGCCGGCAGGATATCATTACCGGCTATCAGGACGTTTGGACGCTGCTGGAAAATTATCCCCGGGCCGGATTTGCCGTGATTGATACGGCCGGTCATGGGCTGCAAATCGACCAGCCTGATTTATTTGCCGCGCTCGTTCGGGACTGGCTGAGGCGGGTGGAGGAAGCGGAAGGATAAGGGATTTATGACATCAGGAAAGGGGTATAACAGATGCAGAATATTGATATTAATCAGAGGATTCATGAGGCATATTTGCAATGCCGAGAAACCTTTGCGCCTGAAATGGTTTTTTTAAATGATAAGATAAATATTAGAGATGAAGAAGAAAAATTGTTTTATCGAATGTTAAAAGATTTTT
>CAUVDV010000048.1:0-15265 GCA_963550755.1 uncultured Lachnospiraceae bacterium
GCACGGTGGTGTGAGAGGTCGGGGAAATTATTTAATTTCCCCTCCTACTCGATTGGGTGTAAAAAGCAAAACGACTGGCCTTAAGCTGCAGCGGAAAAGGACAAATCCTATTTTCCGTAATATTTTTTGGGCAAAGTTACAGTTATGCGTGTGGTCTTGGCGGCCGGGATAATTGACATTTACCGGAAAGTAGGATATGATGAAAGAGCAGACGGTCAAGGGAAAAAAGGACAGGTCATGTTCGGGATTTCTGAAAGCGGCAAGTAGTTGTGCCTGATGACAAGGAATTTCGATAAATGACTCATGCGATGCTAAGCAAATGGATATCTGGATCAAACTCGGTAAGCAAGGAGAGAAAGAGATAAAGAGATGAGCGGATTAGAGGGCAGAAACCTGGTGAAAGTCAAAAAACAAAATATGGCGGCGGTTAAAACGATTTTATACCGGCAAGCGCCGCTTTCCCGGGTAGAGATTGCGGAGCAGTTGGAATTAACGCCGCCGACCATTACCAATATCGTGTCGGAATTGATTCAGGCGGGCTTTGTGCGGGAGTTGGCTTCGGCCGATTTGCCGAATCGGGGAAGCGGGCGCAAGCCGATTAATATTGATTTGGTTTCAGGGGCGAAGCTGGCGCTGGGTATCTCCTTGGGCCGTGACCGGACGCGCTACTGTGTGACGGATTTGCGCGGTAATTTTTTATTCCAGGGAGAAACGAAACTGGCGGCTGAAAATTATGAGCTAATGCTGCAGAATCTGCTGAATTGTCTGGATCAGTTAAAAAAGAAGCATTTCAAGGAATGGCAGCGCCTGCTGGGCATTGGCATAGCTATGCCGGGAATTGTAGATACGCATGCCGGAGTCTTAAAAAGTCTGGACGATGAGCGGGTCAGCTGGCGGGATCAGCCGCTGGCGGAAAGCGTCAGTCAGTGGACAGGTCTGCCGGTGGTACTGGAAAATAATGTCCGGGCCCGAACCAGTGCTATTAGCCTCTTTCACCCCAAATTAGTGGGAGATTCTTCAACTTTTGCTTTTTGCCATATTTCCTGGGGTATTGCCTGCCCGGTCGTACTGAGCAATCGCAATTTTCGAGGGGAAGACGCCGCCGCTGGTGAGATCGGGAAAATGATTCTGGACCCGCAGGGCGCTTTTTCCGAGAAGCATGGCCGGCCGGGAACGCTGGAAGCTTTGTCGGGTGTTTCCGCCATATTAGAGCGCTGCCAGACGGCTCTGCAGCAGGGAGAAAGCCCGGAATTGGCCAAAATATGTCAAAATCCGGCTGCTTTGACTTTGGAGCAGGTGCTGGCGGCGCAGCAGCAGGGCGATCCGGTGGTCTGTCGGATTTTAGAGCGGGCGATGCTCTTTTTGGGGATTGCCTTGGCGAATATTGTGGATTTTTTAAATCCGCATTTGATTTTTTTAAGCAGCGCTTTATTTAAAAATCCGCAAAATTTTGCCTTAGTGGAAAAAAACTTGTATCAATATGTTTTTCGCTCCGGAGCGGAAGAATTAAAGCTGGTGCCGGTGGATTTGGGCGAATACGGCGGAGCGGCCGGAGCAGCCGCCCGGTGCATCGACCGGTATTTTGTGCGGGAAGGGTGAACAAGCGGGAGAAGAACATGACAAAAACTTATATCGCGCATCCGTTGAAATGCGGAGCGGCTTTGCTGACCGCTATTTTCTCGCTGGTGATGGTCATAGTGATGATTGACTTAAAATCATGGCTCGGCGGCTTGCTGTTTGGACTGATTTTTGCCTTTTTCACGGGGTTGGCGGTTCTTTACGGAGCCAGGATTCAAGTGGATGAACAGGGTGTTGGTCGCTTCTTTCTGTGGCGGCGGCAGCGCTTTTTATCCTGGCCGGAGATAAAAGAAGTCAGCGTCATCGGGGTTAATGTATTTAACCGGCATAATCCCAAACGGACGGGCAGCCGCTATTTGTGTTTTTGGCCGCGGGCCATGTCGGAGCAGGAAAGATTTCGGCTGGCGCTGGAATGGCCGCCGAAGGAAGGTATTTATATGCTGTATAGCCCGGAGCGTTTAGCGACGGTTCGCCGGTATTGGGCGGGACAGATTGACTCGTTTAACGGCGGGGACTTATATTGGGAAAAATAAGCAGAGATTTCCGTGAGCAAAGCAAAAGTGTTTTTGCCGTCTAGGCGGCAAATGAGTAAAAAAAAGCCTTATCAACGAAAGCAAAATAGCTTTTGTGGTAAGGCTTTTTGATTTTGCGGCTTGCTTATGTTCCCTGGATGCGGATTTGCTTTTCGTTCGGCCGCAATCCGCGTGATTTCACTGCTGGTCAGCGGCGTCGCCATTGACCAGATATGCGTCTGCTTTTCGGAACACAATTTCTTGGCCGGCGCTTTGGTTTTGACGGCTGGGAATCCCAAGATCCGCCTGGAAAAGCCGAAGAAGCTTGAGATTTTAATTTATACAATATGCATGAAAATCAAGGAAAAATTTAGCGAGTATTCCGACTTGTAAATATGACGAAAAACGATATAATTAATTAAAAGAATTAATAAATTGTAATAAAGAAAGATTGCTGCTTTGGCCAGTCGTTTGTAATTTGGCAAAAAGAAAAAATCCTTTTATTTTATAAAAGAACGAATTCCGACAAATTACTGGGAATGTAAGCGAGCGGCAGAAAGAGACACTAAGCGCCAGCTTTTCATGGAACCGGAACTTTTGGGGACCAAACGGCTGGCGCCAAAGAATAACTCAAAGGCTTGTTTCAGGTTGGAGAGAAAGAAGCTTCGGCAAATAAAAGGAGGAATTAACGAATGAACACATTCAAACTAGGTAAAGCAAAAAAACTATTGTTTTTAGCGATGGCTCTGATGTTGGTCTTATCGGCCTGCGGAGGCAGTCAAAATTCGGGAAACACCGGAAATACCGGTACGACTGAGCCAAAAACGCCAACGGAAAATAATGCCAATCAAGGAACGACAGACATAAAATTGGCTACAGACGGAGTTTTAGATGTTGGCTATTCGATAACACCGGATACCTTGACTCCGTTCCGCTCCAATACGAATCGGGACGCGCCGTATTTTCCGACGATTACCGAGCAGCTGGCGATTTTTGATGTCAATAATCAATTGCAGCCGTGGGTGGCTAAAAGCTGGGAAACAAAGGACAACGGTTTTACCTATGATATTGTGCTGCGTGAAGGAGTTAAGGATTCGGCCGGCAACGAAATCAATGCCGACGATATCCTGTGGTTTATGAATAAGTCTAAGGAAATGGCTTTAAAGCCAATCTGGGGTAAGATGGAATCAGTGGAAAAAACCGGTGATTATTCGTTGCGGGTTAAATTAACGAAAAATATCGTCGGCACCATGGAAACGATTTTGACGGATACCTATATAGTCAGCCGGAAAGCCTTTGAGGCCAGCAAGGATGAGTTTGGCACCAGTATCGTCAGCACTTCCCCCTATGAGGTCACGGAATTTGTTGCCAATTCGGTATTGCGCTTAAAGCTAAGAGACAATTATTGGCAGGACTACTCGGAGCTGCCTGAATGTGTTCGCCCGGCTGTACCGGAACTTTGCTATCATGCAATTCCGGAGGCTTCGCAGCTGGGAATCGCATTGGAAACCGGCACCATTGATATGGCTATCCGGATTGATAACTCGACCGGCGCCCAGTTTGAAGGCAGACCGGAATATGTCATTGAATTAGCTGATGGGCCGCAGGGCTGGACGATCTTTTTCTCCGGCGCCGATACCAGTCCGATGGCTAATGATGAAAAACTGCGGCAGGCAGTCTGCTACGCGATTGATCCGCAGGGATTGATTACCGGTCTGTGCGCCGGTTACGGCACGCCGATGTATGACGCGCATAGCCCGCTGCATATCGGTGCTTTGGAAAAATGGAAAACGGAAGAATATTATCCTTATGATGTGGAAAAAGCCAAGCAGTTAGTGTCGGAATCGGGTTATAATGGCCAAAAGCTGACAATTTTGTGTTCAACCGCCAGCTTCAGCTCACGCTTGGCGCAGATCGTGCAAAACTATTTGCTGGCAGCCGGCCTTAATGTTGAATTGTATCAGGCGGATATGGCGCAATTGACGGCGATTCGACTGGACGGTACCAAATATGATATGTTTATTAATACCATCGGCGGTGTTTATCTGCCGGATGCCTGGTCGATCCGCTATGATCCGGCTGCTTACACGACCGGCGACGGCACCAGCCGCAAGGACTATACCTTGGCGGAACTCTTGTATAAGACTTGGACGCCGGAAGGTTTTACCGAAGAAAATATTGACGAGGTTCATACTTACCTGAAAGATCACGCGATTGCTTACGGTATGGTTGATCCGCAAAACATGGTAATTTGGTGTGCTGACATCGGATTGGAGAAGGAAGTGAAAGAAAAAGGCGGCTATATTGCCCCGGCTTCTTCCAGCTATGCTGCTTTTCCGATGAAATAAAGGACTAAGAACCGCCGCAGAAAAAAGGAGGTACCGACTGTTTAAAAGACGCTTCCTTTTTCTGCGGCCTTTTTACTATTTTTGCTGGTTTTCAAAAATATTTGATTTTATCCAGGCAAGAGCAGCCGGCGAAAGCCGGAGCGCTCAAACAACTAAGAAAATATAAGGCTATTTTTAAGGAGAAAACGAATGCTGAAATATGTCCTCAAACGAATTATTTGGATGATTCCGATTGTCCTGGGGGTGACGGTGCTGGTTTTTACCCTGATGATTTTTTGCCCGGGCAAGCCGGCAGAAATTATTTTGGGTGCAACGGCCACGCAAGAGGATTTGAATGCCAAGACCGAAGAGCTGGGTTTGAACGATCCGTATTTGGTTCGGCTGGGCAATTATATGATTGATGTTTTTATTAAACGCGATCTGGGAGCGTCCTGGATCACTAAAATTGACATTGTTTCCTCCATTATGGAACGGCTTCCCCGAACGCTGCTGCTGACGCTGATTACCTTAGGCATTGCTTTTGTTCTGGGGGTTCCCTTGGGAGTGCTGGCGGCGACGCACCAAAACCAGTGGCAGGATTCGGTGTCTATGTTCCTGGCTTTGTGCGGCGTGGCTATTCCCAATTTCTGGCTGGCGCTGATGCTGGTTCTGGTCTTTTCGGTTAATCTTGGGCTGCTGCCGCCGATGGGGATTGATCAGGGGATTAAGTCGTATATTCTTCCAGCTTTAGCAGCCTGCATGGGTTCGCTGGCAACCTGCGCCAGACAAACCCGCTCCTCGATGCTGGATGTCATTCGGGCGGATTATATTACGACGGCCAGAGCCAAGGGTGTGCCGGAGCAAATGGTTATCATTAAGCATGCCCTTAAAAATGGCCTGATTCCGATTATTACCATGATGGGGACGACATTCGGCGCACTGCTTGGCGGGATGATGATTATTGAAACTGTCTTTTCGATTCCCGGCATGGGGACTTACATTATCGGCGCAGTCAATAACCGTGATTATCCGGTTGTTCAGGGCGGAACCATATTTTTGGCAATTACTTTCAGTATTTGTATGCTGATTGTCGATTTGCTCTATGCTCTGGTCGATCCGAGGATCAAGGCGCAGTACGCGCCGGGCAGGAAGAAAAAAAAGGAGGGGCTGGCAAATGGCTGATTCCAACAAGAAAAAAGCAAAAAAGAAAAGCGAATTAATGCGCATTTTGCGTCAGCTGGCCAAAAATAAACTGGCGGTGCTGGGACTGATTATTATGATAATTGAGATTTTGTTGGCGCTGTTAGCCCCGAAGATTATTCCCTATGATTACACGGCCATGGATATGTCCGTGATGTTTGCCAAACCGTCTTTAACCCATTTGTTTGGCTGTGACGATATGGGCCGGGATATTTTCAGCCGGGTGCTTTATGGCGCAAGATACTCGATCACTATGGGGGTAGCGGCGATTGCTTTGGCGACCGTGATTGGCTGTTCGATCGGAGCGGTAGCCGGATATTTCGGCGGCTGGGTGGATAATATAGTCATGCGGGCGCTGGATGTCGTGCAGGCGATTCCCAGCATGCTGATGATGATTGTTATTTCGGCTGTTTTGGGCCCCGGCTTTTTTAATACAATTTTTGCCATGGCATTTGGGTATATTGCCGGCATGGCGCGCATGCTGCGGGCACAAATGCTGAAAGAACGGAACAACGAATATATTGAAGCGGCAGTTTCGATTAACTGCTCCCGGTTTCGGATCATTGTCAACCATCTGATTCCCAACTGTATGTCGCCGATTATTGTGCAGGCAACGATGGGGGTTGCTCAGGCAATTACCTTGGCGGCTGGTTTGAGCTTTATCGGTTTGGGGATTCAGCCGCCGACGCCGGAATGGGGGGCGATGCTGTCCAGTGCCCGGCAGTTTATGCGGCAGGCTCCGCATTTGGTCATTTTTCCGGGACTGGCGATTGCCATTACTGTACTATCTCTTAATTTGATGGGTGACGGACTGCGGGATGCGCTTGATCCGAAGCTGAAAAATTAGAAAGGAGCCGAGTTATGAGTAAAGATGAAAAGTTCCTTTCGGTCAAGGATCTTTATGTGGAATATCAATCGGATGGAGAAACGGTCAAGGCGGTTAACGGCGTTTCTCTTCAGTTGGAGCGGGGAAAAACGCTGGGCTTAGTGGGTGAGACCGGTGCGGGTAAAACGACAATTGCCAAAGCAATTCTGCGCATTTTACCGGACGTAGCCTGCCGGGTAGCGCAGGGCGAGGTTTTATTGGAAGGACAAGATCTTTTGCAGCTGTCTGAATTGGAAATGAGAAAGATTCGGGGCGATAAGATTTCCATGATTTTTCAGGATCCGATGACCGCTTTAAATCCGGTTCAGAATATTGGCGACCAGATCGCGGAAGTGGTACGCTTACACAATGACGATAAAGTTGATCCCAAGCAGCGGGCCAAGGAAATGCTGGAAATTGTCGGGATACCGGCGGAACGCTATTATGAATATCCGCATCAGTTTTCCGGCGGCATGAAACAGCGGGTGGTGATTGCCATTGCGCTGGCCTGCAATCCTGACCTTTTGCTGGCGGATGAACCGACGACGGCGCTGGATGTAACGATTCAGGCGCAGGTATTGGATTTGATTGCGGCGCTGCGCCAAAAATACAATACCTCCATGCTGCTGATTACGCATGATTTGGGAGTAGTGGCGCAGGTTTGCGATGATGTGGCGGTCATTTATGCCGGCAACATCGTTGAGTACGGGACAAAGGAGCAAATTTTTGATTATCCCTCGCATCCCTATACGATTGGGCTTTTCGGAGCGATTCCGGATATGAACGAGGATGAAGAATGGCTTCGGCCGATTGACGGATTGCCGCCGGATCCGACAAATTTGCCGCCGGGCTGCGCCTTTGCGCCCCGCTGCAAATATGCCGGCGATGAATGCCGGCAAGGAGCGATTGAGCCGGGTAAGACGGCGGATGGGCATGACTGCCGCTGCTGCCGCTTGAGTGAAGTTGCCAGGAAGGAGTTGCTATGACGCCGGTAATTGAAGTTAAAAATCTAAAAAAATATTTTAACACGCCGCGGGGCGTGCTGCATGCGGTGGACGATGTCACTTTTACCATTGAACAGGGAAAAACGCTGGGCGTGGTTGGCGAGTCCGGCTGCGGCAAATCGACTTTAGGGCGGACGATCATTCATTTGCACGAATCAACAGAAGGTAAAATTTTTCTGGACGGCGCCAATGTCACCCGGCTCAAGGGCAAAGAATTGCGTCAAGCTCGGGAAAAAATGCAGATTATTTTTCAGGATCCGTATTCCTCTTTGGATCCGCAGAAAACGATTTACAGCACGGTGGTTGAGCCGCTAAAGGTGTCCGGGAGATATAGCTGGGCAGAAATTGAACAAAAAGCCAATGAGTTGATGGAACTGGTTGGGATTGACGAACGGCTGCGCCTGGCCTATCCGCACGAACTGGACGGCGGCCGGCGGCAGAGAGTCGGGATTGCCCGCGCGCTGGCGCTAAATCCCAAGTTTATTGTCTGTGATGAACCGGTCAGCGCGCTGGATGTATCGATTCAGGCCCAAGTTTTAAATCTGCTGAAAAAGCTCCAACAGGAAAAAGGTTTAACTTATATGTTTGTGACGCATGACATGTCGGTAGTTAAGCATGTTTCTGATGATATTTGCGTTATGTATCTGGGGCAGGTGGTGGAAAAATGCGCTTCCAAAGAATTGTTTAAAAATCCGCTGCATCCCTACACTAAGGCGCTTTTGTCAGCCATTCCGTCAACCGACATCCATAGCCCGATGAAGCGGGAAATTTTAAAAGGAGAAATTACCTCGCCGATTAATCCTAAGCCGGGCTGCCGCTTTGCGGCGCGGTGCAAATATGCCACGGACATTTGTCAGCAGCCGCAGCGGCAGGAAGAAATCTCGGCCGGGCATTTTGTGACTTGCTGTCGGATCCATGAGCTAATGAAATAAGAGCTTTTAGCGAAGATCAAAACAAAAGTTACCGTTTGGCAAGCGGTTTGTAATTCCTTGCAATAAGGAAAGGATGTGTTGGCATAAATGACTTTATGCCGTTTGCAGCAGCTTTTTGTCAGAGCAAACGTAACGGAAACAAAGAAAAAGCTGAGATAAAAAAATAAGGAGAAAATATGGAAATTTATAAAGATCCAACGAAACCGATAGCGGAGCGAGTGGAAGATCTTTTATCAAAAATGACTTTGGAAGAGAAAGCAGCGCAGCTGTGCGGCAACTTGGCGGCTTCTTTTATTACCGACGGAAAAA
Source organism: uncultured Lachnospiraceae bacterium (assembly GCA_963550755.1). GTDB lineage: Bacteria > Bacillota > Clostridia > Lachnospirales > Vallitaleaceae > W11650. The sequence goes on from CAUVDV010000048.1 coordinate 8,728, forward strand.
TTGACAAACAAGCTTTAAGAGAGAAATTTCCGCATGGACACGGCCGTTTTACCCAATATTCGCTGGTTGGACTGGTAGACCCGGTGCAGATTGCCAAAACTTCCAATATTGTTCAGGAATACTTTGTCAAGGAAACCCGGCTGGGGATTCCGGTGGCTTTGCAAACGGAAAATCTATGCGGTTATCCGGCCGCCGGCGGCACTTTGTTTCCGGCGCAGATCAACTTAGGCTGCACTTGGGAGCCGGAGTTGGCGGAAGAAATGGCGGAAATCATCGGCCAGGAAAGCCGGGCGGTGGGCATTTCTTCGGCCATGAGCCCGGTGATTGACGTGGCCAGGGATCCGCGCTGGGGCCGTACCTATGAAACTTATGGCGAAGATCCCTATTTGGTCAGCCGGTTCGGCGTTCATTATGTTCAGGGAATGCAAAGGCAGGGCGTCAGCTGTATTGCCAAGCATTTTTTGGGTTATGCCTGGACACAGGGCGGATTGAATACGGCGGCGGCGCACATTACTGACCGGGAGCTGTATGAGGTGTTTGCTACCCCGTTTGAAGCAGCTGATAAGGAAGCCGGTCTGGGCGGCATGATGGCAAATTATGGTGAAATAGATGGTTTGCCGGTAATTGTCAATCCTAAAATCGCCCGCGGTTTGCTCCGCGATACGATGGGCTTTGAGGGGATGCTGACATCAGACGGAGCGGCGGTCTTAAAACTGTATAATTATTATAAGCTGTCCAAAACTTATGAAGAAGCGGGATTATTGGCCAAACTGGGCGGCTGTGATACGGAAATCCCGGTAGGCGAGGCCTTCCGGCGGCTGCCGGATTATGTGCGGAGCGGGCAGTTGGATGAAGCGCTGTTGGATGACTCGGTGCGCCGTATCCTAAAAATCAAATTTGATATGGGTTTATTTGAGAATCCCTATTGCGAAGAGAACGAAGCGGTGATTAAGCAGGCCATGAATAATGAGCGCAAAAATGCTTTGAGTGAAAAGATCGCCGCCAAGTCATTGGTACTTTTGAAAAATGACGGGACTTTGCCGCTGGTGCCGGGCAAAAAGCTGGCGGTGATTGGGCCGCATGCCGATAGTTTACGCTATCCGGTCAGCGGGTATACCTATCCGGCTTATATTGAAATGATGGAGGCGGCCGCCGGCGGGCAAACCACCGGGTTTCACGGGATGACGGACGAGCAGAAAAAGCTGGAACAGGAAAAAGCGGCCGGTAAGACGGAAAAGAAAGTTTTGGGGCCTTTTGCCACGATGTTTAATATGTTTTCCGCTGAGGAAAAGAAGCAATTAAGCGATATGAACTCCATCCTGCGGACAATGGGAGCGGAAAGCCTGAAAGAAGCTTTAGAGCAGCGGACAATGGTTCTTTATGCTAAAGGCTGCGATATTATAGATGAATCGCGGGAAGGTTTTGCCGAAGCGGTGAAAACGGCGGAAGAAGCGGATGTCGTCATTATGGCGCTGGGCGGTAACTGCGGCTGGGTCAATGTGACCGGCGGCGAGGGGAAAGACCGGCAATCATTAAGTTTACCGGGAGTACAAGAGGAGCTGGTGCGGGCAGTAGCGGCCGCCGGTAAGCCGATGGTTCTGGTTTTATACGGTCCGGGCGTATTTGCGGTCAATTGGGCGGCAGAAAACGCAGCGGCGATTATGCAGGCTTTTATGCCCGGACAATATGCCGCCAAGGTTATCACGCAGGCACTTTTTGGCGAGATTAATCCGGAAGGCAAATTGACGATGACGATTCCCAGAAGCAGCGGTCAAATTCCGATTTTTTATAATCATAAATGTGGTTCGGGCTATCACAGCGGCGGTGATACCGGGGCCGGTTCGCCGATTTTCAGCGGCGGCTATGTGGATGGCAAAGCCGATCCGCTCTATTGCTTCGGACATGGTTTAAGCTACAGTTCGTTTCATTTGACGGATGGTCAAACCGAAAAGAGCGTAGCGACCGATGGGGTTTTGGAGATTAGCTGCACGCTGCGTAATCAGGGAAAACGAGCCGGCGTTGAGGTCGTTCAGCTGTATACCAGATTTTTCGGCGCACACGTCACTCGTCCTTTAATGCAGTTGTCCGGTTTTCAAAAGGTCTTCTTGCAGCCGGGGGAAACAAAAAAAATAAAATTCCACTTGCCACTTGCCTTGCTGGCATACTATAATGAAAATATGGATTTTGTAGTTGAACCGGGTGAGTTGACGGTAATGCTGGGCACGGCCTCGGATCAGATCAGCTGGCGGCAAAGCGTGGAATTGACCGGAAAAACGGTTAATGTGATGGGAAAAAGAGCATATCTTTGCCCCAGTGAAGTGATAAATTAAGTACTTAACGTTCACCTGCCGGAACAGTTGGTTTGGACTGTTGCCCGCGCCGAAAAGAAAGACAGGGAAAGCGAGTGAAAAAAAGCCAGTCGCCGCCGGCTAAAAGAGTTTTTTAAACTTTAAGCAGACGGCGGCTTTATCAAAAAGCGGCCGCCCGATGCATCGACCGATATTTTGTGCGGGAAGGGGAGATGAGCCCGCTGCCTTTGAATTGCTGTTAAACCGGAAAGGAAGGGAGCATGAAGCCGAATATTATCATTTTTAATCCGGATCAAATGAGAGCGGATGCCGTTTCGCATTTGGGAGGGGTGAGGGGCACAACGCCGTTTCTGGATGAACTGGCAGCGCAAGAAGCGGTCTCCTTTCGCCGTGCGTTTTGCCAGAATCCAGTTTGCGTGCCGAGCCGGTGCAGCTTTTTAACCGGCCTGTACCCGCATGTTTATGGGCACCGGACGATGCGCTATTTGCTGCATGAGCAGGATTCTACTTTGTTTTCCGAATTGAAAAACGCCGGTTACTATGTGTGGATGAATGACCGGAATGACCTTTTGGCCGGGCAGGACGAAGCGCTGGCGGCCAAGCATGCCGATGAAATCTTTTACGCCGGCGGGAGCGGCGCGCCGATGCGGCCGGAAAATTCTGATTTTCGCGGGCGGCCCGGCGATAAAAGCTATTATTCTCATTATATCGGCCGGCTGCAAACCGATGAAAACGGCCGCTACTATTCCGATGATGATTTGGCGGTTGACGCCGCGATTGACAGGCTGCGGAATCCGGTTGACGACCGGCCGGTTTGTATTTTTTTGGGTTTGATGTACCCGCATCCGCCTTATGCGGTAGAAGAGCCTTATTTTTCCATGTTTGACCGGCAGAGTTTAGCGAACCGGGCGGGAATTGGCCGGAATAAAAGCTATATGCAGGCAGTGCTGCGGCAAAATATGGGCATGGCTTACGATGAGGCGGATTACGCCGAAATGCGGGCTTGTTATTTGGGCATGTGCCGCAAGGTGGATGATCAATTTAAGCGCTTGTGCGAGGCGTTAAAGGAAACGGATCATTATGAAAACTCAGCTATTTTCTTTTTCAGCGACCATGGTGATTTTACCGGCGATTATGATTTGCCGGAAAAGGCGCAGAACTGCTTTGAGGACTGTTTGACCAATGTTCCGTTTTTGGTTAAGCCGCCCCGGGGAACGAGTTTTCAGCCGGGGATTCGGGAGGATTTAATCGAACTGGTTGATTTTTATGCGACGGCCATGGACTTTGCCGGCGTAACGCCCGATCATGACCAATTTGGCCACAGCCTTAGGGGATTGCTGACGGATAAAGCAGCCGGGCACCGGCCGTTTGTCTTTTGCGAGGGCGGACGGCTTCCGCATGAGTTTCAATGCGATGAATATCATTCTTCGGCCGGGCCGGATGGAAACGTGCCGGCCGGTAGTATGTACTGGCCGCGGCAAATGGCGCAGACCGATGACCGGGCGCATGCCAAGGGTACCATGATCCGGACGGCTGAGGAAAAGTATATACACCGCAGCAACGGCGAACATGAGTTTTATGATTTAAAAAAAGATCCGCTGGAAGAAAACAATGTTTATGGCCAGGCCGAGTATATGGATCGGGTTTTGGCGCTGCGCCTGAACATGCTGGACTGGTATCAGGCGACCTGCGATATTGTGCCCCGCCGCTATGACCGCCGTTTGTCAGCGGAAGCGATGTGGAATCGGGTAAAAAAATCCTGCCGGCCGGAATGGGAAGACGATATTCGCGGCTTGATCCGGGAAGGCGCCGGTCTGGCGCTGATTCAGGCGGAAATTGAGCGGCGTAAGACGCAGCCGGGTAGCAGAGGGTCTGATGAAAAGTAATATAATCGGGCTTGCGCGGCGCTTTGTCAGGCAAACAGAAATCTGTTCAATACATGAACAAGGACTGTCATGCACTTCTGGCTCTGTTTTATGAGGGAAATATTTAAAGAAAAGTCTGAAAATAAATGATTTAGGGCTTGACATTATAGGAAGGAAAAGAGCGGTTTTTGGCTGGCGGAAGAAGGCCGGTGCGTAAGGCTATGGACAAAGGCCGCTTGGCGGATACGGGAAAAATAAAAAATCATAAAAAGGAAAAAGAAATGGCCAAAGATATTTTATTATTTATGTCCGATCAGCATTCCTATCGGCTGCAAGGCTATGCCGGCGATCCGGTCATTCGCACGCCGATGCTGGATCAGCTGGCGGCCGAGGGGACAGTTTTGGAAAAGGCAATGACCTCCTGTCCGCTATGCGTGCCGGCTCGGGCGTCCATGATTTCCGGACAGCTCCCCAGCAACAACGGGGTTTTGTTTAACTTTAACGGGCTAAGCTCCGATCAGGCTACGTTTTTGCATAGTTTGAACTTATCCGGCTATGAAACGGTGCTGTGCGGCCGGATGCATTTTGTCGGGCCGGATCAGCGGCATGGCTATGCCAAACGGATTGCCGGGGATCGGACGCCGGTTTTTCATAATGGTGTGCCCAATCATGGCCTGCCGCCGGGCTCAAAGGTGACCGGCTTTGATGAAAACAGTTCGCTTTATTATATCGGAGAGGGCGATTCGCCGGTGCTGGCCTATGACCGCTATGTCGTTGACCGGGCGCTGGATTATTTGGCGCGGGACCACGAGCGGCCGCAGTTTTTAACGGTCGGTCTGTATGGGCCGCATTTTCCCTATGTCGCGCCGCCGGAACTATACGATTATTATTATGATAAAGTGGATTTGAGCGACGTGGCTGCGCCGGTCTGGGAACATCCGGTACTGGCCGGCAAAATGTGTGAAACCGACCCGGAAGTAGCCCGGGCGGCTCGGGCGGCGTATTATGGTTTGGTTGAGGTCAATGACCGGCACATGCGCCGGGTGTATGAAGCGTTTCAGCAATATTTAAGCCGAACCGGCCGGGAGGGGATTTTTATTTATGTGTCCGATCACGGCGATATGAACGGCAGTCGGGGCTACTATGGCAAGCAGGTTTTTTATGAGCCGTCGGTGCATATCCCCTTTGTGTTTGCCGGCGCCGGAATTGCCAAAGGGCGGCGGATTTCAAGTCCGGTCAGTTTGATGGATATGGGGCCGACAGTCTGCGAGCTGGCCGGAGCGAAGGTGCTGCCGGGTGACGGCAAGAGTCTGGCGCCGCTTTTGACCGGCGAGGGGAGTGATGAGGAACGGATAGTGATTAGTGAGCAATATACCTATTGCAGCGATGGCCGGACTTCGCTGGGGCGGATGTGCCGGTATAAGGACTGGAAATATATTACCTATTCCGGTTTTTCCGGGCAGGATATTTTATTTGATCTGGTCCATGACCCGGCCGAGCGGACGAATGTATTGGCAGAGCATCCTGAACTGGCCGCCTTGTTCAGCCAGGCGCTTTCCGGTTTAAAGGATTATGACGCAGTGATGCAGCATGAAAACTGGGTGATGGAACAGTTAAAGCTGCTGATTCGCTGTCATTATGATGATCCGGATGAACGCTGGCAATGTCCGGTTCTGCCGGAGTTGGACAATCCGATCCAGCGGAAAACACCGTTCAGCGTAACGCCTTGGGCGGTTCAGCTGCGCAAGAAACTGGAATTGTAAAATCAGGATGGGATTTTAACGGCTAAGAGCGGCGGAGAGGGCTTTTGTCTAAGAACTGAGGCGAACAGACGAAGGAGAAAATAAAATGGTAAAAGGCTTTAAGATGAAGTTATATCCGGGGATGGCGGCGGAGTATGAAAAACGGCATAACGAGCTGTGGCCGGAAATGGTCGAGATGATTCACGCCCATGGCGGCAGGAATTATTCGATTTTTTGGATAAGGAAACCGATATTTTATTTGGCTATATTGAGATCGAGGACGAAGCCAAATGGGCGGCGGGAGCAGATACGGCCATCAACCGCAAGTGGTGGGATTTTATGGAGCCGTTAATGGCAACCAATCCCGATAACAGCCCGGTCAGCATTGACCTGCGGCTGATGTTTCACTTGGATTAAAGGCGATAGCGACTGCCTCACTTTACCCCAAAAATTTTTTTTATAAAAGCTCTTGACTTTTTATAAGATTCTGGTATAATGTTTTTTGTTGCCGGAAAAAGAAAGCGGGTTTGGCAGACCAAGAAGCTTTCGGTGTGAAAACTAAATATGTTTTTCTTTATGCGCGAATGGCTCAGTGGTAGAGCATCGCCTTGCCAAGGCGAGG
>CAUVDV010000049.1:0-15244 GCA_963550755.1 uncultured Lachnospiraceae bacterium
GATTATTCAGCCCGGCGGGTCAACCCGGGATCAGGATTCGATTGATATGTGCAACTGGCATCAGATTGCAATGATATTTACGGAAATCCGGCATTTCCGGCACTAAAGGCTTTTAATTATTTCATTTGACAGTGTTTTTGCACACCGACAGTTTGCTTTCTGGAAAATGTGCAGTCTGTCTGATGAAAAAGCATACCCCGGCTAAGGCGGAAAGCTTTTGGGCAAATAGGAGCCGGAACTGCATCGGGGCAGGCAAAGAAAGGCTGTTTGGCGGAGCAGGAAAAACTAAAACAAGCAAAGGATATGGCGGCCAAAGTCAGCGATAAGATGGTGTCAATAAAATATAGGAATGTCTTTTGTTAAGGGGCTTATAGGGTTTAACCGGCTTTAAAAATCGAAAGGAAGCAAAAAATGAAATACTTAGTGATTGGCAGCGGCGCGAGAGAAAGCGCGATTTTATGGAAACTGCGGCAGGATGAGCCGGCAGCGCAGCTTTTTTGTCTGCCGGGTAATGGCGGCACGGATGAGATTGCCGAAAATGTGGCGATTGCGATTGACGATCTGACGGCGGCAGCAGATTTTGCCGAACAAAATCAGATTGATTTAACCATTGTCGGCCCGGAGCAGCCTCTGGTGGAAGGGATTGTGGATCACTTTCAACGGCGGGGGCTGGCGATTGTCGGCCCGGATCAGGCAGCGGCCAGACTGGAAGGGAGCAAAGCCTTTGCCAAGGAATTTATGAAAAAATATCGGATTCCGACTGCTGATTACGCGGTGTATGATTCGCTGGAAGAGGCTGTATCGGCGCTGAAAAATTGCTCATACCCGATAGTGCTGAAAGCGGACGGTCTGGCGGCCGGCAAGGGGGTTTTGATTGCCGCTTCGGCGGAGGAAGCGGCGCTTGGCCTGAAGCAGATTATGCAGGATAAAAAGTTTGGTTTGGCCGGCAGCCGAGTGGTCATTGAGGAGTTTTTAAGCGGCACGGAAGCGTCGCTGATTTGTCTGGTCGACGGACAAACTATTTTGCCGCTGGAAAGTGCCAGAGATTATAAGCGGGCGCTGGATGGTGACCAAGGCTTAAATACCGGTGGCATGGGCTGCTTTTCGCCTAATCCGGTTTTGCAAGATGCGGCGGTGCAAAAAGAAATTGACGAGCAGATTTTAAAACCGGTGCTGCGCGGCCTGCAAGCCGAAAACATGAACTTTCGGGGAATTTTGTTTATCGGTTTGATGCTGACTGCGGCGGGGGTAAAGGTTTTGGAATTCAATGTCCGTTTCGGCGACCCGGAAACGGAGGTGCTGCTGCCGCGGCTATGTTCGCCCTTAGGGCAAGTGTTGACTGCCGTTTGCCGGCAGCGCTTATCGGAAATCCGGCTGCAATGGCGGCCGGAGCCTTGTGTTGGCGTGGTTTTAACCGCCGGCGGATACCCGGAAGATTATGAAAAAGGGAAAGAAATTACCGTTCCGGCGGCGGCTAAAGCGGAAATGATTTTTTATGGCGGGGTGGCTCGAAACCGGCAGCAACAGATGATTACAGCCGGCGGCCGGGTGTTGGTGGCAGCCGCCTGCGGGACAACGCTGAAAGAAGCCCGGCAAAAGGCATATCAGATTGCCGAACAAATCAGCTTTGAGGGTAAAAGCTTTCGCCGGGACATTGCCCGGTTGGACGACTGATTAAGTGAGAAAAAAGCGCTGACGCCGGGGACTTTGCCTGCGGACCCAAAAAAGCGGTTCAGGCTGTAGGATAGCGGCGGAAAGGGCAGAGCGGATGAAGCTTTGGCGGCGGAATATAGATTGAATAAGGTTTTATTATTGCTGAAATACTTTTATAAAAATGAATGAAAGGCTGCTGCAAAATAAAAGTTCTTATCAAGATATTGGGTTAATGCAAACATTTTGTCAATATCTTGTATAATGAATAAAAATGCAGCAGTCCTTTTTAGTGGTATGATATAAGCGGCAAAAGTATAAAAATTTGGGCAGGGCTTGTTCTAAAAAGGATTTATCATTTTTTTGACACTCACGTCAGGATAGAGTAATAGAGAAAATAAAAAAATAAAAAAGCAGTTAACGAGCTTGAACTTATTTAAGTAATATGATATAAATAAGTTTGAGGAGGATAACAGGTATGGACTATAATATCAGCAAAGACTTGATAGCTATAAGAGAAATACTTGAGTTGACGCAGGAAGAAATGGCTAAGAAAATAGGTGCTGGGCAGATAACAATATCAAGGAATGAGCTGGAAAGAACAAATATCTCAGCTAAAACCATGGAGAAAGTATATGACTTTGCTTATAGGCAAAATATAAAATTAAATAAATTAAAAGAAATGTTTTGGAAAGAAAGCTTGGAAGGCAGCAATAAGCTGCTGTTTCATGGGGCTAAAGGAGCAATAGAGGGGAAAATAAATACATCATCCGGCAGGCTGAATAATGATTTTGGACAGGGATTTTATGTTGGGGAAAGCTATGAGCAGGCAGTTTCTTTTATCGCAGGTTTTGACAAGTCGTCCGTATATTATCTGCAATTTAATGATCAGAATTTAAAATGTAAAAAATATGAGGTTAATCTGGACTGGATGCTAACAATTGCTTATTATAGGGAAACCTTGGAGGATTATAAGGATAAAAAAATCATAAAAAAATTGATTGAGGAGTCAAGGGACTGTGATTATATAATAGCGCCGATTGCCGATAATAGGATGTTTCAGATTATAAATTCATTTATCGCCGGAGAGATAACCGATGAACAGTGCAAACATTGTCTGGCAGCTACCAATTTGGGGTTACAGTATGTATTTATAAGTGATAAAGCAATTAATAATCTTACTATGCTTGAACGCTGCTATATTTCTGAGAGCGAAAAAGAATACTATAAGAAAATAAAAAGCTCAGAAACAAAATTGGGAGATGATAAAGTTAAATTAGCGCGGATAAGATATAGGGGAAAGGGCAAATATATTGATGAAATTCTTGGATAAACATTTGAATCAGCAGGTGATGATATGAAAAAAATAAATAAAGATGGTTTGATTTTATGCGATTTGCAGGCAAAAGCATTTGAGATGTCAATCGATATTACAGAAACAAGTTCCGAAATTTTTATGCGAAGATTTATGCATAGTAAAATAGCAAAAATACTTGATAGCAGCGCCATTTTACAGACGAATATGCAAGCGAAGGATATAGTTGACCGGGTAGAGGAACAGTATGGCAAATCTCAGTATGGTACTGTCAAATATACGCACAATGAAATGTTTTGGATTGGCTATTTATACAGATATTTTGCATTTACATATGATTTGTCATCGACACAGGTGTATAAGATTGTTAAGCCCAAAGAGCTGAGAGGATTATTCTTAGCATACCACACTATGGACTGCGCACAGGCAATTGAACGTATCTTAGAGGCAAAAGGAAGACCCATGAATGAAGAAGCAGAATTAAAAAGGCAATATATTATATATAAAAGGATTGCCGCAGGAAATTAGATATAAGACAGAAACAAACTTGTTTAAGTCATATGATATAAACAAGTTTTAAAAAATTCAATTGTGTATTTGAAATTTTCTCGTCGGCTGCTTGGCGGGCGTGCGGCAAAGTTTTACCGGCGGGGGAAAGCGGAGTTAAGAATAAGGTGGACTTTTAAGTGGGATATGGTATACTACTGATAAGCGGCAAGGTTTTTAGCTAGGAATTCAGCTTTCGACATTTTCTGTTTGTCAAAAGGCTTCGTCTTTTGGCTTGGCTGGTTCGCCAAAATGCTTCGTCTTTTGGCTTGGCTGGTTCGCCAAAATGCTTCGCCTTTTGGCTTGGCTGGTTCGCCAAAAGACTGCGTCTTTTGGCTTAGGATAACGGGAGGAGAAGAAAACAATGAATCAAAAGGAACGCAGGGAGTATTTAATCAAGCGGTTGCTGGCGGAAAAGGAAGATTATCAGACTATAGCGATACCGGAAACAGAGCGGGAGCAAAGGGTTTTGCTGCGCTCTTTATTAAATGTCAGGGAGCCGCAGGCAGCGGATCAGGATTTTTTGCGGGTGCAGGACGAATACTTGCGGGCGGAAATTGACCAAAAGGGGATTACTGATTTGGCGGATTTCCGGCCGGTTCAGGAAAATATTTATCTTTGGCAGGGGGACATCACCACGCTGGCGGCGGATGGGATTGTTAACGCCGCCAACAGCAGGCTGCTGGGCTGCTTTGTGCCTTGCCATCTCTGTATTGACAATGCGATTCATACCTTTGCCGGAATGCAGCTAAGATTGGCCTGTGCTGAGCTGATGAAAGCGCAGGGCGGACGGCCGGAAGCTACCGGACAGGCTAAAATCACGCCGGCTTTTAATTTGCCCAGTCAATACGTGCTGCATACGGTTGGCCCGATTATTTCTGGTTCGTTAAGCCAAAAGGACTGCGAGTTGCTGGCCGCCTGCTACCGCTCTTGTTTGGAACTGGCGGCGGAAAAAGGGCTAAATAGTATTGCCTTTTGCTGTATCTCAACCGGCGAGTTTCATTTTCCCAATGACCGGGCGGCGGAAATAGCGGTGGAAACGGTTCGAAAATTTCAGAGGGAAACGGGAAGCCGGATCAAAGTTGTGTTTAATGTGTTTAAAGACGAGGATTTGGCTATTTACAGCCGGATATTAAGGGCATGAGTCAGAGAGCGAACGGCATTGAGGCTGAAGTTTAGGGAGGTCGTTATGAGAATTGAGCATGTTGCACTGTATGTAAACGATTTGGCGGAGGCGCGCAACTTTTTCGAGCAGTATTTTGGCGCGAAAGCCAATGATGGGTATCACAATTTAAAAACGAACTTTCGCTCATTTTTTCTTTCTTTTGATGACGGAGCGCGGATTGAGATTATGAATAGACCGGAAATGGAGGATCTACCGAAAGAACTTGCTCGGACGGGGTACGCGCATATTGCTTTCAGTGTGGGCAGCAAGGAGAAGGTGGATGCTTTGACGACCAAGCTGAAAGCCGACGGATACGAGGTAATCAGCGGCCCAAGAACAACCGGCGATGGTTACTATGAAAGCTGCATTGTGGCGTTTGAAGGAAATCAAATTGAAATCACTATCTAAAACCAAGGGAAAATCAAATGAACTTGGCAAACAGGGAAAATAAAAAGTAATGCCGATTTGGCGGCGGGCGGAGTTGTCAGCGTCAAAAACGGATGCTGGATAAGAGAAAACGGTGAAAAAATTTAGCAAACGGAAAGCAGGAAATTTATGTTTGGCGGGAAAATAGCAAAAAAACAAAACAAAGAAGAAAGTATAAAACAATTGCGGAGAGAGCTAAATCAAGCGGAAACGGTCGTGATCGGAGCGGGGGCGGGGCTTTCCACTTCTGCCGGCTTTACTTACAGCGGCCCGCGCTTTGATAAGTATTTCGGCGATTTTGCCGCCAAATACCCATTTACCGATATGTACTCCGGCGGATTTTATCCGTATGACAGCTTAGAGGAGCATTGGGCGTATTGGAGCCGGTATATTTGGATCAACCGGTATACGGCGGCGCCGAAGCCGGTTTATCAGGAACTTTTGCAATTGGTGCGGGAAAAAGATTATTTTGTTTTGACCACCAATGTCGATCATCAGTTTCAAAAAGCAGGCTTTGACAAGCGGCGGCTGTTTTACACGCAGGGAGATTACGGCCTGTTTCAGTGCAGCCAGCCTTGCCATTCCTCTACTTATGATAACGCGGACGCCATTCGTCAAATGGTAGAAGCGCAGGATTTTGTCATTGGTGAAAATGGCGATTTGGTTTTACCGGCCGGAAGCGCGCCGAAAATGGCGATTCCATCTGATTTGGTACCCCGTTGCCCGGTATGCGGTAAGCCGATGAGCATGAATTTGCGGGCGGACGATACCTTTGTGCAGGATATGGGCTGGGAGCAGGCAGCAGAAAATTACGCCGCCTTTTTAAAACGGAGCGGAGAGAAACGAATTTTATTTTGGGAACTGGGTACGGGCATGAATACGCCGGGCATTATTAAATACAGCTTTTGGAAAATGACGGCCGGACTGCCGCAGGCCAAGTATGCCTGCGTTAATTTGGACGAGGCCTTTGCGCCGGAGGAATTGGCGGAGAAAGCCATTTGTATCAACGAGGATATCGGCGCGGTGCTGGCAGCGCTCAAGGGCTAAAAACAGGCTTTGGCTTAGCCGGACTGGAAACTTCTTTTCATTAATGATGCAATAAAAAATACTGCTAAAGGTATTTTAGTCAGGTCATGCGCTGCATAGAAAGCGAAGCTTTTGGCATAAGCGGTTTGCCGCAAGATAAGTTTTTCACCGGCAGATTATCCGTTCGTACGGAAATACAGAGATTTGCCAGTGAAAGTAAGATTATTTTTACCAACAGGAGCATGCTATAAAACAGTTGACTAGTCAACTAATTAAAAAGGGGTATTTATGAGCAATCAAATCGTACTGCGTTATGTACCGGATTATGATGCGGGGAGGGCTGACGCAGCCTTTGGGGCGGAGCTTTTTGCGGGCAGGCCTGACTGCTATCAACCGGAACTGGCGCAGTTGGCGGCGGGCATAGCGGCAGTCAGCTGCGACCGAGTCGGCCGGCCGGGCGAGGCGCGGTATTTAGCGCCGGCGCTGGCCGAGGATTTGCAAATGCGGGATATTTCCCTATATAGCTATAACCGCTGCCGCTATAATCAAACTAAAGTAAAAACAGAAAAACTGGGCCGGAACAGCGGGGACTTTGCCTTTTCTATTTCGCACCGGCTGATGCAGGGGCCGGGCGAGGCGTTTGAACTGCTTTTAATTACCCTACGGGGAACGGAAACGGTGTCCGAAAGCTTACGACATGATTTTTGGGGGACGGCCGGCAACCGGCGGGCGGAAGATTGGCGGGGCTATCCGACTTACCGGCCGTTTGCCCTTTTTTCGAGGAAAGTGCTGACCGGACTAATCCGGTATTCAAAGCGTTATGAAAAGAACTGGCAGGGGCGAAAGCTGAAATATTTGATTGTCGGTTATAGCCTGGGCGGGGCGGCGGCGCAGCTGATTTCGGCACGTTTAACTGATTTAGGGCAAACGGTCTTTGCCTACACTTTTGGTTCGCTTAACGCCCTGACTGAGGACGGAACGAATCGCTACCCGAATATTTGGAATATTTTTAACGAATATGACAGCTACGGGCCAAAAGGCTTTGGCGCGCTGGGCTTTCGGCCGGCCGGAGGCAGCCGGACAATGTATCATAAGTTTGGCCATGTGCTGGTGTTCCGGCGGAATTATGCCAAGGTTTTTCCGCAGTGGGTACCCATTAAAAATCATATTATGCCGGGATATTATCATGCGGTCAAAGCCATCAACGATAGGCTTAGCTCAAAAGTGACATAAAAGAGCAGAGAAAACGTTAATCTTTAAAGAATAGAAAAGTTTAAAAGGAAAAACTCAAATACCTTTTTTCTTGCAAAACATAGGGCAAAATGCTATACTGGTGGAAAATAAAGAAAGCGGACGATTGAAAAGTCTAAGGCAATCATTCAATTTGTTCTGTTCGGCAAAAAACAAAACTGCCTTTTGGCCGGACTTGTTGTCGCAGATAAGACCGTGCCATTGAAGGCGGCAAGCGGACAGGGATAAGTTGAAATAATAGAAAGGACGCGGAAATGAAAGAACAACTGGAAGCAATCAGGCAGAAAGCATTGAGCGGGATCGGGGCGGCGGCCGATCTGAAAAATCTGGAAAACATTCGGGTCGAAATGCTGGGCAAAAAAGGCGAATTGACCGCTCTGCTCAAAGGTATGAAAGATTTATCAGAGGAAGAACGGCCGAAAATGGGGCAGTTAGTCAATGAAGTCCGGCAGGTAATGGAAGATATGCTGGAAAAGCGGCGGAAAGAGCTGGCGGAGAAAGCTTTGAACCTGAAGCTGGCGGTGGAAAAAATTGATGTCACCTTACCGGCGAGACTCCCGGAACTGGGGCATCGTCACCCGATGAAAACGGTGCTGGAGGATATTAAAAATATTTTTATCGGCATGGGCTATTCGATTGCCGAAGGGCCGGAAATTGAAAACTCGTATTATAACTTTGACGCCCTGAATATTCCTGAAGAACATCCGGCCAAGGACGAGCAGGATACGCTTTATTTTAATCCCAATTTAATGCTGCGGACGGCTACCTCGCCGGTGCAGGTCAGAGTCATGGAAAAAACACAGCCGCCGATTCGGATCATCGCGCCGGGGCGGGTTTACCGTTCCGATGAAGTGGATGCGACCCATTCGCCGATTTTTCACCAAATCGAGGGCTTAGTAGTTGATAAAAATGTAACGATGGGTGACTTAAAAGGAGCGCTGGAAGTCTTTATTAAAAACCTATACGGCGATGAAGTCAAGGTTAAGTTCCGGCCGCATTTTTTCCCGTTTACCGAGCCGAGTGCGGAAGTTGACATGTCCTGCGTGATTTGCGGCGGACATGACCATGAATGTAAGGTTTGCAAGGGCACGGGCTGGATTGAAATCTTAGGCTGCGGCATGGTCCATCCCAATGTCCTGAAGATGAGCGGAATTGACCCGGAAGTATACAGCGGCTTTGCCTTTGGCATGGGTTTGGAGAGAATCACCATGCTGCGCTACGGGATCAATGATATTCGGCTGTTTTATGAAAACGACAAACGCTTTTTAGAGCAATTTTAGGAGGCTGACAATGAATATTTCGATGAAGTGGCTGTCCGAGTATGTGGAAACAACACAGGATATTACAGCATTTTGCGATAAAATGACCATGACCGGCACCAAGGTGGAGCGGGCGGAAACCTCGGGCGAAGAGATTCAGCGAGTGGTTTTGGGCCGGATTTTATCGGTGCAGGCGCATCCAGACGCCGATAAATTAGTAGTGACGCAGGTGTCTGTCGGGAGCGAAACGATTCAGGTCGTAACCGGCGCCAAAAATATTGCGGCCGGCGATTATGTGCCGGTGGCTTTGGTTGGGGCTTCGCTGGCGGGCGGGCTGAAGATTAAAAAAGGCAAGCTTCGGGGTGTGGAGTCAAACGGCATGATGTGCTCGGTTGAGGAGCTGGGGTTAAGCCGGGAGGACTTTCCGGAAGCGCCGGAGCATGGGATTTATATTTTTGACGAAGCCCTGCTAAAGGAAAAGGGAGTTGCTTTGGGCGATGAAGTTAAGGCTTTATTTGGCCTGGGCGACACGGTGGTGGAATATGAGATTACTTCCAACCGAGCAGACTGCTTTTCGGTCATTGGCGTCGCCAGAGAAGCGGCGGCGGCTTTTGACCGCCAGCTGTGGCTGCCGTCCTTATCTTTTACCGAGGTCAGCGGTAATATTCGGGAAATGGTTAAAATCTCCGTTCCGGCCGCCGATCTATGCTATCGTTATTTAGGCAAAATCGTTAAGAACATTAAGGTCAAGCCTTCGCCCCGTTGGTTTCAGGAAAAAATCCGGTCGGCTGGGCTTAGGCCGATTAATAATATCGTTGATATTACCAATTTTGTGATGTTAGAAACCGGTCAGCCGATGCATGCCTTTGACTTGACGAAATTAGCCGGCCCGGAGATTATCGTCCGGCGGGCGCAGCCGGGCGAAAGTATGCAGACCTTGGACGGCGTGCCGCGTAATTTAGATGAGACGATGTTAGTGATTGCCGATGCCGAGAAAGCGGTTGGCATTGCCGGAGTGATGGGCGGCGAACTGTCTAAGATTACCGAGGAGACCACGACCATTTTATTTGAGTCGGCTAATTTTAACGGCACGAATATTCGGCATACCAGTAAAAAATTGGGGCTGCGCTCTGACTCGTCCTCGCGCTTTGAAAAGCATTTAGATCCGAACTTGGCTGAGTTTGCCATTAAACGGGCCTGCGCTTTGATTGCCGAGCTGGAAGCCGGAGAAATCGTAGAAGGCCAGATTGATATTTATCCCGAGCCGCGCCGGGAAAGAACGCTGTCTTATGATCCGGCGGCAATTAACCGGCTGCTGGGAACGGAACTGACGGAGCAGGAAATGGCGGCTATTTTCCGGCGGCTGACCTTTACGGTTGATGAAGCGGCCAGGGAAGTAACCATTCCGACTTACCGGGCCGATGTTGAGGGCATGGCGGATTTGGCCGAGGAAATTGCCCGGATTTATGGTTATGACCGGATTCCGACAACGATTAACAGTAAAAACCCAACGGTTGGGCACAAGAGTTTTACCCAAAAAGCCGAGGACGTTGTAGCGGCGGCTTTGCTGGCAATGGGCGCAAACGAGGCGGTGGAGTATTCTTTTGAAAGTCCCAAGGTCTTTGAAAAATTGGGTCTTCCGCCGGAGCATCCCTACCGCCGGGCGCTGATTATCCAAAATCCGCTGGGCGAGGATTTCAGCATGATGCGGACCTCGATGTTAAACGGCATTTTAAGCTCGCTGGCCACCAATTATAATCACCGCAATACCGATGTCACTCTGTTTGAGGTTGGCCGAATTTATCTGCCCACCGAAAAACCGGCCGATAACAGCGATAAGAATGCGGAAATGCCGCAGGAGAAGAATTGCCTGATTGTCGGGCATTACGGCAAAAAGGATTTCTTTGATATGAAGGGCATGGCTGAAGTTTTGGCGGCGAAGCTGGGCGAAAGCTTCCAGTATCAGCCGTCGGCGCATCCTTTCTTTCATCCGAACCGGCAGGCCGAGCTTCTGCTGGCCGGGCAGCCGGTTGGCTATTTGGGCGAGGTGCATCCGCTGACTGCGGAAAATTATGAAATCGGCGCCAGAACGTATTTGCTGATGCTGGAACTGGATGAGGTTTTTGCACACATCAATCCGGTCAAAAAATACGAGCCGATTCCGAAATATCCGGCCGTCAGCCGGGATCTGGCGCTGCTGGTCAAGGAAGAGATACTGGCCGCTCAAATTGAGGAAATCTTCCAAAGCGAATCCGGCAGGCTTTTGGAAAAAGCGGAATTATTTGACCTGTACCAGGGCGAGCAGATTGAAAAGGGTTATAAATCAATGGCCTATGCCTTAAAGCTGCGGAGTAAGGATCATACCTTAACGGAAAATGAAATCAATCAGGTGATTGACCGAATTTTACGCAAGCTGGAAACGGCGTATGGGATTAGACTGAGAGATTAAGATGATGGAAAAAACAAATACTCTGGCCGGCAGAACGCAGGATTATGATTTCTTCCTGCCGGAGGAATTGATTGCGCAGACGCCGCTGAAAGTCCGGTCGGATTCCCGGCTGATGGTTTTAAACCGGGCGGAGCAGACGATTCAGCACCAAAAGTTTACCGATATTTTGCAGTATTTGCAGCCTGGCGATTGCTTAGTTTTAAACGACAGCCGGGTGCTGCCGGCCAGACTGATCGGAGAAGTTAAAGACCGAAAGGCGGCCGCTGAAGTCCTGCTTTTGACCAGAAAAAGCGACAGGCTGTGGGAAGTGCTGACTAAGCCCGGCAAAAAGACCAGAACTGGTGCGGTCCTAAGCTTTGGCGGCGGCCGGCTGATCGGCCGGATTGTCGATGTGCTGGAGAGCGGCAACCGGCTGATTGAGTTTGAACTGGACGGTATTTTTGAAGAGGTTTTGGATGAATTAGGAACAATGCCGCTGCCGCCCTATATTCATGAGCGGTTGCTCGATCAGGAACGTTATCAGACGGTTTATTCCAAGCATAAGGGATCCTCGGCGGCGCCGACGGCCGGGCTGCATTTTACCGAGGAATTGTTGGCGGCGCTTCGGGAGCAGGGGGTAAGTCTGACATTTGTGACTTTGCATGTCGGTCTGGGAACTTTTCGGCCGGTTAAGGCAGAAAATGTGCTGGATCATCAAATGCACGCCGAGTTTTGCCAGATTCGGCAAAAAGATGCGGATTTAATCAATCAGGCCAAAGCCAGCGGCCGCCGAGTGATTGCGGTGGGGACAACGGCCTGCCGAACGCTGGAGTCCTTAGCCGATGAAAAGGGATATTTGACGGAAAGCTCCAAGTGGACGGATATTTTTATTTATCCGGGCTATTCTTTTCGGGTGATTGATGGGCTGATTACGAACTTCCATCTGCCCAAATCAAGCCTGATTATGCTGGTCAGCGCGTTTGCCGGGCGGGAGTTTGTTTTATCGGCCTATGCCGAAGCCGTCAAAGAAAAATATCGCTTTTTCTCGTTTGGCGATGCCACTTTGCTCATTTAGAACAAGGCTTACGCTTGTAACTTGCGGAGCGATATAGTATAATGGCAAATGTGGTTTAAGATTAACAAATACTCGACTTTTTCCTGCTTAACCCAAAAGCCTGGCGAGTTGATTAAGTTCATACGGCGGAGCAAAGCGGCCTTATTGGTATATGTGAAAAGATGGTACCTTTTCGAGCGACATTTTACTGGCAAGCCGCGTGCCGGGCAGAAAACGAAGTTTTAAGCAGGGGAGAGTTAGCATATTAAAAAGAGGTGACATATGGACAACGAAAAAAATCCTCAGGATGTTTTGCGCCCGGCAGAAGAAAAAAACCGGCCGGCGGCTTCAAATTCTACAGCCGCTCCCGAGGGCGTGGAGGAAAAAAAGTTTAATTGGAAGAGGGAAATACTGGATTTGATTAAGGTAATTGTAATTGCATTGCTGATTACTAATTTTTTAAATATATTTGTATTTACCTTATCACAGGTTCGCCAAAGCTCGATGGAAACAACGTTGATCAGCGGCGATCAGCTGATTGTGGAAAAGCTGAGTTATACTTTTGGCGCTCCGAAAACCGGCGATATTATTGTATTTATCAAAGATCCGGTCGATCCTTCAATCGGCGCCCGATTTGTGCGGCTGTATGAGGATATGGCGGCTAAGTTTTTCCGCAAGGAAGGAAACACTCGTCTGGTCAAGCGGGTAATTGGAGTGCCGGGAGATGAAATTAATATTCAGGACGGCAAAGTCTTTGTCAACGGCCAGGAGCTGCCGGAAGCCTATGCCCAGCAGCCGACGTATCCCAAAAGCAGTATGCAGTATCCCTTTGTCGTGCCGGCCGGACAATACTTTGTGATGGGCGACAATCGGGGCATGAGCTATGACAGCCGTGATTTCGGCTGTATTCAGCGAGAGCAGATCGACGGCCGGGTCTGGATCCGGTTTTGGCCCTTAAATAAGTTGGGGGGCGTATAATAGGCTATGAAGCAAAATAAGGATCAAACGTCGGTCCTGATTTGGGCGGCGACGGCTGTTTTCTTTCTGTATATCCTGTTCCGGTTAAAGGTACTGGAGGACATTGGCCAAGCCGCGTATATTCCGGGACTGGCGCTGCTGTGTCTGGCGGCGCAGATCGCTAATCATGAACAGGCGGCGGTCGCTCTGCGCAAAAAATCGCCGAACTTTACCAACAGCTTTTATCCGGAAAATGGGCGGATGGTGATCGGTAATATTGTTGCTTCCGCACTGGTGCTGGAACTGAATACTTTTAATTATCAGCAGGTACAGCTAAACTTTGCTTTGGAACTGGTCAGCATTCCCTTTATTTTGGCGATTATATTTTTGACAGAAAATTCACGAGGCGGTTTTTTAACGCTCGACCGGATTTATTTTCCGAAGAAATGGGATCAGTTCTTTAAAAATTACGGCACAAATCTGCTAAGCTTGTTATTGATGACGGCCATGTGGCTGCCGGTCATTTTAAAAGTGCCGGTTTCGGCGCTGCTGTGGATCTTGATTTCGGCGCTGCTGCTCAAGCAATCGGTGGTTTACACCAATAAGTACAATCATCAGGGCTGGTGCTTTTTTCTGGAGGGGCTGTTGGTACTGCAGCTTTTGACTTTGGGCTTTGGGGAAAGCAATTTGCTTTTGATCGCGGTTGGAGCGGCGGCCGGGCTGCTGTTTTTAGTAATTTATATGCGGCGGCTGAAATATGAAAAGGGCTTAGTCGGATTGGCCGGGCTATTGTTCGCCGGCGGGCTGTTGGCTTTTTACCGTGTTGGCGGCGAAGATCATTCGATGGTATTTTATATTCAATGGGAAACCGCTTTATTCGCCGGAATTTTTGTTTTGATCAAGCTGCTTTCCGCCGCTTACCGCAAATGGATTCGGCCGGAGGACGTGGATAAATACTCCTATGACGGAGCGGTGGTCGATAAGAATTGGCAGGAGCAGGAAGCGCCGGGCAAAAAGGAAGGCGGTAAGCAGCCTACTTTGCTGAAAATAAAGGAAAAGCCGCAAAAAGTAGGCCGACGCTTAAAAGTTGAGGAAAAGCAGGGCAAAGCACCGGAACCGTTGAATGCGAAGATGAAAACAAAGACTGTGTCGGCCGGTAAATCAAAAGAGGCGGCCTTATTGGCGACCGGTCAAGTCGGTTCAGCGGCTTTACCAGCTAAGAAGCCAAAGGAAGCGACGAAACCACCGGCCAAACAACGAATTCAGCCGGATCAGACAGCTAAAACCAAGAATTTCTCCGGGCAGGCGGCTAAGTCAAAAGAAAATGCCAAGGCGGCCGAGTTTATCAACCCGCCGGTACAGCCGGACAAAAGCAAGGCCTTATCCGGGCAGACTGCTAAGCCAAAAGAAAATGCTAAGGCAGCCGAGTTCATCAGTCCGCCTGCTCAGACCGGCAAACCTAAGACATTATCCGGGCAGACTGCTAAAGTGAAAAAAAAGGGTAAACCCATTAGTTTGCCGGAGCAAGTACTGAAAACGTCGGATTTGGGTCAGGGCAGGAAAACCAAAGACAGCGTGAAACTGACAGCCGCATTCATTAATCCGGGGATGCCATCAGCAAAAGCAAAAGCGGTTAATTTGTCAAAAGAAGAGATGGCCGCTAACCGGTCAAAATCACCAGCCAAGCGGGGAAGTTCTGCCCTCTTAGGTCAGACGCAGGAAATATCAGGGTTAAAGCAAAATCAAGAGCCCAAGTCCAAGCGGGTTAAAGCAAAGCAGGAAAAAACGGCGGCAAAGGTTAATAAGCACCGGCAGAAGACGAAAACAGCCGGATTGGCGAAAGAAAAACTGATCATTTATCCAAAATCGGAAATTCATTTAAAGCAGCCGCAGCCGGCCAAGACCAAAAAAACGCTGAAAGAAATGAAGCCGGCGCATGACGCAGTTCCGCCGGCTGCTAAAAAATTAGCTGAGAATAAAGAAAGCCGGAAGATAAAACAGTTTCGGAGAAAGAAAACAAAAAAACTTGCGCCGTCAGCGGCCAAGGAATAAAATAAGTTTGAGTAGGCAAAACGATCGCACCGTTTTTCGGTGAGGAAAGTCCGAGCTCCGCAGGGCAAGAGTGCCGGATAACGTCCGGTGGAGGCGACTCCAAGGATAGTGCAAC
>CAUVDV010000050.1:0-15231 GCA_963550755.1 uncultured Lachnospiraceae bacterium
CCCGGTTTCCCTTAACCGCCGCTTAAAAGTTCTAAGCTTTCTGATTATAAGCTATCCTATGCTTTTCTCAGGAAACATGGGTATTTTTCCTTCCGGCTGTTCCTTTTTGCTATCTTTTATCATAGCTTATTTTGTTAAAAAAAGCAACTGATTTTTCAGCGCCAAGCGGCAGGCAAGGACGAGTAAGGCAGGATGAAAGGGAATTTGCTTATTCTCCCTCTACCATAAAATCCGTTTCGCCTTTTACTTCAGACAAAAGGCATATCTTTCTTACTTCCGGCAGCTGGCACAGCCTTTCCATGGCTTCGATATCCGTTTTTAAGCAACAGCTGTCAAAGGTTCTGGCCTGCAAGCTTACCATTCGGTCCGGCAATTGCTCTTGTATGACCGGAATTAAATCCTGAACTCTCTTATCAAATTGAGCATAAACTACAATTTCATATTCCTGTCCGTTCTCTTTATATTGTTCATTTTCTAATATTTCTTTGACCGCTAAACTATACTTTTCATTCTTTCTTTTTTTCGTGCTTGTTTCTTCCTTTCCTTTAATCTCCGGCTCACCAATATCAATTGTTTTTTCCCCGTCGCCGGCAGAAAGTTCTCCTTTTTCTATTTCATCAAAAGTTAAGTCGTATTTTTTTCTTTCTTCCTCCACCTTTGCGGTTGCATCAGGTATTATCAATGTCAACATCAGCAAAATCAATATAAGTTTTTCCATATCAATACCTCCCGTTCCCAATTTCAACCCAAATCAACGGTTTTTCCTCTCAGCAATTCCAGCGAAAAATCCAGGATTCGTTTTTTTCTCTCCCGTAAGACCGTAAAATAAAAGTTTTTTTGCAAATCGCTGAGGAAAGGCGTTTCTTCTATTATTGTTTTAATTTTCTCCATATCAATCCGCGGAACAATCCGCGCCAGCGCCTGATTACAGTCCCTATTTTGCAGAGATGATATAAAATCAAAATATTTAATTTTCTTGCCCTCCAGCAAAATCGCCGAAGTTGGAATCTCAAAAATCCGATAATTTAATTCCTGCGCATTTTGCAGCACCATTTCCATAATTTTCTCATCCGCCTGCGGAAAAAGGCTGCTGCCACAGTCATATACCGGAGCCAGCTCCATTTTATCGGTGACGGTATCATAAAGAAATCCCCAGTTTCCGTTATGCCTATCCCAATTGCCAATCAGCGCGTCAACTATAAACATATTCCAAAACCGCTCTTTCAGCTCCGCCCCATCCAGCGCTGTCTGCTCCTCAAAGGTAAGCAAAATATCCGCCAGTTCCGTGCCATATCCGTTTTTTTCCGAATCAATCATTTGATTTTTTAAGGAAGCAAAATCTTGCAGTATTACTCCAGGCCTTGTAAAATCACGGCAGGCAACAACTATTTTTTCTTTGCCTTTGACCGTAAAAGTCCCCAATATGGTTTTTTGCACAGGGATATCTATCATTTCATAAATATGACAGCCCAGATATTCGGAAAAACAGCCATTACTGTAACTTAAATTCTTGTTTTGCTTGGCTGCCGCCGGAAATTTCAGCATATACTGCTCCCCATGATAAATAACCGAAATCTTATTCCCGTTCGCACCGGCATAAAGCTTGTTGCGCCTGAGCATCTGGGTAAAATCTATCGCCGGCATCCCCTCACTCCCTTTCCATTCTTAAATACTTCTCTCTCAGATACCACGCCTGCTCCGGGCTGATGATTTGATTAACCTCGGCGTTATTAATGTCTGTTTGCAGACTGCAGTAATCGCCGTCCCAATGCAGATATTCCACGCCGTTATCCAGTTTTTCCCACGCTTCCTCCATGATGTGGATGGACTGCCGCAAAAAATCCGGCAGGCCGCATTCCAAATAACCCTTATCCTTTGGCAAGCCTGTTTTTAAATCATAATCTGATAAAGCCGTCATACCTTCCTCCATTTTCTATCTGCCGCAGACAGCGGAACCGGCCGCCAATCAATGCCTATTTCACGCCTGCCCACCGCCCGCCTACCAAATCTTAACATTATCAACACCGCAAATGCTGTAAAGCTGCACCAAAAGCAGGTCGGAAAGCTCGGCGCCGGCGCGGGCCTTCTTTTTTTGACCATTTTCCTTGATGTATAAAATCACCGGCGTCTGGCCGGCATATTCCCGCACCAATTCGCCGATTTCCTGAATCCTCTCCTGATACTCGGCTTCGGTTTCAAAGGCCAGCCAAAGCCTTGGCGAAGCTTGTCCGGCTTCCGCCTCTTTTGCCCGGCCGCGCTTAGCCGCTTGCGCGCTCCGGTTTCTTTGATTTTCCCGCTTTTCCGCCGCCCTGTTAAAGCTATCCGGCTGCATCCGCCGGTGCGGATCTTTGCTTTCCTCGTCAAAACTCCAGGCCTGCGCGGCAATCAGCTTGATTTCCTGATCGCCCTGATAGCTAATCCGGCCCTTGACAAAAATTTTACTTTCTGTTTCCAAAAGCGCCTGCGCCTTGGCATAATCCCGCGGGAAAAAGACAATTTCAATCGTCCCGAAAAAATCCTCAACCTCGGCAAACGCCATGGCTTCATTGTTGCGGGTAAAGGTTTTGGATAAATGCGTGACCAGCCCGCCCACGACTTCGGTCCGCCCCTCTGCCGGCCGAACCGGCGCTTCGGCTTCCTCCTCCTCTTTCTCCGCTTGAAAGCTTTTGGCGGAAAGCGTCACCGTCTTTTCCCATAAATCCCGATCGTCCATCAGCGGATGGCCGCTGACATAAAGGCCAATCACCTCTTTTTCCATGGCCAAACGCTCGGCGCTGGTAAACTCATCCATTTCCGGCAAAGTGTCAATCAAACCAACGCTTTCCTCATTTTCCAGCTCAAACATGCCAATCTGACCGCTGATTTTTTCCTTTTTCTCATTTTGCACCGATTTTAGGACATTGGCGTAAACCTCCAAATACTGCCGCCGCTTGCCGCCGAAGCAGTCAAAGGCGCCGGCTTTGATCAGGTTTTCCAGCGCCCTTTTATTAACGTCCTTGCCCTCCATGCGGGTGCAATAATCAGTCAGCGAACGAAACGGCCCTCTGGCCGCCCGCTCAGCCTCCATGCTTTCAATCATCGCCTTACCCACATTTTTAATCGCCGCCAGCCCAAAGACGATTTTTCCGTCCTTAGCGGTAAATCGGGCGTAGCCCTGATTGATATTGGGCGGCAGCATTTCAATCTCCAAATCCCTCAAGCTTAAAATATAATCAATTGTCTTGGTCGGATTGGTACTGACGGAAGTCAGGAGCGCCGCCATAAACTCAACCGGATAATATGCCTTTAAATAAGCCGTCTGGTACGCCACCACCGCGTAAGCCGCGGCGTGCGACTTATTAAACGCGTACTTGGCAAAATCCGCCATGTCGTCATAAATCTGATTAGCCGCCTGCTCGGATATGCCCCTGGCCAAACAGCCCTCAATCCCCTCTTCGGGATTGCCGTAAATAAAGTTTTGCCTTTCCCTGGCCATCACATCGTCTTTTTTCTTGGACATCGCCCGGCGCACCAAGTCCGACCGGCCGTAGGTGTATCCGGCCAGCTCCCGCACAATCTGCATAACCTGCTCCTGATAGACGATGCAGCCATAGGTCGGCTGCAAAATCGGCTCCAGTTCCGGCGTGATATAGCGCGCCGCCTGCGTATGATGCCGCGCCTTGACATAGGTCGGAATCGAACTCATCGGCCCCGGCCGGAAAAGGGAAATCCCGGCGATAATATCTTCTAAATTCTGCGGCTTTAAATCACGCATAAAGTTTTTCATGCCGGCGCTTTCCAGCTGAAAGACACCGTCAGTCTTGGCCGAGGAAATCAGAGCAAACACCTTGGGGTCGGCAAAATCAATCCGGTCAATATCCAAAGAAATCCCGCTTTTTTCAATCTCCTTAACCGCGTCCTGAATCACGGTCAGCGTGCGCAGTCCCAGAAAGTCCATTTTTAAAAGCCCCAGTTCCTCCAAGGTGCCCATGGGAAACTGGGTGGTCAAAACGCCGTCACTGGCATAAAGCGGCACATATTCATAAACCGGCCGGTCACAAATGACCACGCCGGCGGCGTGGGTCGAAGCGTGCCGCGGCAGCCCCTCCAGGCGTTTGGAGGTATCAATCAGCCGCCGAATCGTCATATCCGAAGCATACAGCTCGCTTAATTCACGGCTCATGGTCAGCGCCTTATCAATGGTCATTTTCAGTTCCATCGGCACCATTTTGGCGACTTTATCAACCTCGGCATAGGGAATATCCATGACCCGGCCGACGTCGCGAATCACCGCCCGCGCCGCCATCGTTCCAAACGTAATAATTTGCGTAACCTGCAAAGCGCCGTACTTTTCAATCACATAGTCAATTACTTCCTGCCGTCTTTCATAGCAAAAATCAATATCAATATCCGGCATACTGACCCGTTCCGGATTTAAAAAACGCTCAAAAATCAGCTGATAGCGAATTGGGTCAATATTGGTGATTTTCAGGACATAGGCCACTAAACTGCCAGCCGCCGAGCCCCGGCCCGGCCCGACCATAATTCCCTTTTCTCTAGCAAAGCGGATAAAATCCGCCACGATCAGGAAATAATCGGCATAGCCCATATTTTCAATGACGTCTAGCTCATATTCCAGCCTTGACCGGTACTGCTCCTTGTCCTTATCGTAGCGCTCGGCTAAGCCCTGCTCGCACAACTCCCGCAAATAACCGGCCGCAGTATACGCCGGCGGCACGGCAAAGCGGGGGAGCTTAAGTCTCCCAAACTCCATTTCCACCTGACAGCGCGCGGCGATTTTTTCGGTATTTTCCAGCGCCGCCCGAAACTCCGGTATGGTCAAGTCAAAAGCGGCGTACATTTCCTCGGCTGATTTAATATAAAACTGCCCGCCGGTATAGCGCATCCGGTCTTCGTCCGCCAGCTTCTTACCGGTTTGAATACACAGCAGCACATCATGCGCCGCCGCGTCCTCGCGGTAAATATAATGCGCGTCATTGGTCGCTACCATTGGAATATCGTATTTGCGGGCAATGTTTAGCAGCGCGGCGTTGACCTGCTTTTGCTCCTCGTAGCCATGATTTTGAATTTCCAAAAAATAATTATCTTTTCCCAAAATCCGCTGATATTCCAGCGCCATTTCTTCCGCGCCAGCCATATCGCCCTGCAAAATCAGCTGCGAGATATGACCGCCTAAACAGGCGCTTAACCCGATTAAGCCCTCGTGATACTGCTCCAGCAGCGCTAAATCAATCCGCGGCCGGTAGTAAAAGCCGTCCATATAGGCAAAGGACACCAATTTCATCAAGTTTTGGTAGCCCTGCTGATTTTCCGCCAGCAGCACCAAATGATAATTGGCGGCATCAGACTTGCCCTCTTTTTTTAAATAGCTGCGGGGAGCGACATAGGTTTCGCAGCCCAGCACCGGGTGAATCCCGGCCGCTTTCGCTTCCTTATAAAAGTCAACCACCCCGTGCATAACACCGTGGTCGGTCAGCGCCACGCTTTTCATGCCTAGCTCCTTGACCCGGCTGATAATTTCAGAAATCCTGCCGGAGCCGTCCAGCAGGCTGTATTCCGAATGTAAGTGCAAATGCGCAAAAGGCAGTGCCTGCCCTTCTGCTTGCTGATTTTTTTCTGCTGTCATTTAAGGCTCCTTTCTGCTTACAGGTATATCTTTTTATATATTATTTTAAAAGAATTATATTTCCTCCGAACTTTTTCTTTTAAAAACTTTCACTTTTCCTTTTATTTTTCGTAAAATGTATTATGACTGTATTTTGACCAGCAAATGTACATATCTCGATAATTATCTTTAATAAATTGTTTTATTTTTAACACTTCTCTGTCATTTAACATGCCTTTATTCTGCAAAACGGTATCCCCGTTTTCCTTAACAAAAAATTTGGCTGACCCTGCCTCTGTCAACTTCCTGTCGCTGGCGTGCACATGCATACATTCTACTACGCAAAATGATGTAAAGTACAGATAATACCCAGCGACCTTAAATTCGTAGTATTTTGGCATTAGTCCTCCTCCATGTATTTTTGGTTTTTGGCAAAATAATCTTTTACAATTTGAATTCCTATGTCGTCCATTGTCGTTTCCAAAATTTCTCCGTTTGCGGAAATAACCGCCGCTTGTTCCGGGCAGTCCAAGTTTAAAACGCGATACCCCAAATCGCATTTGGTAAAAGCATAGCCATTTACAATCAATTCTGCTCCGTCCGCAATTTTTTTAAGATCAAGCGTAAGCATTTTTAATTTTCACCTCCTTAATCGGCTTTAAAAAATCCTGTGGTGAAATATAAAGGTTTTCCAGTATGGGGATTAAATCAATATATTCTTCTTCGCTTTCCTGGTTATGCGTATATTTGGCCATTACCACCAGATAACCTGCGTCCCATTTTTTAATTGCTGTAAAGCCCTCTAAAGAATACGGCGCTTTAAAGCGAATTGTAAAATTTTCATATTGAAAAATTATGAATTCCTTTTTTTTACTTAAAAACGCATAGCTTGAACTGGCTTTTTGCTGATTTTTTTCTGCTGTCATTTAAGGCTCCTTTCTGTTAAAAATAAGCGCCAACTACTCCTCCCGGCCCATTGGCAAAACCCGGTTGACCACCTGCGCGGTGATAATCCCAATAAAAGTATCGAGCATCCGGTTAGCCGCGAATAAATAGGGCTTTTCATCGCCGCCATGAGAAACGGTGACACTTAAAAACACCACGCAGCCGATATACACCGATTCTTTGGCCTTTAACGCGACAATACTGTAAATCACCGGCACTAAGCCCAGCGTAATCAAGAGAAAATGCAGCCAGCCAAACTCCGTCATCTCCAGCCGCCGGAACAGCAGCAGGCACAAAAGGCCGATACTGCCGCCAATCAGCGTCCCAATGCTGCGGTGAACTCCGGCTTTTTTCCCTTCATCGACATCTTTTTTCATGCACAAAATCGCAGCAATCGCCGAATAAAACGGCAAGACGCCGCGCAAAATACCAATTGCAAAGCAAAGGTAAACCGCCAGTAAGGTTTTAATCGTGCGCATCCCCCAAAAACGCGGGTGCGCTTTGCCGGCCGGCTGTCTGGGGGATATCCCCGCTCCTGTTTTTGTTTTTTTTCTTTTCATTATTGCCTCTAATTTATTTTTTTATGACCGCTTCCCGGCATGACCATCGCGCCGGATTTCCAAGTGCTGACCGCTTTGGCGCGCCTGCCCGATCCAGCTGCCGGAAAGTAAGCCCTAAGCCGGGAAACAAGTTATTTTCTTTTATTATACTCAATTTTTACCGTTTTTTCAATGCCAATCCTCCGCCCGCTGTTTGTGATTTTTTTATCTATCATCTTAACACTATCTTTATGCGTTTTATGGTATACTTTATTTTGGGCTGCATGACTGGCGGCAGCATAACAGAAGCAATTCGCCAAAATTCCTTTAAGCCAGACCTGCCGATTGCTTATTTTGACGAATTGCAAATGATTTGCCTAAAGCAGTAACGTCTTGCCATTGCTGCTTATGCTTTTCCGGCGTTTCCCTTAACTGCGGAAAGGCCACGGCGTTAGATTTTTAAGCTAAAAAATGAATGGAGATAAAAATGACTAAAAATAAAATTTTACCTATTATCCTGCTGTTTCCGATCCTATTTGCCGTCTGGCAGCTTTATCCCTTGATTCAGGACCTGGTGGCTTTCGGTCTTTTTGCAGAGGGCGACGTGATACCGCCGGAAGTCAGTTCTTTGCAGATTGACGCAGCAGCCTGTATCTTTCAAGTTTTGATATTTGGCACCGGCTATTTCCTGCTGAAACGCGTTTATTTTGATAAAAAAACCGAACCAGCCTGTCCGTATTTTGTTTGCCCGATTGTCCGCCCGGTCAAGGAGGACCACTATCTGCCGCTTAAACTAATTATCATTTCTTTGGGATTAAGCGGTGTTTCCGGTATTTGGCTGAACTTCGCCGATAGCTTTTTATCTTCCATTCCGGCCATCAAGGATAGTTTTACTTCCTTTGACCAAAGCTTCGGCGGACTGGAAAATGAAAATTATTTGTTTACTTTAGGCTCGATCGTTATTTTAGGGCCAATTGTCGAAGAATTGATGTTTCGGGGATTTGCCTACCAATCCATTAAAAAAGCCTTTGGTATTTGGCCGGCCATCCTGCTGTCGGCACTCTTATTCGGCATTTGGCATATGGAGCTGGTGCAGACTGTATATGTCAGCATCGTGGGCGTGGGACTGGCTATTGTTTATGAATACGCGGGCAATATGGTTTATCCGGCTTTGCTCCATATTTTAAATAATTTTTATTCCGCGCTGCCGCCGCAGATAAATACGCCGTTCTGGAACGACGCGGTTGAAATCGCCGGTTATATCATGATTTTGCCAATGCTTTACCTTTTGTATCAAATGGTGAAAAAGATCAATGCCCCGGCGGCAATGGCACTGCCGGAAGGGGCAGAATAAAGAATCGGAAAAGGCGCAAAAAACTGACCGTAAAGTTGCGACGTTTTGGTCGTAACTTTACGGTCAACTGCTGCTTTAAGAAAAAAACGTGGGCTGTTGCAAAATACAGATTTTGCACAAGATATTGTGATAAACTACAAAGATTTTTCCTAAATCTTGTGTAAAAATCTTAAAATGCAGCAGCCCCGCCTCTTTTACAGATTTAAAGCATTTCTTCTCTTATCCGGCAAACCGCCGTCACATAATCCTTGGCGGCCGCCAAACCTTTTTCCAGCTGCTTCAGCAATTCCGAGCCGATGATTGCTCCGTCGGCCTGACTGCTTAAAACCTGCCGCACATCAGCCGCCGTCCGAATTTGAAAGCCCACCAGACAGTCTATTTCTTGCTCCTGCTTTACTTTCTTGATGGTTTCCACATAATCATCCCGCAGCCGACCGCTGCCGGTTTTGCCAGCACTGCTCATAACATAAGCAAATAAAGGCTTATTTTTCAGTTTTTCTTTGATTTCTGTCCTGCTATCCTGCTCGTTAAAGAGCGGAATATTACCCGCTGTTTCCTTTCCCGGCGGCAAATCTACACACAGCATCGCGTCAAAATAAGGATTTTCTTCTGAAAAAAATTCCGGAAACCGTTTAAAATCTTGATAATATCCCATCAGTACCACGCGAAAAGAATATCTTTTTTTTATGGCCAGCAGTGCCGTCCGATATTTTTCTTCTCCATATTTTCCGCACAAAACCATCCTATGCGCCTGCGCAATCGTTTCCCCATCCATATAGGGATCCGCTGCCGGCAGCCCAATCTCAACATAGTCTACCCGGCAGGCGGCAAATAAATCTAAAATCTGGTAAAACTTACTTTCATTCGGGTAAAAAAGCGGTACATAAAATACGATTTTTTTCATTTTATCTGCCGCCTATAGTCCAGCCAATTTAAGCAAATACCCCAAGAGCGGTCCGTAAAAAGCATAGTCCGTTTCCGCCAAGATCCGCATGATTGCTTGGTAGCTTCCTACCATCGGCAGTAAAAACGCCTGACCGAAAATCAAAATCAGCCCATTGACAAAGGAGCCTATCAATGCCCCGCGCCGGCCGCCATTGGCATTGCCGAAGATCGCGGTAATCGCCCCGGTAAAGAAGGTTGGAATCAGCGCCGGGAAAACAATAATCGGATATTTAAGCGCCGCCAAAATCCACATGCCTAAAAAACCGGCCACCAAGCTGCTCAAAAAGCCAACGATAACCGATACCGGATAATTGGGAAACAGCAGCGGAATATCCAGACCCGGCACAGCATTCGGAATAATTTTATCGGCAAAGCCGTGGAAGGCCGGAATAATTTCGCCCACCATCATCCGCACGCCGGTAATAATGACAGTAATCCACATCCCGAAAACAATGCCGTTTTGCAGCGAATAGGTTACAAAATCCCGGCCGCCGCTGACATTTTCGCTAATCCAAGCCGGCCCGGCCAGCAAACAGGATACCATAAACAGCAAAGTCATAACAATACTGAGCGCGATAGTCATTTCCCGTAAAAAATTCAGGCGTTTCGGAAAATTGGTAGCCTCCAAATCCTTATCTTTATTCCCCAATGCTTTCGCCAGCAAAGCGGAAATCAAAATACCGACCGAACTGGAATGTCCCAGCGTAAAGCCTTCGCCGCCTTTAACCGTTTTCATCCACGGCGCGACATAGGCGCAGGAAGCCGTCAAATAAATACCCAAAATAACGGCGCCAACCGCAATAATCGTAATCGTGTTGAAACTTGTGCCATATTTAAACAGTGCCGCAATTAAACCCGCATAAAAGAAGGATACATGCGGCGACAAATGAACGTATTTAAACTTAGTCAAGCGGGCAATTACCAAGTTCATCAAAAATCCCAGGGCAAAAATGATCGCCATTTCCATGCCAATACCGGCAAGTCCCTCAGGAATAGCGCTGTTGATATCAACTGCATCCATTGTTAACCCGAAAATCTTGGTATACATCGTTTGCAGCGGCAGCAGCGCCATGCCCAGCGATTGACCGGCCGTATTAATCAGGGTAAAGCCAATCATTGCCTTAAAGGCGCTGGCCACAATCTTTTCCCCGCTTTTTTTCTGCGCCAGCATACCGATTACGACTACAATGCCAATTACAAATGCCGCTTGTGATAAAATATTATTAATGATATATAATAAAATTCCCATGTCTTATCCCTCCTGATTGATTGCTTTTATTAGTTCACTTTCTAAATAAGCCTTATCCATCAGATTATCCAGCCTGATGATTTGACATTTTCCGCTGTCGCGCAGTAAATCAGCAAAATCTGACGTCGTTACCAAAATATCATAGGCCTCGGGATTTACCGACCCGATATCCGAAGTTTCGACCAGCGCGTCAATATCCTTGCTTTCGCAAATGTTTTGAATAAAATACCGCAGCATAACACTGCTGCCGACTCCCGCACCGCAAACCGCTACAATTCTAATCATTGCCTTCACCTCCTACTAAATAATGAAGCACTTCTGTTTTATTTTTAGCTGTTAAAATATTTTCTACTGCCTGCGGCTGCATTAATAACTCAATCAGCTCCGCCAAGGCTTTTAAATGTGATTCATGATCGACGGCGCATAAGCCGATGACCAGCCTGACCGGATCATTGGTTTTGTGCCCGAATACCACCGGCTGCGCTAAAGTAACAATGCTCATGCCGATTTGCTTGGCGCCTTCTTCGGGCCTGGCGTGCGGCATGGCAATTCCCGGCGCAATGACGATATAATTTCCATTTTTCTCTACATTTTCCAGCATCGCCTTAATGTATCGCTCCTCGATCAAATCATTTGCCAGCAAAAGCTTACCGGCTGCGGTAATAGCCGCTTCCCTGCTGTCAGCCGGAGAGTTTAGCTCAATCAAGCCTTCTGTCAATATTTCTTTTAACATAATTTCTTCTTTTTCCTTTCCCATTTTTTCTTGATTTAAATAATCATTTAATTCTGCTCTTAAGCTTTCCTCATCTATAATGACCGCATATTTTTGAATCATTTGCACCAGCGGTTTAATTTGGATCTTTTTGCGAAAGCCGTTAAAGCACGCCGCCAGCAGCTGAATATCCTGTTCCCCCAAAATCGGACTGACCTTGATATATTCCTGATCAATCGTCAAATCGACGGTTGACACAATAAAATCAGCCCTTTCTTTTTGCACATCCTCGGCGGCTGTTCTCTGTGAACTGACGCCGACCACTTCAACGGAAAATAAGTTTTCCAGCTGCGTTGTCAAAAGATATGAGGTACTTACTCCGGCCGAACAAACAATCCGCACCTTCAGCAGTTTTCTTTCCGGCTTTTCTTCCCGCTTTCTGGACGCCGCGAAAAACAGCGTCAAGTATGCGCACTCCTCATCCGTAAAGCTCACCTTTAGCCCTTCTTCCAAAAGATAAATTTGCTGCTTAACGGCATGGTACTCCAAGGAATATGTCTGTAAGGTTTCGGAAAAAATCGGATTTTCGATCATCTGCCCATTCCGCATCCGGATATAGGCCGGATATAAATGCTGAAGCAAGCCTCGAAACAGCTTTCCATCCTGCAAAAAAGGAAAATGAAGATAATCGGCCATTGCCTTAATAAACTTTTTCAGCAGAATTTGGAAAAAAATCCAATCCGTCTTATGACTGTCCTCCAGCGGATAATCCACTTTCGGGATGCCGGCAATCAGTTCCGCCAAAAAAAGTGTTTCCGCCCGTTTGCTGGTCCATTCTTGTTTTAGGCCGGTAATCTTAGCCAATAGCTGCTCGGCAAAACGAGTTTCATGGATTTCCGTTTCTCCGGAAAAACTAGGCGGGAGCAAATGATTTCCCCGGATCCGCGCCATCGTCACCCCAAGACAAACCGCAAAATAACTAAGCAGCTGGTCGGGAATAAACTTTAAAATGCTTTCCTCCCCCGAAAGGATAATATCCTTTAGCCGGCACATTTCCAGTTCCGTTAAAATCAAAGCCAAAATATCAATTCCGCTTAAACAGCAATCCTTGATGGCTGCCCCAAATAAGGCAATCAAGACCTTGCGCAAATTTTCTTCCGGCGCTTCGGCGCGGATCCCTTTAAACGGCAGCAATTGTAAGACCGCCTGATGATTTTCCGCTTGCTTTCGCAATTCACTTAAATCCGATTTAATCACGGTGCGGGAAACGGCAAATTGAACTTCCAGATCGCGGACAGCGGCCGTATTTTCGCTGGAAATAATCGTTATCCACATTTCCAATTGGCGCAAACTGGATAAGCGGCAAATCACGCCTCGATCCAGCAGAATTTCCTTTAATTTTTCTTTGCGTTTTAACTGCACCTGATATTTATTGCCCTGCTTATCCAAGCGGCCATAACCGCGGGCTTGAATAAATTCCTTTATTTCCTCAATCAGGGCATAAATCCTTCTTTCCGATAATTGAAACTGCACCGCCAGCTTTGACAGTTCCGCTCCGGCCGGTATGCTGATCAAAAAGAACAATAACTCAAGGCCTTTTTCCGTCATCTTCTTTCCCCCTTTTTTATTATCCCATATTTCTTTGGTCTTGCCAAAATATTGTTCCGTCAAATTTTTTTGAAGAAATAATACAAACTTTGATTTTTGCGGCATACTTTTTCCGGTTTTTTATAAACGCGGCCGCCCCTTAAAATTCTAACCAAAAATACGCCCTTTTGGCAAGTGCCAAAAACTCTCCGCTTACAGGAAATGTGGAAAGCGCCGCTTGCCGCGCAGCCGTCTGGTTTGAGATAATTTTTAATATTTTATCGTGTCGGCGGAAAGGACTGGCGTTTATTTTTTGAGCGTAAACTTGCGGCAAAGCATCGGAAGTTTACAGCAGACTCTTGCTACTTGGGGAAAAAGCGGTTTCTTCCCTTCTTTGGCAAAGGATTTTTTTAAACAAAAAACTCGCCAAATCTCCGTATTTGACGAGTTTCTTCCTATTATAATATACCCATTTTCCCTGCCTGCAGCTTCGCTTTTGCCAGCCGCTAAACCAACAGACTGTTCCGCCAAGCAGGGGAAAGTTATCTCTCCTCCTCCGCCGGCACTTTGGTTTTGACCCGAAAGGCAAAGTGCCAAATATGGAAAGCCCAGACGACCAGCAAAACGATGCGGCCAACCGGCACCGCCCGCATCATGATAAAGCCAATGGTAAAAAGCACCGTCACCAGCAGCATTACCCTAATCTTAGCCGCCTTGGGCATGCCTTCTCCCCTGACATAATCCGCTAAATTATCCCGATACAACTTGGAATTTTTAAACCAGGCATCCAGCCGATCCGAGCTTCTGCTGAAGCAAACCGCCGCCAGCAGCAAAAACGGAAAAGCCGGCATCAGCGGCATGACCACGCCCACCGCTCCCAGAGCTAAGCCAATACAGCCGACAATAATATATATCAATTTTTTCACTGTCATCTTCTTATTCGGTGACTCCATGTTTCCTCCATTCTTTTCTCAGCAAATATATCTGCTTGCTTTTTTTCTGCTTTCCGCACCGTTTTCGGCCATACTTTCCGCTTTTCCCTTGACTTTCCGGCCGTTATCCTTTATAGTGTTTTACTATGAAAGCATAACCAATCCGCGGCTGACATCGCTAACTCCGCTTTCCCCTGCCGGAAGCTTTGCCTTCCGCTAACCAAGCGAAAAGGCGCAGCCTTTTGGCAGCCAAAAATGCCTGAAGCTTCGCTTTTTGTTCGGACGTGCGGCCGGCCGCCGGCTTTTGGCCTGCCAAGCGAAAAGATACTGGCTTTTGGCAGCTGAAAATATCCGAAGCTTCGCTTTTTGTTCGGCACTTGGTAAGAAGGCAGTTCGATTGGACTAATATCATCAACTACTATATCACAAAACCAAGCCATAAACCAAGAAATATTTTAAGTTTTCGCTCATTTTTTATATTCGTTAAAACAGGCTTAATTGCTTAGACCAGTACGCAAAAAAGTCCCAAATGTTTTAGGCCTGCCCAAAAGCAAAACTTTAAATTGGCTAAGCCGCTGCCGAAAAAACCAACCAAAAAGCCGCACACAGATAAAAAACCAAATTTACAAGGAGAACTTATGTTAAACCAAACCTATACCGAACAGAATCATTTTTTCGGACAAACCGACCCGCAGCTGCTGCTGCAAAAATACGGCAGTCCGCTTTATGTTTATAATGAAACGATTCTCCGCGCCCGCTGCCGGGAAATTGCCGGCTTAAGCGATTATCCGCACTTTCACGCCAATTACTCGGTCAAAGCCAACGGCAACCTGCATTTACTGCGGATCATCCGGGAAGAAAGCTTTTATGCTGACGCAATGAGCCCCGGTGAAATTTATGTTGAGGAAATGGCCGGCTTTTTGCCGGAACAAATTTTATTTATCAGCAATAATGTCAGCCCGGAGGAAATGCGCTTCGCCATTGACCGCGGGATTTTAGTCAGCATTGACTCGCTGTCCCAGCTTGCGCAGTACGGCCAGCTCAATCCCGGCGGTCGGGTCTGTATCCGCTTTAATCCCATGGTTGGCGCCGGTCACAGCGACAAGGTTGTTACCGGCGGCAAAAATACTAAGTTTGGCGTTGATCCGAACGCCATCCCCGAGGTCAAAGCCATTCTAAGCCGTTATCAGCTCCGCCTAGTCGGGATCAATCAGCATATCGGTTCGCTGTTTATGGAGAATGAGCAGTATATTCGCGGCATGGAATCGGCCCTGAACGTGGCCCGTCAATTTGCCGGACTGGAATTCATTGATTTTGGCGGCGGCTTTGGTATTCCCTATCATAAACAAGCCGGTGAAAAAAG
>CAUVDV010000051.1:0-14974 GCA_963550755.1 uncultured Lachnospiraceae bacterium
CCGGACTGGCTAAAAGAAATTATCAGGCGGATTTTTCCGAATTTAATCTTTGGGATAAACGCCGCCGCGAAATCATTCAGGTAGTGGAAGAGAAAAAAGCCGAACGCAACCGCCTTTCACCGGAAGTCGCCAAGAAAAAGCAAGCCGGCGAAGACACCGCTGAACTGCTGGCCGGCATGGCGCGGCTGAAGGATGAAATCACCGGCTTAGACAGTGAGCTCAGCGAACTGGATAAAAAAATCTTCGACTTTGTCAGCGGTCTGCCCAATCTGCCCGGCGAAAATACCCCGGCCGGCGGCAAAGAAAGCAATGTCCGGGTCAAGGTCTGGGGACAAAAGCCCAGCTTTGACTTTAAACCCAAGGATCATGTGGAACTGGCGACTTCACTTGGTTTAGTTGATTATGAACGCGGCGCGAAGCTGGCCGGCAATGGCTTTTGGGTATACACCGGCAAGGGCGCGATCCTGGAATGGGCGCTGCTGAATTATTTTATTGCTGAGCATTTGAAGGACGGCTATGAATTCATGCTGCCGCCGCATATCCTGACCTACCACTCCGGTTACACCGCCGGACAGTTCCCAAAGTTTATTGACGATGTCTTTAAGCTGGAAGAGGATAAGGGGTATATGCAGTTCCTGCTGCCGACGGCGGAAACGGCTTTAATTAATTTTCACCGCGACGAGGTATTAAGCGAGGCCGAGCTGCCGAAAAAATACTTTGCTTATACGCCTTGCTACCGGAAAGAAGCCGGTTCTTACCGCTCGGAGGAAAGGGGCATGATCCGCGGCCATCAGTTTAATAAAGTGGAAATGTTCCAGTACACCGTCCCGGAAGAAAGCGGCGCCGCCCTAAAAGAACTGATCGCCAAAGCGGAGCGCCTGCTGGAAGGCTTGGAACTGCATTATCAAACTTCGCAGCTGGCAGCCGGCGACTGCTCAGCCTCGATGCGGGAAACTTATGATATTGAAGTTTGGATCGAGAGCATGGGCGTATATAAGGAAGTCAGCTCCGCTTCCAATGCCGGAGAATATCAGGCCCGCCGCGGAAATATGAAGTTTAAGCGCAGCGGCGAGAAAAAAGCCGAATTCCTGCATACCTTAAATGCTTCCGGCCTGGCGACCAGCCGCTTAATTCCGGCGATTTTGGAACAGCACCAGCAAAAAGACGGCTCGGTTTTGATTCCGGCCGCTTTGCAGAAGTTTACCGGCTTTGACCGGATTGAACCGGTGAAATAAAAATTCAAGTTTTCCGTTGGTGCGAACCGTCTTTTGATTCCGTGTCCGCTTAGGAAAAACATGCGGTTTTTGGCATTTTATACGTCCAAGGCTGCCGCGTCTTTTCCCTAAGTAAGTTTTGCTCATATCAATAGATGTTACGCCCAAAGCAAACAGCCTGCCGGCGCCATAGTTGCCATGCGCCGGCAGGCTGTTATTTTATCGTGGATTCAGTCATTCATTGATTCAGCTCCAGCGAATCGGCAATCTCATAGAAAAAGCCGTTTTGCCGGCAATATTCATCAATTTCCCGCGCCAGCTCTCCCTTGGCTCCGTATTCCAGCAAATAAACGGTCAAACCATACTGCTGGCAGCGTTTCAGGTATTCTTGATAATATTCTTTATCATCCGCCTCCCGCCGGCCGAAGCTGCCATCCGCAAAATCAATCGCCGTAAAAACAGTTTCCTGGTTAACGCCGGCAAGCAATTGCTGCAAGTCATCAACCGCCATTGCTTTTTGCACGAAGGTATCGCCGCCGTTTATAATCAGCGGCTGGCCTAAGCCGTTTAATTCTTTAAGCATGGTTAAAATCCCCTGATAAATGGCTTCGGTCGGATACTGGTAATAAATATCGGCATTATCCAGAAACAAACCATCGACTCCCTTATCCAGCAACTCCTTGGCTTTTTCGGCAATCCGGTCCTGCCACGCTTTTTCCGCCACATTGACCCAGCGTTCCTCCGGCCAGTCCTGATAGTCGCTTAATGTCAGCGCCTCAAACTTGGCGTAGTCCGCCCGAAATCGCTCCAGCGAGCCAATATTTAAATAGGAAAATATTTTTTTATTCCCATTTTGATGCAGTTCTTCCAATTCCGCCTGGCTTAAGCTTTCCGCGTCAATCACTAAAAAGTCGCAGTTCCGGCAAGTCTTTAATTTCTCCGCGTCCGCCCCGATTAACACCTTATAGGCAGTTCGAGTGTCCGTCTGCCCGCAGCCCGCAGCCAAAAGCATCCACAGCGCTGCCGTTATGACCAGAAAAAGCCTAACTCCCGCCGGCCAAACCATCCTCCTGCTTTTCTTTGCTTGACCGCTGGTTTGGCTGTCCTGACGCTGCTTTTCCTCCGGCCGGCTGTTTCTGTCTGTTCGCTTCATTTTATTTTCCCTATTCTTTCTTATTATAAACTAACTTTTCTCCATACGCTCAACGTCTTTTTTTAGCACCCCGCAGCATGTTGGCAGATTACCCGCCAGCGCGAAAAGCAACGCTTTCAGCATTTTTGCTCGCCCTCTGTTTTCCGCCGCTCTGGCCGCTTTCAGAAAGGCTTCCCTTTCGCCGGCAGTCAGGAACGCGAAAACACATAGCTTTCCTTTAAAAAATGACAAAAAAAGGCACCAAATGCTCTTTGGTGCTATATAAAGGGTGAGGGGGAGAGTATTACTATGTAAGAGTACTCATCTCTTACACAATTAGAAGTATACCACAACCCTCTTATAAAAGCAATGAATTCTTTATAAAAATTGCATAAGTTTTTTTAATCAGTTTTTTTATGGTCTATCATCGTTCTGCCGGCCGTTCATCTGGCCATAGCTAAAGCCAGCGCTCTCAGTCTCCGCGGTCAAAATACAGCCGGCTCTACTGAAGGCAGGCGATCACCCAACGCACCAGTTTCATCGGCAATTTCCTGGCCAGCACCGCCAAGATCTGATTGGACAGTCCCGGGATAATGACCGTCTCACCCCGCTGAAAACGCTGATAGGCATAGCGGGCAACCTGTTTGGCCGACAGGCCGCTTTGCGCCATTTGCCGAAATTGCTTGGACGCGCTTAAGCCGGCATGCTCCTGAAATCCGGTCTGCACCGGCCCCGGACACAAAGTCGAAATCTTCAGCTTGGTATTTCTCAGCTCGGCCGCCAGCGCCTGGGTAAAGGACAGCACATAAGCTTTGGAAGCATAATAATCCGCCATCTTTGGCCCCGGCGCAAAGGCCGCTACCGACGCCACGTTTAAGACCCCGCCGCGGCCGCGGAAGACCATGCCCGGCAAAAAAGCTCTGGTCAGATACATCAATGTCATCACATTCAGCTGTAGCATTTCCCATTCTTTTTTTAAATCTGATTTGTGAAATTCGCCATAGCTGCCAAAACCGGCGTTATTGATCAGGGTGTCGACTTCATAGCCTTTTTCCCGCGTCCACTGAACTAAGCTTCTGGCGGTTTCCGGCCTTGATAAATCACCAGCAAAGATATGAACTCGGATCTGATACTGTTCTGCCAGTTCCTCCGCCAAATCCTTCAGTATTTCCTCACGCCGCGCCACCAAAATCAAGTTTTCCGCTTTAGCCGCATAAATTCTGGCCAATTCCAAACCAATACCGCTAGTTGCTCCGGTAATCAAGGTATATCTCAGCATTTCTTTTCTCCGCTTTGCTAATTGCTTATCGTTTAAACAAGATAAATTACAAATGACTTACCCACGCGGTAACACTTTTTTCAGCAAGCTTCCCTGTTTGTCCGTTTCGGATTCGCGTTTCCGCCTGTTCCCTTTTTCGTTATTTTTTTGTCTTCTGGCAGGAATAGCCGAACTTTCCCAGCTTTTCCCCCAGCGAAAAATACTCGCCATGTGAATAAGTCACCAGTCCCAACGAATTTAAATGAAACTTGCCGTTTTCGTCAATTTCCGACGGCTTGACCGACACATTGACAATCTCCGCCAGAAACATATCATGCGTCCCCAGCGCCAGCCGCTCTTTGACCCGGCACTCCAAAATCACCGGACTTTCCCCGATTCCCGGCGCTTTCACCTGCTCGGACGGCCATACGGT
Source organism: uncultured Lachnospiraceae bacterium (assembly GCA_963550755.1). Lineage (GTDB taxonomy): Bacteria > Bacillota > Clostridia > Lachnospirales > Vallitaleaceae > W11650. The sequence continues at coordinate 4,038 of CAUVDV010000051.1, forward strand.
CAGCTTCATTTCTTTAAACTTATCGACCTGCCGGCCGGAGCGCACCCCGCAAAAGTCGGCGGCATAAACCAATTCCGGCGTAACCAAATTAACCGTAAACTCGCCGGTTTCCCGCAAAATATCATAAGAATACCGCTCCGGCCGGACGGAGATTGACAGCATGGCCGGTGAGCTGCAAATCGTACCCGCCCACGCAATCGTAATGATATTGGGTTTTTCGCCCGGCCGTTGACATCCTACCATTACCGCCGGAACTGGGTAGAGCATATTTCCGGCTTTCCAGCTTTGCCTTTCCATAAAATTTTCTCCTAAGCTTCGCCGTTTTCGGCCATCACTTTGCCGGCATAATCCGGCACAAACTTCTGCATCCGAATATCCGGCCGGACATATTCCTTGTCCTTCTCGATCTTCGGCAGATCAAACTTTTTCTTTTCTGTTTCCTCATAGGGAATGCACGACAGCAAATGCGCAATGCAGTTTAAGCGGGCATGCTTTTTGATATCGCTTTCCACTACGTTCCACGGAGAAATATAGGTATCGGTCCGTTCAAACATCCGATCCTTGGCCTTGGAATACTCCACCCATTTTTTTCGGGATTCCAAGTCAATATCGCTGAACTTCCATGTTTTCAGCGGATCATCAATCCGATCCTGCATTCTTTTTTCCTGTTCCTCATCATTAACCGAAAACCAATACTTAATCAAAATAATGCCCGACCGAATCAGCATTTCCTCAAACTGCGGACAGCTTCTTAAAAACTCCTGATATTCTTCTTCCGTACAAAATCCAAACACTTTTTCCACTCCAGCCCGGTTGTACCAGGACCGGTCAAATAGCACGATTTCTCCGGCCGCCGGTAAATGCTGCACATATCTTTGAAAATACCATTGACTTCTTTCCTGCTCAGTTGGCTTAGCCAGGGCTACGACTTTGCAAAAACGCGGATTCATATGCTCGGTGATCCGCTTGATGGCTCCGCCCTTGCCGGCTGCATCTCTGCCCTCAAACAGCACCAATACTTTCAGCCCTTTTAGCCGCACCCAATCCTGAAGCTTAATCAGTTCAATCTGCAAACGGCGCAGTTCCTTTTCGTAGAGCTTATTGCTGATCCGGCCGCTCTTGGCCTTCTTTTTCTCTTTACCCGCCGTTTCCGCGCAGCCGGCACCGGCTTCCGTCTCATTCGGCGCTTGCTCTGCCGGCGCTGGACTTTCGTTATTTAACCATTCCATTTTTTGTGCTTCGATTTTCTTTTTGGCCTTTTTTTCTTTCTTACCCTTTTTCATTGTAACCCCTTTCCTCAAGCGTAACACTTCACCCAGTTAATTTTTCCGACACGGCTTCGCTTCTTAGGCTGCTGTCAATCATTATTTTCTGCCGTTTCTATCTTTTTTAAGTATAGCAGAATTATTAAAAAAAGCAATAAAAATCCTGCTGATTTTAGAAGTTTGACAATATCATTTGCTTTCTTCCAAAGCCAGCAAATACTCTTTCATCGCCATACCGCCGCCATAACCGGTCAAGTCCCCGCTTTTGCCGATTACCCGGTGACAAGGCACCACAATACTGATCGGATTGCGGTGATTCGCTTGTCCGACTGCCCGGCACGCCTTAGGACTGCCGACCCATTCGGCGATTTCCTGATAGCTGACCGTTTGCCCAAACGGGATCCGGCATAGCGCCTGCCATACCCTTTTTTGAAAATCCGTTCCCCGCAGCAGCAGCGGCAAAGCAAATTCCTGCCTTTGACCGGCAAAATACTCCCGCAGCTGGCGGTCGGCTTCCCTGAGCAGTTCGGTTTCCTGTAAGATAAAGTCGCTTAGCGATAAGATATTTTTTTCCATCTTGAAAATTTCAACTATCGCTCCGTCTTCTTCGGCAATACCCAACCGACCAATCGCTTCTACCGGATAATCATAAAAATAAAAAGCTTTCATTTTCTGCCTTTCCCTTTATTTTCAGTAAATACCATCAATATTTCTTCCGTGCCGATCGGCAGACGCTTGTTTCTTGGCCAGGCTTTTCCCAGACTTTCGCTTAAAGCGCAGGCAGCTGTAACCCAATTTCCCGCTGCCTGCGGAAACAGCCTTTATTTGTATATTGGCATATTCTTGCCAAACACGAAAAAACTATTTTTTATGATAGAGCCGGTCAATCCACTTCATCACATCCAGCGCCTGTTCCCAGTCGGCATGGCTCTTGCCCATATCCAGCAATTCCCTGACAATCCCCGCCTGATAAGGCATGGCGATATGATTGGGCATCCGGTAATTAAACATTTCAAATTCCCCGCGCTTTTCCAAAATGACTGCTTCTTTGCCAAAAACCGAAAAACGTAAATTGCCCTTGCTGCCGGCAATCATGATCTCCTCCTGATCCTTATCGGCCGCATAGCACCAGGAGCCGATGCCGACTGCACCGTTTTCATAGCGAAAATTAGCCGCAACCGTATCCTCCGCCAAATCATAACCGCTCTGGTTAAGAACCTGGCCTTCAAAAAAAGCCATTTTGCCAAAATAAAACTCCAAAATATCTAAGGTTTCGATTGTCCGCTGCCAAAGCCGGCTGCCCATCCCTTCCGCCAGCGGCCGCGCGGTTTCGCCTTGTCTTTCTTGCGCCAGCGGCCTGGCCCAATGCGTGACCCGGATCATTCGAATGTCGCCGATCTGGCCGGCCGCCAGCAATTCCTTAATATTGATGAATTTAGGCAGCCCCCGCCGGTAAAGCGCCGCATAGGCCGGCAGCTTTTTTTCTTTGGCCTTGGCATCGATCGCCAGCGCCTGCTCAAAGGTAAGCGCCAATGGATTTTCTATATAAACCGCCTTACCCGCTTCCAAACACTGCAAGGCCAAGGCACAGCGCATATCCGCCGGCATGGCAATATACACAATATCAATGTATGGATCGGCCAGCATATTCTCGATGCTTTCAAAAACCTTGGCTGCTCCATGGCGAAAAGCAAAGCGCAGCGCTTTTTCCTTTTCCGGATCATAAACGCCTTCCAGCAGGGAATTGGGATTTTTATACAATCCCGGCCCGCTTTTCATTTCGGTAACGTCACTTATTCCTAATAAACCCCAACAAATATTCAGCTGATTCATATGCCCCCTCTTTTTGATGTTTTTTCATGATACGATTACCCGCCTTGCTTGATTGCCGTTAAAGCAAGGCCATAACTTTTAATTCCGCTTTTCCCCGGTGAAAGAACGTCTCTTTGGCGAACATGAACCAGACTTCGGGTGAAGCTCAGCAGCAAAAGCTTCCCAAATATTCGTCTAAAACACTTTCCGCCAACAGTGTCAAGTTAAAGCGTCATGATATTTTATATGGTATCGGCATTTTTTATAAAAAACAAAGGGGAATTCCGCTTTTAAATCTAAAAAAGCATAAAGCCGGGAGCAGCCTGTGCCTGACCGCACCGGAACGGCTTTTTGCCATATTCTTAAAAATCAACGATTGCTTAAGGCTTGAAATTCCGTGAGATTCGGCCGGTATTTAAGCGGAACATGCTGTTTTTGCCGTTTGTCACTTTTTCTTTCTTCCACTGCGATATGCGCAAAATATCCTTGCCATAACTGCTGAAAATCCAGTTCCGCCAAAGAACGGCTTTCTTTTATCGCTTGCCATCCGGCCGTCAAGGGCCGCAGCTCCCACCGGCCCCGATAGGCAACCAGCGCCCTGCTTCGGCCGGCGTCGTGAATGATAATCCTCTCCCGGTAAAAGCGATCGGCAAAATGTCCGGCCATCAGCTCCAAAATATCGTTTTCCGGCGTAATACGGGCGTAAAGACAACTTTGCCCGCCCATACCAATTTCCTCAAACCGAGCAAAGCCCAAAAACGAATGTCTTTCCTTGCTGACGCGTTTGGCCAGCTCCGCGATCCGCCGAATTTCCCTGACCGATAAAGCGTTTTCCGCCGCCGCTCCCAGCCGAAAAGCATGCTCCACAAAACGCAGCAGCCAACTGTCCTTTTGTTCTTCCCCCGAATGAAAAGCATAATACAGCCAGTTCATCACCGTCAGCCCGCACTTGTCCCAAAGTGCTTTTTCCACTCTGCCCGCTTTTTCCGGATCTGTCCCAATTTCCCGGCACTCATCCAAAAAGAAACCCGGCGCGTCGGCGGCGGTTAAAACCTCCGTTCCCCTTTTTTCATAATAATTAGCATACACTACCGATAAAAAGCCCTGATAACTGCCATCATAAAGATATATCATTTTATATCCCCAATGTCAGCTGCTCATAAGCAACCGGCGGCGCCAGCAGACTGTGCAGCCGTTCCGGCGGCGGCAATTCCCGGCCGCCCAAATATTTCCCGCCGCAGGTCATAAAATAACGGGCTTTTTTTAGGGAAACGCCCAGTTTTTGCACAGAAAGCTCCGTCAATGGGGCAAATTTCCTTTGCCGAATAATTTTCTTGGCAGTCAGCGGGCCAATACCGGGAATGCGCAGCAGCTCAGCCAGACTGGCCTTATTAATTTCAATTGGGAAAAACTCCAGATGGCGCAGTGCCCAGGTCAGCTTGGGATCCATCTCCAAATCAAGGTTGGCGCTGCTCTCCGGCACAATCTCATCCACTTGAAAATAATAATACCGCAGCAGCCAATCCGCCTGATAAATCCGGTGCTCCCGCAAAAGCGGCGGCGCCGTTTGCAGAGCCGGCAAATTTTCCCCGCTGTTGACCGGCACATAGGCCGAATAATACACGCGCCTTAAATCATAATTTTGGTAGAGAAAACTGCTGCGCGCCAAAATTTGGCGATCACTTTCCGCCACCGCTCCGACAATCATTTGGGTTGATTGCCCGGCCGGAACAAATTGCGGGGCATAGCGGTACTTGGCTTTTTCCTCTTGAATTTGACTTTGCTCTGTCTTAATCTGCGCCATTGGCAAATATAGCTTTTCCAGCTTTTTTTGCGGAGCTAAGAGCTTTAAGCCCGCTTCCGTCGCCAGCTCAATATTAACGCTCATTCGGTCGGCCAGTAGTCCCGCTTCGTGAATCAGCTTGGGATCCGCACCGGGAATGGCTTTAACATGAATATAACCGCCAAAGTTCTCGCGCTTCCGGAGCAAAGTTAACACCTGCACGATCCGCTCCATAGTAGCATTGGCGTTTTTTTCTATGGCCGAGCTTAAAAACAGCCCCTCAATATAATTGCGCCGATAAAACTCCATAGTCAGCGTTACGATTTCCTCCGGCGTAAAACTAGCTCTGGCAATCTCGTTGCTTGACCGATTGGCGCAATAGGCGCAGTCATAAATACAGTGGTTAGTCATCAATATTTTCAGCAAAGAAATACACCGGCCGTCCGCCGCCCAGGTATGGCAAATCCCGGCATTGGCCGCGCTGCCTAAGCCCTTAACGCCCTTCCGATTATGACCGGAAGAAGAGCAGGAAACGTCATATTTGGCCGCTGCCGCCAGTATTGTTAATTTTTGATATATTTCCTGATTCATGATCCCTCCGCCAGTTTGTTTTATCATTTCCATTTTCAGCCCATCAAGCCAAAAGACGCAGGCTTTTGGCGAGCCGCACCCTATCCAGCGGAAAACATCGGTTTTCCTCGAGCGAAAATATGGCGCGGCAAGCTACACAGGCTTTCAGCAAACCGCACAAGCCAAAAAACGCCGGCTTTCAGCAAACCACACCCTATTCAACGGAAAAACACCGGCTTTCAGCGAACGAAAATATGGCGCAGCAAGCTACACGCGAACAAAGCTATTTTTTATTTCACCGGGTATGGGAAGCTTGATCTTAGTATAGCACATTTGGAAGCGAAGGTCAAACGTATGTTCGTATAAATGAAAAATATCCTTCCTCTGCGGATTGATTTTGAATTTATTAAGAAAACAAGCGACTTGACGGAACGCTTGCTCAAAAATGCTTACCCTTTACCCCAAAATACCAAAAAATTACAAAAGCTTTGTCTTTTCGCTGGTATTTTTTTCGCGCCTATGCTATACTGGGCTATGTTGGTTGTGTTAGAAAGGGAATTCTATGCTGCGTAATTGGAGAAAACAATTTCACATCGGGCCAAAACCCCGGCCGGTTCAGCTTTTTTTATATTTTTTCGGACTTACTGTCCTGAATCTGGGCGTGGTTCTGACCGTTCATTCCGGTGCCGGGGCCAGCGGCTTTGATGCTTTGATTTTTGCCTTAAGCAATATTTTTCAAATCCGGCTGGCTTATGTCGTTTACATCGTATCTTTTCTCTGCGTGCTGGCGGCGGCCGCTATTCGGCGAAGCTATCCCCGGATGACAACTTTCGTGACTTCTCTGGTTTCCGGAACGATCGTTGACGTCTGGCAAATGCTGCTGCGCGATGTTCATGCCGTGAACCTGTGGACTTCTGTTCTAATGCTGCTGGCCGGTACTTGCCTGCTCAGCTTTGGTATCGGCATCTACCTGCTCTCGCGCCTGCCGGCCGGACCGATTGACGATCTGGTCGTAGCCCTTCATGAAAAAAAGTTATCACTCCGGGCAGCCAAGCTGTCGGTTGACCTTTCTTGCCTGACACTGGCCTTTTTCTTAGGCGGTACAGTCGGCTGGGGGAGTCTGCTTTTAAACTTTGCCTTGGGGCCGCTGGTTCAGTTTTGGAATAAGCGCGGCGCTGTGCTAATGAGTAAAAAAATAAAACCGGTCTAAAACCGGTTTTTATTTTATATCCCATAGCGGATATTCACTTTAATTCCTTTTGCATATATCCCGCTTCCGGCTGCTGATACCCATATTTCGGGTAAAATTGATACGATTCCCGCCACTGCTCCGGCGGTGAGCCAAGGTGCACCTTTATCACCATTATCCCTTTTTCCCGCATGGCCGCTTCTGCCGTTTGCAGCAGAAGTGTCCCAATTCCCTGATGCTTCCTGTCCGCCTTGACATACAGCCGGCGCAGAAAAGCTTCCCGCGAATTTACACTGGTATAGCCAACACAGCCAATCACTCGGTCATTCTCATCAATGGCCAACCAAAAGCCATCTCCTCGCTGCCAATAATTGCCCGGCACATCCAGTAAATCTTCATTTAATCCCGGTTTTCGGCCAAGAGCGTCTTTGGCCTGCAGCACCATAAAAATCATATCATCCCGGTAGCTGTCCTGATAAGGTATTATTTTCATTTTCTTCTCCGTCAATAATGATTATCGCCGCTCAAGCCAGTGATTAAAAACTCACGCTCCTAAGCCTAAGCGGTTTGGAAACGTGAGTTTTCAGGAGTCCTGTTTGAAGGCTTTCTCTTTCTGCGCGGGCGGCCGGTATGAACTCATAATCGGCCAACATGCCTAACGTTCCCATGCACGTGCCTGTTGAAACGCTGCGGCCTCTGCGGGGCGGACGCTAAAAAGACTGTTCCATCAAACAGGAAAAGTTAGTCAATTATTAAAATAATTGCTTATACAAAGCAATGGTTTCTTCCAGCGTCGGCATAAAGGGATTTCCCGGCGCACAGGCGTCAATCAAAGCGTTCTTTGACAAATACTCAAAATCAAAGTCTTCCTCTTTAATGCCTAATTCTGTCAATTTCTTCGGAATGCCTACGGTAGCCGACAGCTTTTCAATCTCGGCAATCGAATATTCCGCGCATTCCTGATCGCTCTTGCCTTCGGTATGCAAGCTCAGCGCTTTGGCCACATCGCGGAACGCCCCCGGCACACGTTTGGCATTTTCCCGCTCTACTACCGGCAAAAGCATAGCGCAGCAAACGCCATGCGCCAGATGATAAACGGCACCCAGCTGATGAGCCATCGAATGAACATAACCCAATCCGGCGTTATTAAAAGCCATTCCGCCCAGGAAAATCGCATTGACCATCGCTTCCCGCGCTTCCATGTCATGCCCGTTTTTAACGGCGCGCGGCAGGTATTCTTTAATCAATTCAATCGCCCCAATTGACAGCTTTTTGGTCACACCGTACGCGCCGGGCGTAACCAGCGCTTCAATCGCATGCGTCAAAGCATCCATGCCCGTCGCCGCGGTCAAACCGGCCGGCTTGGAAACCATCAGCTCCGGATCATTCACCGAAATCAGCGCCAGGCTGTTCTTGTCAACCATCACCATTTTCACTTTCCGATCTTCATCGGTAATGACGTAATTAATGGTAATCTCGGCGGAAGTTCCGGCTGTTGTGTTGATCGCGACAACCGGCAGCCCCTTTTCCTTAGACTTGTGCAGACCCTCGTAATCCTGCGGCTTGCCGCCGTTGGTGGCCATGATCGAAATACAGCTGGCCGCATCCTGAGGCGAACCGCCGCCAACCGATACAATAAAGTCACAGCCATTTTCCTTAAGCACCTTTAAGCCATCATAAACATTCTTGCAGGACGGATTGGGATCAACATCTTCAAACACTACATAAGGGATGCCTTCTGCTTCCAGCGCTGCCGTTACTTTCGGCAAAATATCACTCGAGGCAATATAATGATCAGTCACAATCAAAGCTTTTTTAAAGCCATATTCTTTAATATAGCTGCCAAATTCCTTGATTACGCCCTTGCCGATCAGGTTAACCGATGGTACATAAAATACTGACATAAACATTCCTCCTTATTATATAAGATAGAGTTAAAAACATAACGTTACGAAATCCCCAGACCCTGCTCTCGCTTTGCAGTTCATATCCGGTAATACGCAATTTTAATAAACATACATCTGTACGCCGTTGGGACCTAACAATACGGGGATCGAACCCAAGCCCTGTCCATGTGGCGTCCAATAGAATGGAATGCAACTTCGGCAGTTGCCGCCTGACATGCGCACCTGCAAAACTACCGTCTAAATGATTTTCCCTGATTCCCGCCCCATCTTTTTATCGCGCAGCTGGTGAAAAGCCCCGCTTGGAGCCGGGAAAAGTAAAATCATTTATTTCTCAATCAGCTTTACTTTCCAGTTTGTTTCCTGCAGAATATTATCCAGCTGCCTGATCTCTTTGGCCGTCTGATCGGCAACAGCCTGAAGATCCGCCGCCTTTAGCATTGATTTTACTTTAATCTCCGTTCCTCTGGCCCGGTTCGTGTTTTGGCCGGCCGAGTAAACCAAGTCCCGATAAGCCGACAGCTTTAAAAGCATGGCATCTTTTTTGGCAATCAACTCTGTCAGCGTCATACCGCCGGCTTTGGTGCGGCAATTGGTCAGATTAATTTGGGCCATCAGTGTTTCCAGCCGAACAACAGCCGTGTCCAGCTCCGTCAAAAGCCTGGCCGGATCTTCAACCGGATCTTCTCCTTCCTGAACCAAAATACAGTTTCCCAGACGCCGCCTTAACTCATCAATTTTTTTATTCAAATCCGCTCTTTCCTGTAGTGCTTCCGCCAATTTCATCCTCATATCCTCGTTTTCTAATCTTGCCGGCAATTAACCAAACTGACTCTTTCTTTTCATATTTTCCGTTTTTAGTTTTTTTTGCTCCTTGTTTCAAGTGATCATAACTTCGCAATCTGCTCAGCGGTCAAGCCAGTGATCTCCTGAATGGTTTCGGCATCAAAGTTTTTAGCTTTCATATTACGGGCAGTTTGCATGCGGCCTTGCTGTTCACCACGCTGGAGACCACGTTTCTCACCAAGTTGAAGGCCGCGTTGTTCGCCCCGTTTCTCGCCAATTCGAATCCCCTTATCAATGCCCGCTTCCAGGAGCGTCGCTCGGTCAGACTCATAGCGCAAGGCCGCTTCGTATCGCAATCGTTCTTTTTTGTCCGCATAAAATTGATTCATAACCGTATTGGCATATTGCATAATCGTATTCCTCCTTCCCAATTCTTCCCGAACTGCCTGGTCTTCGGTTTGAATAAACCGCAGCCAGCGCTCTAAATCTGTATCTTCTGTGGCTTTTAGCTTGGTCAGATCCAAAAAATGAAACTCCAAATCATCCGAAAACGGCTGAAAGGTTTTTACATTCATTACCCGATAAATCGAATGAAGCTCCTCCGTCAGTGGAAATTTCTCACCTAAGATATGGATGCTAACACAACGGGCTAAATATTTATAGGCTTTGCCCGGCTCAAACTTTTCCAAATAGCGACTGGCCCAATAAAAATAGGTTCGTCTTTCATAATGCGGCTCCCACAGATTCTGCATTTCAATATTGATCTTTTGGCCATCCCGCAAAGTTGCTTTAATATCCAAAATTCCTTGTTTTTCTTTAAAATAGTAATTCCCCACCGCCGGATTTTCAATCACGATATTTTTAAATGCATCCTTATCCATCTCCAGCACTACCGATAAGAACTCCTGCAAAATAATAATGTTTTCCTTCCGTCCGAACAGCTTTTTAAAAGCATAATCATTGCGCACGGTAAAACGCATATCGTCAACCGGTTCAATGTTTTTCCAATTTTCCGCCGTTTCCACTAATTTCTGTGTTTTGGGTGCTTTAAGCTTTTTATCTTTGGACATTTCTTTCTCCTTTTATTATACTAAAATATTTTATTTCCGGCAATATAGCTGTTATAAATATTTTAGCAAAAAGGAAGGGGAAAGTCGTCCGCAAATTGTGGACATTTAAAGAAAATTTTTCTGCATAAGTATGGGGCATCCATAGCACCTACTCAAAAAAGAAAAAATCATTCCTTCTTGGGTTTCCCAATCGGAATGATTTTTATACTCTGCTGTATTCGATTTAGATTTCTCTATTCTTTCTATCCTTGATTTTCAAATATTATAGCTCCGCAATCTGCTCCGCCGTAAGGCCGGTACATTTTCTAATCATCTCAACCGACAGACCATTCACTTTCATATTCCGGGCTGTTTGCAGTTTTTCACTGCGGCGGCCTTGCTGTTCGCCGCGCTTTTCTCCTCGCTTTTCACCCCGTTTTTCGCCGATTTTTTCTCCTTCTTCCCGCATCCACGCCATCATGGAATGATAATCCCGCTCATACTTTAAAGCTGCCTTGTAGTTGATCCGCTCTTGTCCATCCATATAAAATTCTTCCATAACTCTATTCGCCTTTTCCA
>CAUVDV010000052.1:0-14950 GCA_963550755.1 uncultured Lachnospiraceae bacterium
ACATCAAAAAGGAATAAGATTCCTTATATTTTTGCTATTTTTTGAAATTTGTTGATGAAGGAACCTTAAAAATGATGACCTGTGGATAAATCTGCGGAAACTCAAGGAAAGACCGTTTGACAAAAAGCAAAAACAATGGTATGATAAGTTTCATTTATGGCAAGCCGGCGGCTGGCGAATAGGCGGGAAGCCCCGCGATAACCCGGCAGGAGGAAAGAGAGGTGAATCAGGTGTTTCGGTATTTAAAAGCAATTGGCTTCGGCGAAGAAAACTTGGATATCAAAAAAATAGCACGCGACATCATTAAAGCGCCGACCCAGTATCATGAATTTGAGGACGAAAATGATTTTAAAAAAGTAGAATATTATAAGGAATTCGGCGAAGGCTTCGGGCTGGTGATCCGCGGTGAGAAGGACAAAGATAATTGGTTGAATGTTTTTTCCATGAGCCCTTATGCGCAGGGGGGAACAATGGTTGAGGGCTACGAGATCGAAATGCTTGATGAGGAGGGCGAAACCGGCAGCGCGCTTTGCGAGGAGCAACACAGCGGAGTTTTGTTTTCCTTTTATTTGCAGAATTTAAGCGATTGGTATGCCCTGCATGACGAGGATAAGGCGGAATATACGGGCGTTTCGGTGTCCGGCTTTTCGATTGAAGGCATGGTTATTTTTCCGGTGGCTGATCAGCAGGACCGGCGGGAAAAGGCGCTGAAGGAAGCGGTCGGCAACACCGGTCTCCTGGAGCGGGCCAGAAACGGCGATGAGCTGGCGGCGGATGAACTATCCACCAATGCCAAAGAATTGACCCGTTATTTATATGAAAGGATTCAAAAAGAGGAAATGCTGACCGTTTTACGGGAGTATTTTTATCCTTTAAGCGAAACGGAAGATCTTTATTCCATTTTGGGTGAGATTAAAGAAGTAAAAATCTTGACCAATGTCTTGACTAATAAATCCTTTTATTGTTTAGACGTAGAAACGACGGGCGTTCATATCAATGTTTATATCGGCCGGGAAGATTTGGTGGGCTTGCCGACCGTCGGTATGCGCTTTAAGGGCGAAGCCTGGCTGCATGGCGGTCTGGTCTAAGAAAAAATTAAAATAAAAAAGGCGGTGCGTTGAGCTAAGGGCTGGCGGCTGCCTTTTTGCTTGCGTATTGTGGTAAAAGCCGGATCGGCCAAAACGGGGCGGCCGCCCGGCTTTTATTTGGTCATAGCCAGCGCCCGGGCAAAGACTTCTTTGGCCGGTAAGCGAGCAAAATCGCCGGTTTCAATCAAACCGATTTTCATTTTTTGCAGACGCTTAAAAATACCGGTCGGATTGTCGCTTTCCGCCCGGATGGGGGTGGTGGTGGCAATGATACTTTTGGCCTGACTGCCGCCGAAACGGGCAGCCAGATAGCCGACTTCATAGACATCGTCAGCTTTTATTTCCCGCATTTTACAGGAAATAAAGACCGGGGCGGAGCGGTGCATGACCAAAACATCAATTTCGTTATCCTTGGTGTCGAGATCATCGTCCTTTTCCCAGTCGATGACTACGCCTAAGGCGGCCTCGTCAAAAAAGGTCTGCGCTTTGATATAAACGTAAAGCTCCAGCCAGACGCCGAAGGTGCGCAGATACTGCATGGCTTCGGCTGTTGCGAACCGATAGCGGCGGTTTTCCTTAACGGTTAAAAAATCGCGGCGGACAAATTGGCGAACCAAAAAGCCGGTCGGATAGGAAACACCGTGATGCCGGATAAAGGGCGGAATGGCGATACTGACTCGCTTTTCCTGTCCTGGCACGATATCGCTGTGCTTGCTTTTGGTGAACTTGAGCCGGTCGGAAATATAGGCGTGCAGGGCGTGCCATTCCGGCAAATGGGCAAAGATTGCTTCAGCCATTGCCAAGATGGCGGGATAATCTGCTTTGGCCGGCAGATAATGAGAATCCTCCAGCCGTTTGGCGCCGATCGCCGAGATAAAATCAGCCGCCCGGATATGGCGAACTTTGGCCAAAACCGCGCCGCTGTCGATATGATAAATAATTTCCCGGTTCAAATCCATATAAACCGGGATAGCGCCGGTCTGCCGGCAAATATGATAGCCGGCGGCCGAAAACAGCTCCCAGCCACCGCTTAAATCAATATAAACCTGACCGGGGCTGGCGGCGATGATTTGCCGCAGACAGTCAAGAATACTGTGGATATCATGCCGGTCAACGGGTAGAAAATACAGCTGACGAACAAAGCCCCAGGCCAAAATGGTTTCTTTAACCGGCGTGATTTCGGGGGCGGCCGCCTCGGTCTGATCAATTAAAAAATAAAGCTTTTCCGGTTTTAGAGAATAAATTGGCGTCAGCAGACGGATAATATCCTGACTGTAAAAATCAATTTGGATCATAAAAGCTCCTCCCCTCAAATTTTTTTTTTCCACGAATGCAAAGGGAAGTAAAAACGCCGCGGCATTTCCTACTTCCCTTAAATAATTGATTTTTCCGCTGGCCGCCAATGACTGGCAATTGTTCGCTAAGAGCGCAGACCTTTCCGCCGCCTGATAGGCCCTGCGGTGTTTGTCCGGCAAGCTTTTCGGATTTTAGGGGGCGGCACAGACCAAAGTCCACCCTCTGCTATAATTATATGAAAAAATAAAAACGCTGTCAAGCCTTTTAAAGCCGCTGGTCGCGACAAATGCATGAACATACAAATGCACAGTAAATACTTCGACGGTATCCCTTTTACCGTTGGCAAAACGCATAATTATAACGATAAAAAGAACAAATCCTATTTGCCGCAATATTTTTTTGTGCAAAATTATATTCATGCGTTTGTCGTGAGCCGCTGTCTGGGTGAAATCAGGCTAAAATAAGCCACCGGAAAATTTGACAAACTTCGGCCTGCTGGGGTAAAATAAAGGAGAAAGAGCAAGCGTTTCTGATGTTTTTGGCGATAAGCATAAAAAGATTACTGCACCAAACATGGGAAAGCGGAGTAATAGTTTTACTGATCAAAAGTAAAGGAAAAATATGAAAAAAATTTTAAAAAGGCTGGTGTGTTTGCTGGGAATTATCCTGCTTATCGCGGGGGGATATGTGGGTTATGTGGTTTTATCTTATTCGCGGCTGCCGGATTATCTTGAATTGGAACCGACTGCCGCACCGGAGCCGGCGGCGCCTTATGAAATCGGCGTTTCTTATAAGGCAATTACCTATAATATTGGTTTTGGGGCGTATACGCCGGATTTTAGTTTTTTTATGGACGGCGGCGACTCCTCATGGGCCAAGAGCAAGGACAGCGTCATCAAAACAGTGGCCGGAGCGGTGACTTTGACGGCCGCTCGGCAGCCGGATTTGATTGCGTTTCAGGAAGTGGATATAGACGGCACCAGAAGCTATCATGTCAATCAGTACCAAATATTATCGGATAAGCTGCCGAATTTTTCTCATATTTTGGGGATAACCTATGATTCGGCCTTTTTGCTCTATCCTTTTCATCAGCCGCATGGCAAAAATAAGAGCGGGATTGCCACGTATTCGCGGACGCCGATTGAAACGGCGGTGCGCCGGAGCCTGCCGATTGCGGATTCCTTTGCCAAGTTTTTGGATTTGGACAGAGCCTATACGGTGGCGCGCATGAAAACGGCTAACGGCAAATATTTAGTTTTTATCAATACACATTTATCGGCTTACGGTACGGATGAAGCGATTCACTCCGGGCAAATGGAGGTTTTGGCGCAGGATTTGGAAGCGGAGTATGCGCAGGGCAATTATGTGATTGTGGCGGGGGATTTTAATCATGAGTTAAAGCCAGAGCCAAAGGGGCCGGCGCTTTCTTGGACGCAGCCTTTTCCACGGGAACTTTTGCCGCAAAACTTTAAGTTGGCGATTGACGCGCTTACCTCGGCGGAACAGGCGGAACTGGCGGACAGCGTCCGAAACGCCGATGTCGCTTACACGCCGGGCATATCGCAGACCTTTATGGTGGACGGGTTTATCGTGTCGGATAATATTGCGGTGGAAAGCTTGACCACACTGGCCACCGGCTACCGCTATTCGGATCATGAGCCGGTTGAGTTGATTTTTCGGCTGAAATAAGGGAAAGGTCACCCGTTTTAGCCTCGTTTTAATCTCTCTTAAATTTACTATTTTTTTCTGGTACTCCCTTAAATTTTATGTTATAATTAGCTTGAAAGTTCTATCGCTTTCAAGCTGAACCTTTCCGCACTGGCGAAGAATTGAAGAGCCGTCGGCAGTAGTTAAAAGCTGGCCGGAGTTGCCGAAAGAGCGGCTGTTTGGCTTTGCTTCAGACGGCGAGGCGGAAGTTTAAGCACTTAAAATTATACAGATATAGTTGACTAATGATGGAGGTAAGAGTATGGGATTGATTCAACTTATAGGCGGAGTGGCAGGCTCCGCGGCCGGAGCAATCGGCGGGTCGCTGGCGGATCAATGGGCGGAGACCATTGAACCGGCGGAATTAAACAATCAGGTGATCGCGACCTATGGCGTCAGACTCAGGGCAAACGACAAGAGAAACGTAAACACAAAAGGAACGGCGGATGTGATTACCAATGGTTCGGTCATTCATGTGCCGGAAAACACATATATGCTCTTGGTTGACGGCGGCAAAATTGTGTCGGCGACTGATGAAGCCGGTTACTATCAGGTGGATAATTCCCGAGCGCCTTCTATCTTTTTCCGTTCGGCGCAGGATACGGTGATTCCTGGCTACAATAATACCAACCGCAACGCGATTCAAAGACCGGGCGGATTTAAAAATACGCTGCTGGATTCGTGGGAGCGGTTTAAGTTCGGCGGCACTACCCCGGTTAAGCAAACGGTTGTGTATATCAACCAACAGGAAATCCCGGATTTCCGCTTCGGTACTAAGCAGCCGATTTTGTTCGCCGACCGGGCAACTTTAAACGGAACTCTTTTAACGGCTAAGGTAACGTCTTTCGGTACCTACTCGATTAAGGTCAGCGACCCGATGCTGTTTTACCGCGAAGTATGCAGCAAGACCGGCAAGGAAACGCTTACCACCGAGGATATGGCCGAGCAATATACCAATGAATATTTAATGGCGCTGCAAACGGCTTTGGCGTCGTTAGCCAAAGAGGGCATGAGCGTAGTTGAAATCCAAATCAGCACTTCCCGGATTGGCAGCGAGATGGCAGACGTCTTGGACGATGAATGGCAGGCGAAGCGTGGATTTTACATTGCTTCGGTTGGTATCGCCTCGATTGGCTTAGATGATAAGACCAATGAAGTCTTAGAGAGCATGAACGCCGATTCGATCCTGATGGATCCGAACCGCCGGGCTGCCCGGATGACGCGCGGCGTAGCAGCCGGAATTGAAGCAGCCGGCAGCAATGAGGGCGGCGCGATGATGGGCTTCGCCGGAATCGGTATGGGTATGAACGCAACCGGTATGGGTGCGGGCATGGCTCAGGTCATGAACCCGCAGCAAGGCGGTTATCCGCCGCAGGGTGGATATTACCCGCCGCAAGGAGGTTACCCGCCGCAGGGCGGTTACTACCCGCCGCAAGGAGGCTATCCGCCGCAGGGTGGCTATTACCCGCCGCAAGGAGGCTATCCGCCGCAGGGCGGCTATTACCCGCCGCAGGGTGGTCAGCCGGGTTATCCGCAGCAAGGCGGCCAGCCGGGCTATCCGCAGCAGAATGGTCAGCCGGGTTACCCGCCGCAGGGCGGCCAGCCGGGTTATCCGCAGCCAAATGGTCAGCCGGGTTACCCGCAGCCAGGCGGCCAGCCGGGCTATCCGCAGCAGAATGGTCAGCCGGGCTATCCACAGCAGGGCGGCCAGCCGGGTTATCCGCAGCCAAATGGTCAGCCGGGCTACCCGCAGCCAAACGGAGAGCAAGGTTATCCGCAGCAAGGCGGTCAGTCGGGTCAGTAATAATGGGCTTGCGCTTTTCCGCCATTGGCCGGCAGGAAAGCAGCCAGGCGGCGCAACAACTACAGCGGAAGCAGGCGGAAGAAAAGCTTTTTAAGAAAAACAGCAGGATAAAAAACGCCGAATCAGAAAAAAGAGCAGAGCGGGCAATCAGCCTGCTCTGCTTTGCCGTAAGAATTTTAAAATAAGATATTCAACTTTTCCATATTCACGGGAACGGTCTTGTTCGGGCTGGCCGCGCCTTTTGACGGCGGGGAGTTGGGTTAAATACTGGGAAAAAGATAAGAAAAGGGAGAGGTGGAAAGCATGGAAAACGTCAGGGATTATAAATGCTTATCTTGCGGAGCCGGACTGCGCTTTGATCCGGGAACGCAGAACTGGAAATGCGATTATTGCCAGAGCGTTTTTACCAAACAGCAATTAGATCAATTTTTTGCGCAAAGAGAAGCCAGAGAAAGGCAGCAGCAGGCAGCGGCCGGCGGACCGGTCAGGCCAAGCGGGCAAACGGCGGAACTCGATTCCTATCACTGTAAGAACTGCGGCGCCGAAATTGTCGGCGACGCCGGCACGATTGCCACGTTCTGTTTGTATTGTAAGTCGCCGACCATTATCAAGGCCAGAATGCAGGGCGAGTTTTCACCGCGCTATGTCATTCCGTTTAAGTTTGACCAGAAGCAGGCCAAAGCGCTTTATGCCAAATGGATTAAAGGCCATTTTTTAGCGCCGAAGGCATTTAAGCAGGATGAGGAAATCGACAAAATCCGGGGCGTGTACGCGCCGTTTTGGCTGTATCATTCGGATAATGTTCGGGTTTATATGGCGGGCGTAGGCACGACGACCAGAACTTGGACGCGAGGCGATACAGAATATACCGAAACTTCTTATTATGATGTGGCTCGGGACGGGGTGATTTCTTATCGGAACGTACCGGTTGATGCTTCCACCAAGATGGATGATACCGCCATGAATGCGATTGAGCCGTTCCGGTTTGAGGAAATGAAGGATTTTTCCATGGATTATATGACCGGTTTTTTTGCTGAGCGCTTTGACCAGAACAAAGAAGAACTGCAGGATCGAGCCAAGGCACGAATGAGCGATTACGCCCGAAGCAAAGTCCGTGGGACGATTAATTATTCCAGTTTTACCGCGAGGGCGGAGCAAATTGATTTTCAAAACATACAAGCTGATTATTCGCTGTTTCCGGTGTATTTATTGACAAATATTTATCAAGGAAAGACCATTCAGTATATGGTCAATGGCCAAACTGGCAAAATATACGGCGATGTGCCAATCAGCAAGGCGAAAGTAGCTTCGGTTTTCGGGGTGGCTTTTATGACGCTCTGGCTGCTGATGGGATTTTTTGGCGGCGGTGTTTTGGGCTGGTAAAAATGGACTTGGCGCGATGATGAGAATAATGATAAAGGAAAAAAACTTGCAGCGAACCGCCAAAAGCGGCGGAAAAAACAAGAGGACATTTTTTGGGGAGGAGAGCATGAAAAAAATAGAGAAAAGCAAGTTAGGGCTGTTGTTTGTTTTGGCTTTTTTACTTTTGGCCTGGCAGCCGGCGGCAGCGGAAAAACAAAACTTGATTGACGAATACGGCGTTTTTTCAGATGAAGAAGCGGCCGAAATCAACGCTAAGCTGGCGGAGTTCAGTGCGGAAAAGCAGATTGATTATTTGATTATTTTTTCGAATCCGTTTTCCGATCCGACCGAATCAACTTATGCCAGGGTAATCGAAAACTTTTATGATAATAATGATTATGGTCTGGGAGAGGATCGGGTTGGCACGGTGCTGCTGGTTGATATGGAGAACCGCAAGATTACGGTTCGGGGCTTCGGGGATAAGATGTATCCGGTCTTTGACAGCGATGCCAATATTGACAGGGTAACGGAAAAGGTCGGAGAGAAGCTGAAAGAGGAAGACTTTGCCGGCGCGGTGGATGTTTTTATGGCAGAGTCCTATCGCTTATACCGGCGCTATAACCGGAATTTTTTAGAAAAAGTTGTGGATATGCTCTTTTCTTTCAAAGGACTGGGCGTGGCGCTTGTCGGCGCGGCTTTGATTACGCTGGGAGTTCGGGCCGGGCACAATCAAAACGGCCGGCCGCAGGCGTCGGAGTTTGAGGTTGGCGGCAGTTTTAGACTGAACGGCAGAACGGATACATTTTCCCATAAAAATGTTACCAGCCGGCAGATTGAACGTAAAAGCTCAGGCGGCAGCAGTTCGGGCGGCAGCGGCAGTACCAGTCGGAGCAGTGGCGGCACCAGAAGCTTTTAGCAGATAGCAGCGCGAAGGGCGCTGCCGACCCAGAAAAAAGCGGAGCTTTGGCGGCGGAAGCGGTAAGGAGATTGAGCAAAGGAAGTTTGGCATGGATGGTATGGATGAATTGATTAGAGATTTGCAGGAACGGGAGGAGCTTTCCTTTGAAGAGGCGCGGTATTATCTGAAAAAAGCCGGCGGCGACCTGGATCGGGCAATTTATTTGGTTTATAAGCGGAAAAATTCCTGGATTTACAAATTGGGCCGGGTCCTAAAAGATAAGCTGACTTCTCTTTGGCAGTATCGGCTTGTTATTTGCCGGGCGGACCGGATGTTTATCAATATTCCTTTTTATATTTTTTTGCTTTTGATCCTAACTGTTAGTATGACGGGCATGGAATTTTTGCTGTGGCTGCTGATTATGGTTGGTCTGGTCATGCTGTCCGGCTCGGAAATGAGTTTAGTCAGGTCCAAAGCCGATAAAATGACCGTACCGGTCAGCCGTTATCGGGCGGCGGAGTGGCAAAAGCCCGCAGAATCCGTGCCAGTGGTGAACCGCTCTGCTTTTTCGGCGGAAGCAGTTTTTTCTGAGCCGGACGGAGTACCGGACAGGAAAGAAAAGCCGGCGGCTGATGCGGCGGCAGTTTCAGTGGAGCCGGAATATGCCGAGGTCGTCATTAAATAAGACTGCTTGAAACTGGTTTTTGACGGGAATGGTGCGGGAAAACGGCAGCCGGCAAAAATAGACGGATTTCTTATTTTTGATAAATTTTCAAAAAGACCGTAAGGATTGCGCATTCGCGCAGCAAGCTAGGCGCTTTGGTCAAAGATGCCGATGGGCTTGCGCTTGGCCGAATAGGTGACAGCGGTGTAAAGTATAAGCATTTAGGAGTGAAGAAATTGGGCAAAATATTAATTATCGAAGATGAAGCGAAGATTTCCCGTTTTTTGGAATTGGAGTTGACATACGAGGGCTATGAGGTGATTACGGCGGCAGATGGCCGAACCGGATTGACGCTGGCGCTGTCGGAGGCGATTGACTTAATTATTTTGGATTTGATGCTGCCGGTTATGAGCGGGATTGAGGTTTGCCGCCGGATTCGGCAAACGGACCGAAATATCGCCATCATTATGCTGACGGCCAAGGATGATGTATCGGATAAGGTTATGGGGTTAGACATGGGCGCAAATGATTATATGACTAAGCCCTTTGCCATTGAGGAGCTTTTGGCCAGAATCCGGGTAGCTTTAAAGCGCGACAAATCGGAGACTGGCAAGGAAAACGGCAGTATTTACCAGTACGGTGATTTGGTGCTGGACGATATGAAGCGGCAGGTTAAGTACAAGGAAGAAATGATTGCCCTGACCAAAAAAGAGTATGAGCTGCTCAAGTACCTGATTTCTAATAAGAATATCGCCCTGGAACGGGAAAAGATATTGGAGCGGGTGTGGGGATATGACTATTATGGCGATACCAATGTGATCGATGTTTATGTCCGTTATCTGCGCTCGAAGATTGATCAGAAATATGGGATCGAGATGATCCGAACCGTTCGGGGAGTGGGATATATTATTTATGATTAGGAGAGCAGGCAAAGAAAGCGTCCGATTAATCGGGCGTTTTTTCGGGGCAATTGCTGACTTTTTTCGCTCGGCTTTTTTGGGCATTCATTTATCAATCCGGCGCAAAATCACCTTTGACTTTTTAACCTTATATGTGGCGTTAACGCTCCTGTCGATTGTGGTGGTATCGTTTTTATTTACTTATTACAGCGTTGATCATTTGGGAGTAGAAATTAATGCTAATGTTAATAAGGCTTTGCTGGCCTATGACCGGGGAACCTATAATCAGCAGGCGCTCCAGAAAAGGCTAGACAGCTTGAGTGAAGGCAGTGCGATTGAACTGGCGATTGATATTATTGGAGAGCACTCGCAGGAGCATATCCGAACCGAGCATTTTGTGGCTGGGCCGCTGCCGGATTCGCTGTCCCGGCGGCTGTATTATTTGCTGGCATATAATTATATTGTAAAAAGACCCTATTATTTTAATTTATATTCCGAGGGTATCGGCAAAAATGATTATGTTATTTATCAACTGCACAGCTTTGTCCGGCACTCCCGGCACACGGCGATTTTGGCGCTGTTGATGGCTTTGACGAGCAGCATCAGCTTTTTCTTTTTAAGCGTGATCGGCGGCGGCCGGGTCAAGGCGGTGTTAAGCCCGATTGATAAAATGACCCGGACGGCGGCCCAGATTTCCAGCAAAAATATGGAGGAACGGCTGGATGTTTCGGTCACCAAGTATGAACTGCGGGATTTAGCCATTACCATCAATGACATGCTGGATCGCTTAAGCCAGGACTATATCCGGCAGAAGCAATTTGTGTCGGATGTGTCGCATGAGCTGCGGACGCCGATTGCCATTATTGGCGGCTACGGCAAGATGGTCAGCCGCTGGGGCAAGACCGATGAGAAGATCTTGCATGAAGCGCTGGACGCGATTTTGGATGAAGCGCAGAATATGCAGGGCTTGGTCGAGAATCTGCTGACTTTGGCCCGGTCGGATAATCAAACCCTGTCGTTTGAATATGAAATTTTTGATTTATCCGCGCTGACCAGGCAGATCGCTGAGCAGGCTAAATTGGTCAATGCCAGAAAGCAGGTCATTCAGGCGGAGGCGGTGCCGGAGCTGTGGTGCAATTTGGATATGGCCAAAGTTAAGCAAGTGCTGCGTATTTTTATGGATAACGCGATTAAATACACAGACGCGGGCAAGCAAATTACCGTTTTTTGCTATACGGATGACCGTTTTGTTTATGCCGGGGTACGCGATCAGGGAATTGGCGTCGAGGCCGAGGAATTGCCGCGTTTGTTTGAGCGCTTTTACCGTCTGGATGAGTCCAGAGCCCGCGAAACCGGCGGACATGGGTTGGGACTGGCGATTGCCAAGGCGCTGGTCATTGGTCAAGGCGGCCAAATTCGGGCGCGCTCCAAAAAAGGGAGCGGAAGCGAGTTTGCTATGATTTTCCCCAAGGAACAATGCCTGATTCCGGCCGGCACGGCTGAGAGCGGCGAGGGGGCTATTTAATGAGATAAAAAGGGGCTATCGTTTGCGTTTGCCGGTATGCACCTGCAGATACGCCGGTTCAGGCGATGGAAAGGAGCGGCGAATGTCGACATTTTGGCTGAAAATGATTGCGATTGTAACAATGGCAATTGATCATATCGGAGCAATTCTTTTTCCGCAGTATATCATTTTGCGGATGATTGGCCGGATTGCTTTTCCAATCTTTGCTTTTCTTTTGGTGGAAGGGATGGCGCGGACCAAGAGCCTGGAAAAATATATTGGCCGGATGCTGATCTTTGCCGTGATTTCGGAACTGCCCTTTGATTTGGCATTTTGGGGTAAGCCCATTTATTCAGGCCATCAAAATGTGATGTGGACCTTTAGTTTGGTGCTGGCGGCGGTTTATCTTTATAGAAAGCTTTCACCGGAGCGGAAAAACGGTTTTGCTTTTTGGGGAATTACGCTGCTGTTTGCCTGTGTGGCTTCTTATTTTCGGATGGATTACGGCGGCTGGGGCGTGATTTGGGTGATGAGCTTTTATTATTACCGGAACGAGCCGGTGCGCAAGTATGGTATGGCTTTCTTTTTGTTGGTCGGTTACGGTCTGCTCGATACGCTGCTGTCCGGCCGTTTTTTCTGGGGGCAATATATTGAATGCTGCGCGGCTTTAAGCTTTCCGGCGCTGCTGCTGTTTAACGGTAAAAAAGGCCCGGCGTTGAAATATCTTTTTTATGCTTTTTATCCGGCGCATTTACTGCTCTTATGGCTATGTGCGAAAATCCTGTAATTTGGCGACGTTTTGCCCGGTGACCTTATGTGCCCAAGTAAAAGCAAAGCTTTAGGCAGGGTTTTCAGGCAGCGGAGAAAGCGCGCTTTGAGGGGCCGGCGGGGAAATCGCAAACGCAATAGGGAGTATGCAGAGCGGTCTGACAGAAGCAGGGAATGGGGTTTTGCAGTGTGTTTTGGCAAAGCGTTTGGCCTTAAAGCGGATAGCTAATTAGAAAAAATGAAATCAAAAAAATGAATGATACAGAAATGAGGTTATGATGAAAAATATTTTATATGTTTTTGCCGATCAATGGCGGAAAACGGCGCTGGGCTTTGAGGGTGAGCCGGTGCAGACTCCGCGGATGGATGACTTCGCAGCGGAAAGCTTGGTCTTTGACCAGGCGATCAGCAGTTATCCGCTGTGCTCGCCGCACCGGGCGGCGCTGTTAACCGGCAAATATCCCTATGCCTGCGGCATGTGGACCAATTGTAAGATCGGCTTAGATGAGGTGGTTTGTTTAAAACCGCAGGAGGTTACCTTTGGCGAAGTGTTTAAAGAGCATGGCTATCAAACCGCCTATATCGGCAAATGGCATTTGGACGCCAGTGAGAAGAACTTCTTTAAAAAGCCGGCTTCGACCGCCAAGGAATGGGATGCTTATACGCCGGACGGCGAACGGCGGCATGGTTTTGATTATTGGTTTTCCTATGGAGCGATGGACGAACATTTAAATCCCCATTATTGGCAGAACTCGGAGCGGCCGATTTATCCGGGCAGCTGGTCGGTGGAGGTGGAAACAAATCAGGCGATTGGCTATTTGCAAAACCGTGATCGGACGAAGCCGTTTTGCATGGTCGTGTCCTGGAACCCGCCACATCCGCCGTATGAGCAGGTGCCGGAAAAATATTTGGCCGCTCAGCCGGCGGCCGCTGATTTTGCCCCGAATGTCCCGGCCGAGTGGCGGAAGGATCCGGTTTATTTAAAAAAATACCGGGAATATTATGCGGCCATCCGGGGACTGGATGAGAACTTCGGCCGGCTCCTTGATTATTTGACAGAAGCCGGGCTAAAGGATGACACGATTGTTATTTTAAGTGCTGATCACGGCGATATGATGGGCTCGCAGGGGCTGATGGGCAAAAATATCTGGTATGAAGAATCGATTCGGATCCCTTTTATGGTCAGAGGCAAGGGAATTGCGCCGGGACGGACGGACGAACTTTTTGCCAGTATGGACCATATGCCGACTTTGCTGGATATGGCCGGGCTTCCGGTGCCGGATACGGTTCAGGGCAAAAGCTTTTATCCGCTGATTGACCCGGCCGGAGCGGCAGAGGACTTAACTAATCAGGCTTATCGGCGGCAGACGGAGGCCGAGGCGGTCTTTTTGTCCATGATTCCGGGTATGCCGGAGCTGATTGCGCCTTACCGGCAGCTGGGTCTAAATAACAAAGCCTTTGGTTGGCGGGGGCTTAGGGGGAAAGACTTTACTTACGTAATTGATAACGGTGTAGAGCCGGGCAAAAAGCAAAAGCGCTATTATTATGATTTGAAGAAAGATCCTTATCAGCTTTCGCCGGTCGAGTTGTCAGCGCATGATGAGTTTTGCCAAAAATGGGATCCGGTGCTGGAGGAGCATTTGCGGTTGATCAAAGATCCGTTTTTAATGCAGTCAATTTTTTAGACTTTTTTACTTATTTTAAAATAGAAAGAAAATGCGATGCCAAGACCAAGAACGAAAGCAGATCTGATGATAACCGCTAAGGAAAATTATGATAAGCTAAATGTTTACGATTGGCTATGAAAAAGTTAAAAGCCCATCAGAAAAAATATCAGGCCAAATAATAGAAAATAGTAAAAGAAATTTTACCAAAGGAACTATCTGCA
Organism: uncultured Lachnospiraceae bacterium; assembly: GCA_963550755.1. Classification (GTDB taxonomy): domain Bacteria; phylum Bacillota; class Clostridia; order Lachnospirales; family Vallitaleaceae; genus W11650. Next base: position 13,879 of record CAUVDV010000052.1, read on the forward strand.
AAGAAAGGAAAAAATATGAATTATCAGGATTATCAAGCAGCAAGCAAAGAGGAGATTAAACAGGCGGTCGACGCCGCGGTAACTGTGATTCGGGCTGACCTTGACCAGTTTACCGACAGTTTTAAGGTGGACGGCACGACCGATAATTTTTATACGCCGTCGGAGAACACGACTTGGACTTCCGGCTTTTGGACGGGGCAGCTGTGGCTGGCCTATGAGATGACCGGCGATGAGCGGTTTAAGGAGATTGGCAAAAAGCAGGTGCACAGCTTTTTAAATCGGATTAAACAGCGGATTGATGTCGATCATCATGACATGGGCTTTTTATACAGCCTGTCCTGCGTGGCGGCTTATAAGCTGACCGGCAATGAGGAAGGCAAGCAAGCGGCGATTTTGGCGGCGGACAACCTGATTTCCCGCTATCAGCCCAAGGGCGATTTTATTCAGGCTTGGGGAAAGATGGGAGCGGACGACAATTATCGGCTGATTATTGACTGTCTGCTGAACTTGCCGCTTCTGTACTGGGCAAGTGAAGTGACCGGCGACAAGAAATATGAGGAAATTGCCACCAAGCATATCCATACTGCTTTAAAAGTAGTATTGCGGGAAGACAACTCCACTCATCATACTTATTATTTCAATAAAGAAACCGGCGAGCCGATGTACGGTGTAACGCATCAGGGTTACAGCAATACCTCGGCCTGGTCGCGGGGACAGGCTTGGGGGATTTACGGTACGGCGCTTAGTTACCGCTATGTGAAACGTCCGGAATACTTAGATACTTTTTATAAGATGACGGATTTCTTTATTGAGCATTTGCCGAAAGATTTGGTGCCGTATTGGGACTTTGAGTTTACTGATGGTTCCGATGAGCCGCGGGACAGCTCGGCAGCGGCGATTGCGGTTTGCGGGATGCTGGAAATGGCCAAATATTTACCGGCAGATAAGGCAGAATACTATACCAATATTGCGATGCGGATTCTGAGATCGCTGATTGAGAATTATGCTGTTAAGAGTCCGGCGGAATCCAACGGCCTCCTGCTGCATGGCGTATATGTCAGAAAAAGCCCGT
>CAUVDV010000053.1:0-14709 GCA_963550755.1 uncultured Lachnospiraceae bacterium
GACTTGCATCGGAAGTAGCTAAGGTGCTGCGCGGAAAAAATAAACCGACATTTACTCCCCATGCCGATATGGGAGATTTTGTGATTGTGGTCAACGCCGATAAGGTGGTACTGACCGGAAATAAATTGGATAAGAAGTTCCACTATCATCACACCGGTTATCCCGGCGGATTGAAGTCAGTTAAGTATAGAGATTTACTAAAAAATAAACCGGAAGAGGTTGTTATGCATGCAGTTAAAGGCATGCTGCCGAAAAACTCTTTGGGCCGTCAAACCTTAAAGAAGCTTCGTGTATACAGCGGCGCAGAGCATCCGCATGCAGCACAGAAACCGGAAACGATGACACTGAACATTCAATTAGGCTAATAAAGGAGGGATAATCCATGGCTTCAGTACAATATTACGGCACAGGCCGCAGAAAAAGCAGCGTAGCAAGAGTATTTTTAGTTCCCGGCAATGGGAATATTACGATAAACGGCAAGAATATTGATGAATATTTTGGTTTGGAAACCTTAAAGACAATCGTTCGGCAGCCGTTGGCTTTGATTGGCGCGTTGGGTCGCTATGACGCCAAAATCACCGTTAAGGGCGGCGGATTCACCGGTCAGGCCGGCGCTATCCGGCATGGTATCGCCAGAGCGCTTTTGGAAGTAGATGCTGACAATCGTCCGGCGCTGAAAAAAGAAGGCTTTTTAACCCGCGACCCGCGGATGAAGGAAAGAAAGAAATACGGCTTGAAAAAAGCCCGCCGCGCCCCACAATTTTCCAAAAGATAAGCAGATTTGCATTTTTCTGCAAAAAAGAAGCCCGAATGCTTGCATTCGCAGGCTTTCTTTTTTACAGAAAAATATAAGGATGCCAGAAAGGACCGAGGACGGAGTCCGAGGTGATTTCTGGCAGGCAAATCTGCGGAGCAAGGCAGCCGATCTGCGGAGCAAAGAGAGCAAGGGGCGGGAAAAAAGAAGCCCGAATGCTTGCATTCGCAGGCTTTCTTTTTTACAGAAAAATATAAGAATGCCAGAAAGGACCGAGGACGGAGTCCGAGGTGGTTTCTGGCAGACAAGTTGACAATCATGGGAAAAGCATAAAAAATCTCGGGAAATCGTCATTTTCCGGGATTTTCTTATACAAATCAGTTGGCTGCCAAAGGAGGACGTGGCATGAACGAACATTTAATAGAACTTTTTTTAGATTCCTTCTGGAAAATTTTATTGCCGGGGCTGACGATGACCATTCCGTTGACTATTTTATCTTTTTCCATCGCGTTGGTAATTGCGGTCTTGGCTGCGTTGGTGCAGTTTGCCCATGTGCCGGTGCTGCGCCAAGTTGCCCGCTTTTATATTTGGATCACCCGCGGCACGCCGCTCTTAGTGCAGCTTTTTGTTGTTTTTTACGGACTTCCCAAATTGGGCATTGCAATTGCTCCGTTTCCGGCGGCGGTGCTGGTATTTTCCGTTAATGAAGGTGCGTATTGCGCAGAAACGATTCGCTCGGCGCTGGAAGCGGTTCCCAGCGGACAAATGGAGGCGGGGTTATGCGTAGGTATGAGCTATTTGCAAATCATTTGCCGTATTGTTCTGCCGCAGGCGATGCGAACGGCTTTTCCGCCTTTATTCAACTCCTTGATCGCGATGGTTAAAGATACTTCGCTGGCGGCTAATATTACCGTTACGGAAATGTTTATGGTAACGCAGCGAATCGTGGCGCGAACCTATGAACCGCTGGTGCTGTACATTGAAGTCGGTTTGATTTATCTCCTGTTCTGCACGATATTGACCAAGATTCAAAGCATTGGCGAAAAGAAGCTAAATACTTATGAAAATCCAAGGGGGTGAGCACATGGAATTACAAAATATCCGAAAGTCTTTCGGGACGATTGAGGTTTTACGCGATGTCAGTCTAAAGGTGGATACAGGCGATGTGGTGGCTATTTTAGGCCCCAGCGGCGGCGGAAAGACCACGCTGCTCCGCTGCGCCAACTTTTTAGAACGGGCGGACGGCGGAACGCTGGTTTTTGATGGGGCATCCTACGATCTGGCGCGGATTCGGCCAAAGGAAATCAATGCTATCCGCCGGAAAACGGCTTTTGTCTTTCAAAGCTATAATTTATTCCGCAATAAAACGGCTTTAAAAAATGTGACAGAGGGGTTGATCATTGGCCGAAAAATGCCGAAAGCGCAGGCGGAGGATATTGCCCGCGCTGCTTTGCAAAAGGTTGGCTTGGAGGATCGAATGGAACATTACCCCAGTCAGCTGTCCGGCGGTCAGCAGCAGCGGGTAGCCATTGCCCGCGCCATTGCCACTAACCCTGAGATCATTTATTTTGACGAGCCGACCTCCGCCCTTGACCCGGAGCTGACCGGCGAGGTGCTGTCCGTGATGCGCCAGCTGGCCGAGGAAGGGATGACCATGCTGGTGGTTACCCACGAGATGGCTTTTGCCAAAAATGTTTCCACCCAGGTGGTTTTCATGGAAAATGGCGTAGTAGTAGAAGCCGTGCCGTCCAAAGAGTTTTTTGAGGCGCCCAAAGAGGAACGGACAAAAGCGTTTCTGCAAACCATTTCAATCAGATAAGGAGAATATTATGAAAAGAAGATTTACCGTATTAATTGCTGCTGTTTTAGGCTTGATTATATTTGCCGCCTGCGGCGGGACGAATTCGGCACCTGGGCAAACGTCGCCGGAAGCAAAGGATCTGCTTAGCCAAATCCGACAGAAGGGCGAAATCGTGGTGGCCATGGAGGGCACCTGGGCGCCGTGGACATATCATGACGAGAGCAATGCTTTGGTGGGCTTTGACGTCGAGGTGGCGAAAAATATTGCCGATAAGCTGGGCGTAACCGCCAGCTTTGTAGAGGGCAAATGGGACGGTCTATTGGCGGGACTGGACGCCGGACGCTATGACATCATGGTAAACGGTGTGGACGTTACCGCCGAGCGGCAGGAAAAATATGATTTTTCCATTCCCTATGCCTATAACCGGACGGCTGTTATTGTCAAAGGTGATAACACGGTAATTCGTGAAATGAAAGACTTAGCTGGCAAAAAAACCGCCAACACTATTTCCAGCACCTATGCCGAGGTAGCAGAGCATTACGGCGCGACGGTTACCGGCGTGGATGATTTGAACCAGACCTTTGAACTGCTGCTTTCCGGCCGGATTGACGCTACGCTGAACGCCGAGGTTACGTATTATGATTATATGGCGGCTCATCCGGCGGCCGATCTGAAAATTGCCGTGCTTGCTCCCGATGCGACCAGCGTGGCTATTCCCATGCGGAAGGGAGAAGAAACGGCCGCGCTGCGCGAGGCGATCAACAACGCGCTTTCTGAGTTAGCCAAGGAGGGCGTTTTGAGTAAGCTGTCAATGAAGTATTTCGGCAGCGATATTACGCAGGAAAAATAAATAAAAAAAGCGGAGAAGCGAGTGTGGCGGAAACAATTGTTGAACTGGAGGTACTATCCGCCAAGCGTTTCATTGAAGCGGCGGAGAAAAACGGCCTGGCTCCGGCTAGGCTGTCAGACAGGAAAGCGGCCAGTACGGTAACTTTTTTAATCTTCATTGATCGGATAATCTCTGCCCTCGGTCATAATTTTTTTGGTTTTCGCCATGCCTTTTTTGGTAAGGGCAAGTAAATTTTTAAAAAATTCTACCAAGACCGGCAAAGACATAATTAGCAGAAAAATCCCGACAATTTGATATTCCAGCGAATTGTTAAAAATATAACTTCATTTGATCAATAGTAAAATAATGCCTGTTAGAAAAATACTGGGTTTATTCATCGTGTACCTCCGTCAATATTGATAATTTTGCTGGTTTTAAAGATAAGGAGCGCTTTTTTTATATAATTATATTATAATAGGATTGTTTATGAAATTACAAGACATGCAGGAACTTGAATTTCCCCATTTTTTATAAGAAAGGGTTTCTGCTTTTTACTGTCTGTCAAACCAAGACCCTATAAGCATTATACTTTTTCTATTTTTAAAATCAGTATTTTTTTATTTTTGGGAAAAAATTTTCCCTTTACCGCATGAAAAAAATCGCTTTACTGTTTCCCAGATATGAGTTAAAATAAAGATAAATGGAAATAAATAACAGACTGGTCTATGAGATTTTTTCCCAGGATTTGAAAACAGGTGCTCGTTTGCAGGTTAAATTGGAGGAAAAAGACAGCGCGGAATTTTTGCGGGCGTATCTTTCTGACGGTGGTTTGACCATAACGCTTTGTTTTTTAAGTGAAGCTGGCTTTTTTAAGCCGCTGTATGAATTTTCGATCATTAGCCATTCGGATTTTAATGCAAAATATTCGGAACTAAAACCGAAAATAACAGCGGAAAAAGAGGGAATGTACCTGACGGAAAAACTGCTGAATTTGGAGGTTGATGAAGCAAATGTGGACGATAAAGCGGCGGCCAAGTTTATGGAAGGAGGCCGCGTCAGCTTTGAGCTTATATTTTAACAAGGAAACGTTAAAAGAAGTGTTACCAAAATCATCAAACCAGTTAGCAGATAAAACGAAATATGAAAAAAGCGCGTTGATGGCAGCGTGCTTTTTTAAATTTGGGAATTTAGCAAAATCGCTTTACTGTTTCCCGGATATGAGTTAAAATAAAAAGATAAGGATTAAAAAAGGAACGCCGGTTGTTTTGCCTTTGGGCTTATCCTTTTAAAAACGGCTTTTCTTTTACAAGCAGGAGGAGAATTATGCCAAAGAAACAAATTGCAGCCATTGACGTCGGTTCTCATTCGATTCAAATGACGGTCGGCGAGATTAACCGCAGAGGCGAATACCGGGAGCTGGATTATTTTTACAAAACGACGACGCTGGGGCGGGATACCTTTAACGACGGCAAGATTAGTTTTGAGTCGGTGGATAAGCTGTGTGAGCTGCTGGAGGTTTTTGCCCAGGTGATTCGGGACTATCAGGTGTCCTATTATAAGGCAGTGGCTACTTCGGCGCTCAGAGAGGCGGGCAACCGCGACTATATTATCGATCAGATTAAACAAAAGACCGGCATTGAGATTCAGGTGATCAGTAACTCGGAAGAGCAGTTTTATCATCACCGGGCGATCAAGTCGTGCATGAGCGAAAATGACAATATTTTAAAGGAAAATACCTTGATGATTGCCATGGGAGCGGGCAGTATTCAAATCACGTCCTATCACGACCAGACGCTCCATTCCACCCAAAATATCAAGATTGGCGCGCTCCGCCTGCGCGAGGTTTTCGGAACGCTGGAAAATGAACTGCTTGATTATCAAATGGTGATTGAAGAATATATCAAGGCCAATCTGGACGCGATTGATATTTTTCAGGAAAATTTGACATATAAAAACTTAATTGTGGTCGGCGGGGAAATCAAGCTGCTCAACCGGATTCAGCAATCCTTTTTTCAGCAAAGCGGCGACCGCTTTCCGGCGGAGGAGTTTTACCGGCTGTATCAGTTTATTCTTCGGCAAAGTGTGGAAGAACTGCAGAAAAATTATGAAATCCCCTATGAAAGAGCGGAGATCCTGCAACCGATTATCATGCTTTTGGGCAGTTTGATCATGCAGATTGACGCCAAGCAGATTATTTTGTCCAAGGTCGGCTTAAATCAAGGGCTAATCAATGAGATGCATGAGGAAATTTATTCGCTGACCAGCAAAGCGGCTTATGCTGATGATATTTTGGAAAATGCCAGAGAAGTGGCGGGGCGCTTTTATTATCATGAGAAGCATCAGAGGACGCTGGAAAATTATGCTGCTTTTATCTTTCAAAAGACCAAGCGCCTGCATGGCATGAACGAAGAGGAGCTGCTTTTACGGGCGGCCATTATCTTGCAGGATGTGGGCAAAGCGATTGACCAAAGCAATCATTCGCTTCATTCGTATCATATTATCGGGGCGCTGGAGATTTTGGGCTTATCAGAGCGGGAAGTCAATATCATTGCCCATGTGGCCGGCAATCATACCGACAGCCGGCCAAAGCTGACGGACGCTGCTTACCGGGCGCTGCCGCAGCAGGACCGGATTTTGGTGTCGAAGCTGACAGCCATTATTGGCCTGGCCAATGCCCTGGATAAATCTCATCAGGGAAAATACACCTTGCAGTCGATTGCTGTCAAGAACAAGGAATTGATCGTGACCGCCGCGACTCGTTTTTTAGCCAATACAACCTTGGAGGAATGGAGCTTTCAGGCCAAAGCCAAGTTTTTTAAAGAAGTCTTTGGCGTTATGCCGATTTTAAAGATTAAAAAGGAGTACCAATAATGACGCAGAAAGATAGGCAAGCCGTTGATTTATTAAATCCGCAGTATTATGAAAACAGAGAGCTAAGCTGGCTGGAGTTTAACCAAAGGGTGTTAGAGGAAGCGGAAAATCCGGAAAATCCCTTGTTTGAGCGGTTAAAGTTTTTGTCGATTGTCAGTTCCAATTTGGACGAGTTTTTTATGGTGCGGGTTGCTTCACTTAAAGAGCAGGTTGGCGCCGGGTATGTCAAAGAAGATTTTGCCGGTTTTACGCCCAAGGAGCAACTCAAAGCGATTTCGGTGCGGACGCATATCATGGTGGAAGAACAGGTGCAGCATTTTAAAAGAGGAATTTTGCCGCAGCTGCGCAAAAAAAAGATTGTTTTTCATTCGGAGCCGGCGAAGCTGACCGCTACACAAAAAAGTTTTGTCGAGCAGTATTTTGCCAATGCCTTGTACCCGATTTTAACGCCGATGGGCGTGGATTCCTCGCGGCCGTTTCCGCTGATTATGAATAAGACCTTAAATATTGGGGTAATTGTGGAAAATAAGGGCAAGGAAGAATTTGCCACCATTCAGGTGCCGTCGATTATCGACCGGCTGATTAAGATTCCGGCGGCGGAGGGGCATTATGAATTTGTGTATTTGGAGGATATCATCACCGAATATATCGACCGTTTGTTTGTAGGCCGCAAAGTACTGGCCTGCGGGCAGTATCGGATCACCCGCAATTCCGACCTCTTGATTGATGAGGAAGAAGCCGAAGATCTGCTACTGGAGATTGAAAAGTCAATTCAGCAGCGAAAATGGGGGCAGGCCATTCGGCTGGAGGTGAAAAAAGACATTGACCAGCGGATTGTCGACCATTTGCAAAAATCACTGGAAATTCACCGCAAAGACGTTTACGCGATTGACGGGCCGCTGGACTTTACCTTTTTAATGAAGTTTTACGGCGACGAATGCGGTGCCGAAATGAAATATTCTGATTTTACGCCCTGCCAGCCGTGGGAGTTGAAAGAAGATATTTTTGCCGCCATTCGGGAAAGAGATTTGTTCCTGCATCATCCGTTTGAAAGTTTTCAGCCGGTGGTGGATTTTGTGAAAACGGCGGCTGAGGATCCCAAGGTGCTGGCCATTAAGCAGACGCTTTACCGGGTCAGCGGCAAGTCGCCGATCATTCAGGCGCTGGCCAGAGCCGCTCAGTCCGGAAAGCAAGTGACGGTGCTGGTTGAGTTAAAGGCCAGATTTGATGAGGAAAATAATATTCAGTGGGCGCGCAGTTTAGAGCGGGCGGGCTGCCATGTCATTTATGGTCTAGTGGGCTTAAAAACGCATAGTAAAATCACGCTGGTCGTGCGTCAGGAAGAGGACGGCATCCGCCGCTATGTTCATTTGGGCACTGGCAACTACAATGACGTAACGGCGCGGTTTTATACCGATATGGGGCTTTTGACCTGCAACGAGTTAATCGGCGCGGATGCGTCGGCGGTTTTTAACACTTTGTCCGGGTATTCGGAACCGCCAAGGCTGCATAAGCTGACCATGGCGCCGACCGGGCTCAGGGAAAAGTTTTATCAGCTGATTCGGCGGGAAGCGGAGCATGCCCGCCAGGGGCGGCCGGCCAAGATGATTTGCAAGATGAATTCGCTGTGCGACCTTGGTATTATGAAGGAAATTTATCAGGCGGCGATGGCCGGAGTTCAGGTTGACTTGATTGTCCGCGGGATTTGCGGTATAATACCGGAGATTCCGGGGGTCAGCGAAAATATCAGTGTCCGTTCGATTGTTGGGAAATATTTGGAGCATAGCCGGATTTATTATTTTTATAATGACGGCCGGGAGGAAGTTTATTTGTCCAGCGCCGATTTTATGCCGAGAAACTTAGACCGCCGGGTGGAGCTTCTTTTTCCGATTGAAGGTGCGGAGATTAAGCAAAGGCTTTTCCGAATCCTGGCCATCATTTTAAAGGATACCGTTAAGGCCAAGCTGAAAAATCAAGAAAAGCAGTACCATAACATTGACCGGCGCGGCAAGGAAGTCCTCAACTCCCAGAGCCGGTTTGAGGAACTGGCTAAGGAAAAAAGCCGGCAGCTGGCGGAAAAAGAACATACCGATATCTTTATTCCGATTACCGCGCAAAACGAGAGTTCTTGAGTTAGATGCCAATAAGCGGAAACTTCGTTTTGATATGGCGGAAAGCTTGCTTTCAAGAAAAATATCAGGACGAATTTTCTATTTGCTTAACGCTATATAAGCGATTTGTCAAGATAACAGGTGTTTTTTGAGAAATTACTATGACCTGCCGGAATCGCCGCACTTTTTCATTTGACTGTTTTTCGGCCGGCGCGGCCTTTTTGTCCGGCGGCTGGTCGGAGGGATAGTTTTAGGCGGCAGGAGAAGGCGGAGCGTTTAAGAATAAAAATTTGATTAGAATAAAAAGATGGACTACTCAAATTTGATATTTTGTGATATGATGATACAAGTGTCAAAGGCATGAAAAGCCAATGCCCTGGGCAAAAGGATTTCACTTTTTTGACGCTGACATTATAGGCTGAGGACGGCGGCAAAGGCCGCCTGTGCTCGGACTTTTAGGATAAGGATTAAAGTATAGGAGCGTTTTTAAAGAAAATGGGGAAACAAAGTAAAATATTGGCGATACTATGCTGCATGATTGTTATTTTGCTGGCCGGCAGTTATGTAGTGATTCAAATGACGGAAAAAGCAAAGACGGAAAAAACGGAAAACAACAAGACGGAGCAGGAGCAGCCGGAAAAGGAGCCGGAGAAAGTGCCGGAACCGGAAAAAGAAATTGTCCCGGAATCAAAAACCGGCTTGATGGTTGGTTTTGACCAGTCCAATAAACTGACGGACGTGCTGATGGTAGGGCGGGTTGATACCGAGCAGAATAAAATCAAGGTTATTTCCGTGCCGCGGGATTTTTATATTGATTTTAGCCAAGAGCCGTTTAAAAGCATAAAAAAAGCCAATCCGGATATTAAGATCGCCCATTGCCGGATCAATGAAATTTATATCAACATGGGCGCCAAGGAAGAAGGACTGCAAACCTTAAAACAGGTAATTGAAGCGCTGACCGGTTTAACTATTGACTATATGGCGACCATTAATGTCAGCGGTTTTAAGGAAGTGGTTGATATTGTCGGCGGGGTTGAGTTTGATGTGCCGGAGCGGATGTATAAAATGGATCCCTATCAAAATCCGCCGCTGCGAATTGATTTAAAGCCGGGGCTGCAGCTTTTGGACGGAGAAAAAGCGCAGGGGCTGGTTCGTTTCCGCGGCTATAAAATGGGTGATTTTCAGCGGATCAAGGTGCAGCAGAGTTTTATTACGGCTTTGTTCCATAAAATTACCGCCAGCAGCACCGAACAGATGACCAGCCTGATCAGACAAGTCTTTAAGATGTTTAAAGCGGATTTTGGTATCGTGGTGATCATGGATTATTTAAATTATTTTTTGGATAAAGATATTGCTCATGTCATGAGCACGGACAACATGATTACGCTGGAAGGCTACGCTGACAGCGTTAACGGCGCGTCGATTCTGCGTTTTGATATTGAGAAGAATCATGAGCAGGTTCAAGAACTTTTGGCCGAAAAGCCAGCCGAAACCGAAAATAACAGTGAGCAAGCAGCGCCCAAAAGCGGCGAACAGATAAAGACAGACGGACAAAAGGATACGGCCGGTCAGGATCAGGCGGAAGAAAAACAGTAGGAAAAGAAATGAGGTGAAGCCGTTGGCAAATAGAGATAAAGTTCGCAGGAACAAGTTTTTTCGGGTGTTTTTTATGGCTTTAGCCGTTTTTGCGGTAATGGCTGCGCTGGCAACGACAATTTATGTGCTGGTTGCTAAAAATAATCTGCTGAGCAAGGTCTTGCAGAATCCGGTTTTAAAAAACGAGGATGCGAAAACATCGGCTAAAGATAAGGCGTTCACGGTGGTTGCTTTGTTTGGGGTCGATCAGGTGGGAGCCTACCGGACCGATGTCAATATGCTGGTATTTTTTAATCATAAAAATCAGGAAATTAATGTCGTATCGATACCGCGCGATACCAAGTTTAACTGGCCGGAGGAGATGTATACCGAGATTTCCGCCAAGCGCCGGGATGTGCCGAAGATTATACCGATTAACGAGGTGCCGGCCTACGTTGGCGCCGACAGTCGGAACGAGGCGTCAGTTAAGGTACTGGAAAATGCGTTCCATATGAATATTGATTATTATGTGAATTTGGATTTAACTGCATTTAAATATATTGTCGATGTGATTGGGCCGATTCCGTTTGAAGTGCCGGTGGATATGAATTATTCCGACCCGGCGCAAAATTTGCATATTCAGTTAAGCCAGGGCATGCAGGAGTTAGACGGAGAAAAAGCTGAGCAATTAGTGCGTTACCGGGGATATCCGGACGCCGATTTAGGCCGGATCAAAACGCAGCAGGCATTTTTAAGAGCCTTTGTGGAAAAACTTTTAACGCCGGAGAACAAGGTGAATTTGCCCGGTATTATCAAGAGCATATATCCTTACATTCAAACCAATTTCCAAGATGCGGCCGATTATCTGGTATACTTAGATCAAATCAGTTTGGATAAAATCCAAATGACTACGCTTCCCGGCAGCGCCACCGAAGATAAGAAATACGCCTATGACTCAGCTAAGTCCAAGGAATTGTTTGAAACGATTCTGACAACGAAGAATTTGACGGCCGGACAAAATAGTGAGCAGCCGGGTAAGAGCGCCCAGCCTGAATCCGCTGCCCAACAGCCGAACGAGAAGCCGGCGCCGGCGACCAATCCGGAACCGGATCCGAATAGCGGCGTTCAGATAAAAGAAGTGTACGATGTCAAGCTGATGCCGATCGGCGTTTATAACGGCACGAATATCGCGGGTCTGGCGGCGCGGACGAAGCAGACGCTGGAAGGAGCGGGTTACCGGGTAATTAAAACCGGAAATTATTCGACCAAACCGGTGGAAAAAACGACTTTAAAAGTTTATGCCCAGGCCATCGGGGAGGAATTGCTGCCTTATTTTGCCGGCGCTGAAATAGAAGTCGATGAATCGCTCAAGGGTAAGGAAGAAGAAATTGTGATTGTCTTAGGACTGACCGAAAGACCATAAATATTTTCCGGCCGTTTGTCTTTAAGTGTTGGCGGCGGCTGGCTGTGGTCAGGGAAAACGAAACGAATACTCAACTCAAAGACCCTATCAACGATAGGGTCGTCTTGCGTCAACAGGAGGAAAGCATGCAGCCGGAGAAAAAAGAAAAAAAGGCCCCCAAAATAGAAATCTTAGGTGTGGGGATTAACGTGCTGACGATGGATCAGGCGGTTCAGACGGTGCGCCGATGGCTGAGCGAGCCGGAAAAAAGGATGATTTTTACAGTCAATCCGGAAATCATTATGCTGGCGAAGGAGGATGCCGCTTTTCGTCATACCTTAAACCAGGCGGATATGGTGACGGCCGACGGCATTGGCGTGGTGATGGCGGCCAAAAAGCTGGGAAGGCCTTTGCCGGAGCGGGTGGCCGGTTATGACTTGCAACTGAGGCTGTTCGCCGAAACGGAGGCCAGCTATTATTTTTTGGGGGCGGCAGAAGGAGTTGCGGCCGAAGCGGCGCAAAAAATCATGGCCAAATATCCAAAAGCCAAGGTGTTGGGCACGCATAACGGCTATTTTAAGGATGTTGAGGAAATTGCCGAAGACATTAACCGCTGTGCGCCGGATGTGCTGCTGGTCGGGCTGGGCGCTAAGAAGCAGGAGGAATTCATTGCCCGTTGCCGGAACCGACTGGATGCTAAAATTTTTATCGGCGTGGGCGGCTCTTTTGACGGCTTTTCCGGCCGGGTTAAACGGGCACCCCAGTTTTTTATTCGGCTGCATTTGGAATGGTTTTACCGCTTGCTCAAGCAGCCCAGCCGCTGGCGGCGGATGTTAAAGCTCCCGCAGTTCTTGCGGGCAGTAAAAAAGAGTAGGTAGGAGCGGCATGATGTTAAGATGGAAGCAAAAATATAAGATCATTGATTATGGTTTGATTATGGTGGGCACCACTTTGCTGGCGGTTGCGCTCAATGTTTATTTTGAGGCGATGGGACTGGTTATTGGCGGCGTTACGGGACTGGCCATCATCGTGAAAGACTTCACGCAAGGCTTGTGGCCGGGCGGCGTGCCGCTGTCGGTTACTAATTTGGTCATTAATATTCCGCTGTTTTTGATTGCTTTTATTATCCGGGGCAAGGAATTTGGCGGCAAAAGTTTATTTGCCACTGTTTTCTTGTCGATTGCACTGGAATACACCAAATTTTTACCGAAACTGACGCATGACTTCTTTTTGGGCTCGGTTTTCGGCGGTCTTTTGGCGGGAATGGGGATTGGCTTGGTTTTTGCCGCCAATGCCACCACCGGCGGCACGGATTTGGCCGGCGGGATTTTGCATCACTTTTTCCCAAGCCTGAGCATGGCCCGGTGGATGCAGGTAATGGATGTTTCAATTATTTTGGGCGGGTTTATGGTCTTTGGCAGCGAACGGACAATGTATGCGATTATCAGCGTTTATATTTCGATGAAAGTGATTGATGCGATTTTAGAGGGCATGAACTTTTCTAAAGCGGCCTATATTATTTCCGACCGGCATGAAGCGATTGCCGCCGAGATTATGAAACAGATTGAGCGGGGCGTAACCTCGCTTTACGGCGTGGGAAAATACACCGGCAACCAAAAAGAGGTGCTGCTGTGCGTGATGTCCAAGCGTCAGATTATTACGGTTAAGGAAATTGTTAAGCAAATCGACCGGCGGGCGTTTATGATTGTAACCGACGCCAGGGAGGTGTTTGGCGAAGGCTTTATTGAACATCCGGAAATAAAAGTGAAAAACACCATGTCAAAATAACTAAAATATAACAAAGTGTTTTTGCGGGAGGACAAAATTTGGCTGAAAGCATAAGGATTTGTTTGCTTTTTGTAAAAAACTTTGTTGAAAAAGCGCTAAGATGACATTTCTGACAGAAAGCTTCCTTTATTTTTGGGTATTTTATCAATTGTCGAGAATTTGAAATTAAGGTATATTATGGGTACAGTTTAGGTAAGACGCTCACGGTTTGATGAAGTGTGGGCAAATTACAGGCGTTATATTAAAGGTGAAGCTTGAAAAGCAGGAATGCGAATGCCGATAAGGATTGACGGCATTCAGGCAAATATTTATTTTTAGAAGGGAGCTATTGTTAATGGCAAGTCTATCTTTAAGAAATGTAAAAAAAGTTTATTCCGGTAATGTTACGGCAGTTTCGGATTTTAATCTGGAAATTGCGGACAAGGAATTTATTATTTTCGTCGGTCCGTCCGGCTGCGGAAAAACAACGACGCTGCGGATGATCGCCGGTCTGGAAGAAATTACCGAGGGTGAGCTTTATATCGGCGACCGCTTGGTTAATGATGTCGAGCCGAAAGACAGAGATATCGCCATGGTATTTCAAAACTACGCGCTGTATCCGCATATGACGGTATATGATAATATGGCCTTTGGTTTAAAGCTGCGTAAGACGCCGAAAGAAGAAATTGAGAGAAGAGTACGGGAAGCGGCTAAGATTCTTGGGATTGAGGCGCTGCTTGATCGCCGGCCGAAGGCTTTATCCGGCGGACAACGGCAGCGGGTAGCAATGGGGCGCGCCATTGTGCGGGAACCGAAGGTATTCTTAATGGACGAACCGTTGTCGAACCTTGACGCTAAGCTGCGGGTACAAATGCGGGTCGAGATTTCCAAACTTCATAAAAAGCTGCAAACAACCATTATTTATGTAACGCATGACCAGGTAGAAGCCATGACGCTTGGTACCCGGATTGTTGTTATGAAGGACGGCGTCATCCAGCAGGTCGATTCTCCGTCGACCCTGTACTCCAAACCGGCCAATCTGTTTGTGGCTGGCTTTATCGGCTCGCCGCAGATGAACTTTATTGAAGCGAAAGTGTCGAAGGAAGGCGAACGGGCGAGATTGACTTTTGGCGCTAACTCGGTTGTTCTGTCAGCCGAAAAGTCCAAAGCAGTATTAGGCGGCGGCTATGAAGGCAAGACGGTTATTTTGGGAATCCGGCCGGAAGATATTCATGATGATGAAAATTACATGGCCAATAAAGAAGCAATCGTTGATTTTGAAGTAGCGGTTACGGAAATGCTGGGCGCTGAAGTGATTTTAATCGGCAGCATTGAAAACTTTGACACCACCGCTAAGGTTGGCCCGCGGTCGACCGCCAAGGCAGGCGATAAAGTTCAGCTGGCCTTTGATGTGGAAAGAATTCATGTTTTTGATAAAGATACAGAAAAAGTAATAACAAACTAATCAAAAATAGGTAAAAAAAAGGGGAAATTCACAAATTTTTGCTTTCCCCTTTTTTTTTTTGAACAAAATGCTATCCAAAAAAAAATAATATACCATTTGCGCAATTTTGCCGGGGACGGAGGTGCGTTTTTTTG